>DASZEU010000380.1:0-10295 GCA_035940535.1 Candidatus Angelobacter sp.
GGTTTCGACGAGAGGACCCACATTTTTCGCAACGGTGCTGAGACTACACAGCTTGCGATTAAAAAAGGCGAACGCGTTTCGGTGGATACCATGCTCGACAAGGCCCATCATGAGGTATTCGCGCGCAACATACGCGTCGGCATTCCGGCAACACCCGCAGATGCCGATGGACAGATCATTGAGATCGATCCCAAACACCAGACGCTACTACTTCGCGACCAGATCGGCTCTTCGCCGATCCACTTCAGCACCAACAGTGATACCCGGATCATCTATGGGACAAGAACCGCCTCCCTCAACGATGTGCGCCCCGGCTCTCTCGTACATGTGCAGTTTTCTCCTGACCGCCCCAACCGAGGACTGGCGCGGGAAATCACCATCGTGGCTGCGCCCGGCTCATCCTTTACCTTTGTGGGGAAGATCACCTTCCTGGATCTGCATCGCGGCCTCCTTGCTTTGCAAAATGTCACTGACGACAAGAACTACGAGATCCACTTGAATCAGATCCCTGCTGATGTGAAAGATGGACTTGCAGTAGGTACGGAAGTCAGGATCGTGGCCGCCTTCGATGGCCCCAAATACACCGCTCAGACAATTGTGCTAACCAAACCAGCGGAATGAAGAAATTAAATTCTTCTCTGCGTGCCTCTGCGTCCTCTGTATTACGACGTGCTTCAAAATCTTGTTTTTTCTCGCAAATTTCGTTCCCGCCGTTGAAACGGTGGGCTGTTTTCACGCGTCCGGCTTGCCCCGGACTTAAGCACACATCAGCGCCAATCAGTTCAAATCAGCGTTCATCAGCGTTGAGCTTTTGGTTGTGGCTACGCCACGCTGTGCCTCTGCAGTGAGCCTTTGACTTGACTTTGGTTTTCCTTTGCAACCTTAGCGGTGAAACGCCTTGGTTTGTTCGTGGGCTAGACGCTCATGCCGCCAATACGGTTTAATACACAAATGTCTACCTTAGCGGCCCAATATTATCAGCCGCAACATTCTTTAACCAAGCGCCAGGTTCTTGGTGCTCTGATCGGGCTCGTGCTCACGTTATTGCTGGTGGCCATCGATCAGACCATTGTCGGCACTGCCATGCCGCGCATCATCATGCAACTGAATGGCTTTGATCGTTATCCCTGGGTTACTACCGCTTATTTGTTGACTTCGACCATAGCGGTGCCGATCTTCGCCAAGCTCTCAGATATGTATGGGCGAAAAGGATTTCTCCTGTGGGGAAACATCTTGTTCGTACTGGCTTCCGCTCTTTGTGGCGCAGCCGGAGAGATCCCGTACCTCCCGGGCGATGGAATGACCCAGTTGATCATCTTCCGGGGGATACAGGGCATCGGCGCTGGGATGGCGATTGCTTTGATGTTCACCATCATCGGAGATATGTTTGCCCCTGCCGAACGGGCAAAGTATCAGGGTCTATTTGCCGCTGTCTATGGACTAGCCTCTATCGTAGGGCCCACGATCGGTGGCTGGATCACCGATCAGTTCTCTTGGCGTTGGACTTTTTTTGTCAATCTGCCGGTGGGCGCCGTGGCTGCAATAGCTATTTTTCTGGAATTGCCCAACTTCAAATCTCCCGGGGTCCGCAGGATCATTGACTGGTGGGGCTTGGTAACTCTGATTGCTTGTTTGATCCCCCTGTTGCTGGCTCTCAGTTGGGTTACCGATTACGGCTGGAGCTCTCCTCGGGTTGCCGGGTTGTTGAGCTTTGCATTTTTGATGTTGGGCGCGTTCTTGTTTTGCGAGCAGCGTGCCGCCGAGCCGTTTCTTCCTCTAAGCCTGTTTCGAGAACCGATCTTCGTAGTCTCTTCGATTGCTGTGTTTATGCTTGGCTTGGGCATGTTTGGAGTCATTCTGTACGTGCCTTTATTTATGCAGGGTGTGCTCGGAGTTTCGGCCACCCGTTCCGGTTCTCTGCTCACGCCACTCCTGATCGCTGCGGTGGTTGGCAGCATGGCGACTGGACAAGCAGTCAGCCGGACCGGTCGCTACCGCTGGTTGGCGATCTCGGGCGCAGCCATGGCCACGATTGGCATGTTCTTAATGGCCATCATGGACAAGACTACGACCAATGCCCAAGTAGTGCGCAACATGATCATCGCCGGGCTGGGTATGGGCGTTATGCAACCTATTTATACGCTTGTAGTCCAGAATGTTGCGCCTGCGAGCCAGCGCGGAGCGGCTACTGCCTCAACGCAGTTTTTTCGTGCCATAGGCAGCACGGTCGGGGTGGCGGTCTTTGGATCAGTGCTGCTGACCATTTTTCATCAAGACTTTCAGCAGAACATCCCGCCCCAAACCCCGGCCCGCGCATTAGCGGCGTTCAAAAATCCGTTGCTGGTAGTGCAATTTCGCTCGCGCTTGGAGGCGGCATTTGGACAATATCCCGGAGGCGCTTCCCTGCTCCATCGTCTGCTGGAAAATGTGCGCAATGCATTGGTTCACGGCCTTCATGCCATCTTTGTCATTGGCGCTTTGCTAATGGCGGTCGGACTGGTCGTCAACCTCTTTCTGCGCGAGGTGCCCTTGCAGAAACGTGCTGCCGCCCCTGTAGCAACGCCCGAGAATCAGGAATCCGTAGTCGAACCTTCCACAGCAATCTGAACGATAAAGACGGCGAGCTGCAAGCCAAACAGTCGCCAAAGAAGAAAGGCGACGCCCTGCGCAAGCGCCGCCTTTCTCGGGGGTACAACTACAATTCTGGTCTATCTTCGTTTCAGAAGACTTCCGGCAGCAAAGACCGCTACCGCCGCCAGGAGCCATTCAATCCGCCAGATTTGGACTGCCTGCCAGTCCAGCAGAGTGGTTGCCGTGAATAGAAAGCCTGTGACAGCCGCAGCGATCAGGCAAGCTGCCCCCAGGAAGAGTGTTACCAGGGAAGCGCTTGTTTGGCCCAGGGCCTCTCGCAATGCGGCAAAATCAAACCATGCACGGATTCCTCTATTCTCAGCCAACGTAGTGTGGCGATCCGCGCCACAAACGTGACAAAATCGCGACCCCACCACGAAATCGGTGCCACAATGCTCGCATACGTGCTCCGCTGCCTCCGACGGAGCAGCCTCCTGCCGTGGAGGTACGGCGGGCTTCCAGAATTCCTGCCGCTCTTCGAAGTTCTCTACGGTGCGTGCCATAACAATGTCCCTCTTTTTCCGTTTACAGTCGCATCCTGCATGCCAAACAATTGATGACTGTTAACTGCTGCAATTAGAGAGACTTGCGGGCATGTTCCAAGCGCAGAGGCAGGCTCAATAAGAAAGAATTACGTTGTAAAAGCTTCAAGGCAAAGGCTAATTGCGTTTGGGCATGCGAATCACTTTGGGGTTCTCATGGCTCTTGCTCCAAAACCCCAGCAATACCAAGTCGGATTCGCGGAATGTAATGTTGGTGGGGCGAACCGTACCATCGTTGAAGACGAACTCATCCAGCAGCATGTACAGATGAGCCAGGGAAATGTTTAGGAAGCGAGCTGCTTCAGACTCTGAATAGTATTCCTTTTGCGGACTCAGCGGCGTTGTCATAAAGTTCATTTCCGTCTTCGGGGGAGAAGGTCCTTTGCTTAACGATGTTCTTTTTACAGCTTCTACTCCGCTTGAGAAATCGGGTAAACTTCCCGATAAGCAAGCACTTGACACCTTACCATTGCTCTACTCCAGCCACGCTCAAAAACAAAGTCTTCTTCATGACCTTAGTCATTGCGGATTTCATGGACATGGGTCTAAGCAAGGCTTGATTTCCAGCGGCCACAACGTCAAACCTTTGATTATAAAGTGTTTATAAATCATGCTTCCCCGTGCCTTCATCTAACACTTGAACCTTCCAAAGCCCAGCGGTTCGCCAACCCCAGACGAACATTCGTATACCCAACTGACCTTAGTTCGCCAAGGGCTGAACAGCATTTCATGACCTTACGCTCGATTGAGCCATAGCGTGAATGGAACTTTCTGGAGCCGCAATTCGTAATTAGGTTAAGCGAGGGAAAATCATGTACTGCAACTACTGTGGCAAAGTCATTCAGGATGATGCGATGCTTTGTGCCTATTGTGGAAAGCGCGTAGCAGGAGTCGTTGCTCGCCAGCGTCTGGTTCGCCCGCGTCAAGGCCGTAAAATAGCCGGAGTCTGCCTGGGTTTCGCCGAATACTTTGACATCGACGTTACATTAATCCGGATCGCTTGGGTTCTCTGTCTTTTAGCCGGCTTCGGCGCGCTAGCCTATCTGGTCGCATGGGTCGTGATACCCGAAGAGCCGTTGTATCTGACCGCCCCCCAAGGAGCCACCCAACGACCATCAAACCCATAAGCATAGGGTGAACGGTAGATTCGGTGATCGAGCGATCGGAAAACCAAAATTCTTACCATCACCTGGATTTAGAAGCAGCAGAGATCTAAGGGCTAAAGGCTAAGTACTAACGACTAAGAGCTTAAGGATCAAGCTAGCAGCCAGAAGCAAGTAGCTAGCAGCTATTTGCTCTTCTCCACAAAGGCTCGTGCTCGGTCCAGCATTTTCTGCGCCTGCGCGCTGTTGGGTCCGGTTGGCTCTTTGGCCAAGTAGGATTGCAGTTCCGTCATGGCTTCAGAGTAATTGCTGAGGGCCAGCATGGCATGGGCCTTTACCAAATGGATCAAAGGATAATCGTGTTGAACCAGCGCCTGGGCACGGCCAAGTTGAACCAGCGAATCCTCGTACTTGGCTTTGCCTATCAGGGCCTTGGCCATTTCAAAGCAAGCTTGCCATGAGGTCGGAGCGAGCGTCTCGGCGCGCTGGAGCGAGCGAATGGCATCATCGAATTTTGAATCCATGTTCTTTACTGCGCCCATCACGATGTAGGCTAGGGCGTAATTGCTGTCGGCATCAATGGCCTTCTGTAGATCAGCTAGGGCGCCGTCGTGGTCGTGGGCATCCATCTTGAGAATTCCGCGCAGCGTATAGGCATCTGCATAAGAAGGATAGATCGCCAGCGCATTTTCCAGATGTTTCCGGGCCTCTTCCGGCTTTTGCTCTCCCACCAGTTTGTTGGCCTTCTTCAATTCGTCGCGAGCTTTGCCTGGCACTTTGTATTGCGCCACCGAGATGCTGTTGTGGTCACCGCCATCTGACGCTCGTGTTTGGACCGCCAAGCGCATGTTCACAGATCCAGGCAGTCCATTAATTTCAATACGCTCACGGGCTTCTTCCAGGCCTTGAGTTGCGACCACCTCATATAGCCCCTTGCTCACGCGCGGAAATTCGAAGTTGCCGGCGATGTTCGTATATACGGAGCTTATGATCACGCCGCTGTTGGCCTCGCGCAACTCAACACGCACGTCTTTCAGTGGTTTATCATCAGCACTGCGGACATTGCCGCTGAGCGGATTGGAATTCCCCTGGCCAAGCCCCGGAGACTGCATCTGCTGTTGGTTGAAGGGATATCCCTGAGCGTGCAAATGGAGACTGGTGAGAACGAAGGCGAAGGCAAAGACAGCCGACCGGAACGACATAGATGACAACCTGTGATACCTGAATTAGAAGAAGAGGAACATTTCCGGATCAGGTGGACAGGAAACCTGGCCTGGCACTACCTCTGCTAGCACGGATTTTTCAATCGTGCTACCACATAAGATGTTTTTTTTCAAGCTAAGTTGTATTTACAAAAACTCATAGAAACAAAAATATAGTTGTTCCAGAGGCAACTCTGGTTGCGCTGATTTCTAAATCTATTTGGAGTTGGTCGTTGATTATCCATCCTGCAAAAAATATTTTGGGATCGATTCGCCTTCCTGGCGACAAGTCTGTTTCCCACCGTTACGCGATGCTGGCCGCGCTGGCCCAAGGTATTACTCGTCTCATGAATTTTTCCACGGGAGCCGACTGTGCCAGCACATTGAGTTGTCTGCGACAGCTCGGCTGCAATATCCAGCAAAAAAATGGCGATGGCGTGCTGGAGATCACAGGACGCGAGCGACTGCAACAGCCAAGTGACAGCCTGGATTGCGGCAACTCAGGATCGACCATGCGCATGATGTCGGGCATTCTCGCAGGACACGATTTCGAGTGCCATCTGCATGGTGACGAATCGCTCTCGCGGCGTCCTATGGCACGTGTCATGGTTCCGTTGCGGCAGATGGGAGCCGAAATTGTCGGAACAACCACGGACCGTCCGCCGCTTAGAATTCGCGGTGGCCATCTCAAGAGCATTGAATATGTGACCCCGGTCGCCAGCGCCCAGGTCAAATCTGCCGTATTGTTTGCCGGACTTTTCGCCGATGCCGAGACCGTAGTCGAAGAGCCGCACCGCACCCGCGATCATTCCGAGCAAGCCCTTCGCGCTTTTGGGGCCGAACTTTCCCGCAGCCGCAACCGTGTGGCGATTCGTGGAAGACAGACATTGCACGCCATTGAAGCAGTGGTGCCTGGCGACATTTCATCGGCTGCATTTTTTCTGTGCGCCGCGGCCCTATTCCCGGACTCCAACCTGGTGATTGAGAATCTGCTGCTCAACCCTACGCGCGCTTCCCTGCTCGATGTGCTGACCGGCCTCGGCGCCCGCATCTCTGTGATCAACCTGGAAGAGCACCACGGAGAGTTGGTTGGAACCGTCAAGCTGGAGCACGGCCCATTGAAGGGCGCCACGATCTCGGGCGCACAATCCGTGGCTTTGATCGATGAATTGCCGGTTCTGGCGGCGCTGGCCCCTTACACACAAGAAGGCATTGAAATCCGTGATGCAAAAGAGCTGCGGGTCAAAGAATCAGACCGCATTGCTGCCGTAGCCAGGAATCTGCGCGCCATGGGCGCCGAATGCGAAGAGCGCGAAGATGGATTGCGTATTCCCGGAAACCAAAAGCTGCACGGAGCGGAGATCGACTCTGAGGGTGATCACCGCATCGCTATGGCTTTTTCAGTCGCCGCACTGCGCGCAGAGGGAGACAGCGTGATCCACGGCGCCGACGCCGCCCGAATCTCGTTCCCAGGATTTTTTCAGACTCTTGAGGGGATACTGGAGAGATAGGATTTTAGGTAGGGGGATTTTGCGTGAAGACGTGTAACAGGGCATGACTTTAGAGCTTGCGGAAAAAACTTAGCGACTTGAAAGGGCACAGCTTCAGAGCTTGCGGAAAAACGGTATTTGGAACACGAGACGTGTATCAGCCCCAACCATCCCTGCCGGGATGGTTGCGTAAACCAGAAACTCTAAGGACACCATACTGCAACCAGAAACTCCAAGGGACACCATACTGCTGTCGTTTCGACCAACAAGCCCGGCAGGGCGGAATAGTTTAGCCCTGGGCGTAAGCCCAGGGTAGACATTATGAATGAGAGCGCAAGCCCCAGCGGGGCGACATAAGGTTCGCTGTCATATCTGTATGTATAAGGAGTTTCTGGAGAGGGCACGAATTTCAATGTCACTTACTCTTCGTGGGGCTAGCATCAATTTCCCCATTTAAAACGCGCTGTCATCCTGTCGGCAATAGAGGGCATTAGGAACGTCAATCGTGATCTTCATTCTTTCACGTTGCTTAATTCGTGTTCATTCGCGCAAATTCGTGGCAGAAAAGTTTTTCGCTCTGTCAGCACACCAACTGGTCCCGGGAAAGCTTCATGCCGTCAAGATTGCCCAAGGCAGTAATGGCAATCTTGTCTGCCTGGAATAGCTCATTGGCCATTTCGGTAATTCCTTCGGCGGTGACCGACTCGATCTGGTTGATGGTTTCGTCGAGGCTGAAGAAGCGCTCGAAATAAGTCTCCTGGCGCGCCAGGTTCGACATTCTCGAAGTGCTGGACTCCAGGCTCAGCATCAGGCTGCCTTTCAACTGGTCTTTAGCGCGACGGAGTTCCTCATCAGGAATCTGATTGTTTTTCAGCTCCCGAAATTCTGCCAGCACCGAGTCAACGACGCTTCGAGTGGACTCCACCGATGTTCCCGCACACACCGTCATGCAGCCGGTGTCACGATAGGGATTCAGATCGCTATAGATCGAGTAGGCGAGGCCCTGCTCTTCGCGGATTTTCTGGAACAGCCGCGAACTCATGCCGCCGCCCAACACGGTGTTTAACACATAAGAGACATACCGTTTTTCATGCGAGATGGAATGCGAAGGCACTCCAATGCAGAGCTGTACCTGTTCCAGCGATTTCTTGTTCCGAGTAATGACCCGCGGAGTAATCTTCGGAGCCGGACCGTGGAAGCCGTTGGGCATGCGCTGGAGTTCTGCAAAACGGGACTTAATCAATTCCACAAACTGGGCGTGGTTCAGATTTCCAGCCGCAGAAATGATCATATTGTTGGGCGCGAATCGCTGGCGGTAAAAATCGAACAGTTTTTCTTGCTCAAACGACCGTACCGTCTCCTTGGTCCCCAGAATCGGTTTGCCCAGCGGATGGTCTTTCCAGAAGTTCTGGGTAAAGATCTCGTGGATAAGATAGTCGGGATTGTCCTCATCCATTTTGATCTCTTCCAGAATCACCCCTTTCTCACGAGTAATGTCCTTGGGATCGAAAATCGGATTCAGCACCAAGTCGCTGAGGATATCGATGGCGATGGGCACATGCTCATCCAGCACCTTTATGTTGAAGCAGATCGTTTCTTTTCCGGTAAACGCGTCCATGTTGCCGCCAATAGAGTCAACCTGGCGCGCAATTTGCTGGGCGGAGCGCGTGGTAGTTCCCTTAAATACCATGTGTTCGGCGAAGTGGGATATGCCGTTGACCTCAGGCGCTTCATCGCGTGAGCCGGTCTTCATCCATATACCAATGGAGATAGAACGGATATGCGGCATCTCTTCGCTAAGAACGATTAGCCCATTAGGCAGCACTTCCCGATGTATGTTCCGAGCTTCATTGAGCGCGGGTTTTTGAGCAATAGTTTGCATTATGACCTTCACTACGATTCTGACACATGCAGCATACCCGCCCGATAAAAATATGTATTTTGGAATCAACAACTTGCAGAGTATCCAGCTTTTGGAAGCAAGCTGATTGGCGCTAGTTGTAGAATCTATCCAGGTAATTGGATGCATGGGTGAGATGCTGGAAAATGGACTTTTAGGCCTTGATTTTCAAGAGCTTACGGCTCTCGTACACCGGCATGGCCAGCCCCCCTACCGTGCCCGGCAGCTTTTCCAGGCGATTTATCCGCAACGAGCAACCAGCCTGCCATCGATCTCAACTCTGCCCAAGAACTTCGTCTCAGCTCTACACCAAGAAGGGTTGGAGATTCGCCCGCCGAGGATTGAAAAAAGTTTTCAATCTTCCGATGGAACCATCCGCTATTTGATCGCGATGGCCGATGAAGAGACGGTCGAGACGGTTTGGATGCCCGAAGGCGATGGGGGCGAGGTCGCAGATGGAAGCGAGGCAGGTGACAACCAGTGGGACCGGGGCACGATTTGCGTATCAAGCCAAGTGGGTTGTGCCGTGAACTGTCAGTTCTGCCTGACCGCTCTGCTGGGAGTGAAACGCAATCTGCATGCTGGCGAGATTGTGGGCCAGATCATCGCCGTGCTCAACGACCGTGTGATTGACCTGGAGCGCCAACACGTCAATATCGTCTTTATGGGAATGGGAGAGCCTTTCCTGAACTACGCAAATTTCATGAAAGCCGTTCGGCTGCTGGTGGAAGGCGTTGGATTCCCGGAGTCGCGGATAACGGTTTCCACATCTGGCATTGTTCCCCGGATTGATGATTTCGGCAACGAGGCGGTCCGTCCGAAGCTGGCGATTTCACTGAATGCGTCCAACGATGATATCCGTAGCCGCATCATGCCCATCAATAGAAAATGGGACCTTGCGTCGCTCATGCGAGCGGCACGGAACTTTCCACTGCGAAACCGGGAGCGGATCACGTTTGAGTATGTCATTCTGCGAGGCGTGAACGACGAACCTGCTCACGCCCGCGAACTCGTCGAGTTGGTACAAGGCCTCCGCTGCAAGATAAACCTGATCGCTCTCAATCCTGGTCCAGACATCCCATTTACAACACCGGACGAAGAACAGGTTCGCAAGTTTCAAGATGTGTTAGTGCGTGCGGGGATCCCAACCTTCATTCGCCGTCCTCGCGGCAGAGACATCTACGCCGCCTGCGGACAACTCAAGAGAACAGTAGCGTAAGAGCACCCAGCAGTCAGACAGAGGTCGGACCTCAGGGGTTGTCCTGAGTCCCCGATAGGGGACGTTTGAAAGTAGCCCCAATACGGTTCACTTAAGGAATTCGAAGTTGTCAGGGACTCAGATGGTCAGCGCCGGAGGCGCGCTAAGAAGTTAGCCCAGCGTGTGAACGCTGGGAAAAGATTAGAGATAAATGACAAGCCCCAGCGGG
>DASZEU010000381.1:0-23353 GCA_035940535.1 Candidatus Angelobacter sp.
CAGGTTTTCCAGGGTATCGGCTTCCATCTGGCATCCGAAACGCTGGCGGATGAAGAGTTTTGTATTCTCGACACTGTTTTGCGCTCCAATCATCCGGAATTGGTTGAATATCTGGAAAATGCGCACGCGATGATTGGCGGGACACCCGTCGAGGCCTATCGTTGGGTCCGCATCCACATGACGGTGGAGGCGGAGCACCGCGATGCTGCCCTGGCCAGCGCCGATCTTGCGGTCCGTTATTACGCAGGAGCCCAGACCCAAGACTGCGTCCGCCAATGGATTGTCGAGGGAATTCAGCGCTTTGCCGCAATTCAGGCGGAGTTCATGGAGGGCCTGACATCGCCCGAATTCGAAGAGTGCACAACATCAGGAGGAAGATAACCATGCGCCTCACTACGACGAGCAAGATTCTGCTGGTGGTTCTGGTCCTGGGAGGAGGATTCTATTGGTGGTGGACAAGCGGCCGGGTCAAAACCGATGGAAGCTTACTAGGCCGTCCGCTGCGGGTTGGAGTGGTGACCTGGCCGGGCTATGCAGGGGGCATCGTCGCCAATAATGGCTTCAAGCCCAACAAGCAATGCATATTTTGGAAAGACCACAACCAAACCGTCGAGTTCCTGCTGATGGAAGACGTAGATGTGCGCAACAAGGCGTTCGCCAAGGGCGGGCCGCAAGGCGTAGACATCGTTTGGTCCACCGTGGATTTCTGGGCCAACGAGTTGCCTGGTTTTCTTAAAGATGGCATCAAGGCCAAGGCGGTCATGCAGGTGGACTGGTCGCAAGGCGGAGATGCGCTCGTGGCCGACGCTAGCATACAGCGCATTGAGGACCTCCCAGGCAAAAAGATTTCTTTGGCGTTGTTTACTCCATCGCACTGGTTGTTGGAGTACAGCCTGGAAAACTCCAGCCTCAATCCCAACCAGCAAACGGAAATCGTAAAGGGTCTGGTGGGTAAAAACGCCTCGCCCGATGCGCGCGCCGACTTTGTCTCTGGACGTGTCGATGCGGCCGTGGTGTGGGAGCCGGATGTGACTGAGGCGCTGCAAAAACGACAAGGGTCGCATATCGTCGTTTCCTCGAGAAATGCAGCCAATCTCATCGCCGACCTGATGGTGGCGCGCGAAGACTTTATCAGCCAGCATCCAGACGTGATCAAGGCGTTTGTTGCCGGCTGGCTGGATGGAACTGTAGAGGCCAACCGTAATCCCGATTTAGTAGTAAAGTTGCTCATGGAAAACGAGTCTCTTTACAAAGACCTGGGACCGGAGGCGACGCGCAAAGGATTGCCCACCGTGAAATGGGCTGACTTGAACGAAAACAACCAGATGTTTGGCCTGGATGGCGGTTCCAGTCTGTTCAGCAACATATTTAGCCAGGCGGGCGAGGCCTGGAGGAATCGCGGATATATCCAGCAGGTGGTAGATGCGTCACAAGCCAAAGACGACAGCTTCTTAAGGGAAATCTACAAGGCGAATCCGGTGCCGCGTCCGAGTCGTGAACGCCCTGTCACTCCTTTGACCCAGGCGGAGTGCGAGAGAGAAGGGATCATGGATAAGCCCATCCAAGTTCAGTTTGCTATGAATAGTTCGGTTCTGGATGCGACCGCCAGACGAATCTTGAATGGAATAACAACTCCACAGACTTTTACTAATGCTAGCTATTTTTGCATTGCAGGAAATACCGATAATGTTGGTAATCCGCAAAGTAATGTGAAGCTCAGTGAACGTCGGGCCCAGTCTGTAGTGGATTATCTGGCGGAACGTTACAATCGAAATCCTACATTTTTCACCCATTTTGGATATGGTGACAGTCATCCCGTCGCCCCAAACGACACCACAGAAGGTAAAGCTAAGAACCGGCGGACAGACATTAAGGTGGTAACGAGGTAGATAAGCAGCGAGAGAAGGTTGTCATGGATTTCACTGTACGTGGCCGCATCTCCCCGCAGGCCGATCGCTGGGTCGGCCTGCTGGGCATATTTGCGTTAGTGGTTCTTTGGTGTGCCCTCACGTACTCTGGACTCGTAAAATCTGTCTTCCTGCCCACGCCCTCGGGAATATGGCAGGGCCTTGTGGATTTTCAGAACAAGCACTGGCTTTTTCCAGCGATTGGGAAAAGCCTTTGGCGGGTGACGAGGTCGTTATTGCTGGTCATCATGGTGGGCGTTCCCATTGGAGTGATCATGGGCACATTCGCGCCTGCCGATGCTTTTCTGCGCAAGATCGTCAACGGGGCCAAGAGCCTTCCAACCACGGGAATTGTAGGACTTATCGTCTTGTGGTTCAGCGTGGAGGAGAGGGCCAAGATCGTCTTCTTGTTCCTCGGCACGGTCTTCTACATGATTATCTTGGTCAAGAACGCTATTCTAGACGTCAGCGAGGACTATTTGCGCGTCGCCCTGGATTTAGGAGCGAACCGCTGGCAGGTGATTTCCAAGGTCCTGCTCAAAGCGGCGCTGCCGCAAATCTGGGACGCCATTGCCGTATGTAATGGCATCATGTGGACCTATATTGTGCTGGCAGAGTTTATCAATAGCAGCGAAGAACAGCTTGGCGTCGGATACCTGCTGTTCCTGGGAAGCCGTACTGGCGGATCAGGAAAGGTCTATGCAATGTTGCTGATCATTGCGACCATTTCGGTGCTCACAGATTTCATGCTGCGGTCGGTCAAAAAGAAGTTTTTCTACTGGTAACCTGATGGGGGAAAAGCCGAGAATTGTCGAGTTGAAAGGGGTGAGCAAATCTTTTTATGGCCGCAATGGAAAGCCCGTTGAGGTCCTGAAGGATTTTAATTTCACAATTGATGCCGACACCAGCATTGGAGAAGAATCGGGTGAGCACAAGAAGATTCCCGTAGCGGTTCCTCTAAGCCCGCTATCCGGCGGGGAACGTGCGGGGCGGAATAAGGGTGAATTCGTAGTATTGCTTGGACCTTCGGGGTGTGGAAAGAGCACGATACTCAGCCTGATCAGCGGTTGGGAAGTGCCGGATGCTGGTGAGGTCTCCCTTTTCGGTAACCGGATCACTGGCCCCAACGAGTGGGCAGCCACTGTGCCTCAGGCCTACACGTGCTTCCCCTGGCTCTCGGCGCTCGAAAACGTAGAGTTCGGCCTTTCGTTGATGGCGGAACGCGAAGCCAGCAAGGTCAAAAAGCCTGGCAAATCGAGCAGTTTCTTGACCAGGATCGGCCTGACCAGGGAACCAGAAGACCGGAAGGGGAGACGAGAGATTGCAGAACAATACCTGGAAAAAGTGGGCTTAAAAGAGCGGATGGATGCTCGCCCAGAAGAATTGTCCGGTGGAATGCAGCAGCGGGTTGCTATCGCGCGTACTTTGGCCATCAAGCGTCCAATCGTTTTGATGGATGAGCCATTCGGCGCGCTGGATGCTCAAACGCGCGAGGACATGCAACAAACGCTGCTCCGGTTGTGGGAAGAGGAAAAAAATACAATCATATTCGTGACCCACGACATCACGGAGGCTTTGCTCCTCGGCGACCGGATCATCGTGATTTCCCCAGTGACCAAGCGGATTGAAAAGGATGAGCTTTGGACGCTGGCGCGTCCTCGCAAACCAAGCGAATTCGGCGGGTTTGCAGAGCAACTCCGGCGCTTATTGAAGAAGATGCCGTCGAGCCAGCCTCAAGGGGTCGAGCTACACAAGAAGGGTTCACGGTTTGATGAATCGGTGAAGACAATGAAGTTATAGAGAGACTAACCATCTGCTCCGGCAATTGGAGACCTGGAGTTCGGGAATGACAGGTATTTCGCGTTTGAAAGGAGTCCAATCATGAGTATTCGTAATGTTATGCGGAATGCGGCCCGTATTTTTGTCGAGATGCCGTCCGATCCATCGCCCACGACTCCACCGCCTGCGAATCCACCCACGCCAGCCGTGACGCCGGTCTATCCCAATTCGATAGCGGCGGCGACTGTTCCTCTTCCTGGAATCAAGATCGACTTTGAAGATATTTATCGCCAGTCTGGTGTCATTGAGCCTCCGCTCAATGCCGAGAAGATCTGCGACATGCTATTGCGTCTTCCTCCCAATCTGCCCCAGGACACGAAGCGGCAGATGATGCGCGAAATGCTTACCACGCTGGGAAAGCCGGCCGGCGCGACCATCGAGTCTATCGTCGCCGATGCTTCAGCGAAGATCTCCGCGCTTACGAAACATATTGACGACAGCAAAACACAAACCGGAGTGGCGGCCATACAAGCGGAAATCGCCGCCCTCCAGGCACAGATCGCGCAAAAAAAGCAAAGTTTGGAACTTTCCAGGCGCGAACAGGCAGAAGTGGAACGGCAATGCGGAGCTGAGCGCAAGCGATTGAGCGAAGTGCTCAATTTTTTCGGCCCAGCGTCTTCGGCGAAAAGCACCAGGATTTAGTCAGCCTTTGTCTTTAGACAGCTTTAGAAACGGAGGACAAGATGGTTAATTTACCAGGAGGAGCGCTGGCCAGCCGCCCGCTCCATTTTATTTGGATCTGTGACTGCTCTGGTTCCATGTCCGGAGACAAAATTCAATCGCTTAATTTTGCGATTCGCGAAGCCATTCCTGAGATGCGCAAGGTTGCCGACGAAAACCCCAATGCCCACGTGCTGGTACGCGCCATCAAGTTTTCCAACGGTGCGCAATGGGTAATCGCGCAGCCTACGCCGGTCGCGGATTTCAAATGGACCGATCTCACCACCGACAGCGTTACCGACATGGGCAAGGCCCTCACCATGGTGGCGGATCAGCTTAAAATCCCGCCAATGGAAGATCGCGCTCTTCCTCCCGTTCTGGTGTTGGTCTCCGACGGGCAGCCGACGGACGATTTCAATGCCGGACTCAAAGCACTAATGAAGGAGCCGTGGGGCAAAAAGGCGGTTCGGATATCCATTGCCATTGGTTCCGATGCCGATGAGGATGTATTGCACAAGTTCATTGGCCACCAGGAATTGAAAGTACTCAAAGCAAACAATCCGGAGCAGTTGGTCAAATTTATCAAGTGGAGTTCGACCATGGTATTAAAGGCAGCTTCGGCTCCCGCCAGCCAGTCCGCGGCGGGCGCGTCAGCGGCGCCCAACGTTCCCATGCCGGCTCCGCCAGCCCCCGGGCCTTCCTCTGCTGGCGATGTCTGGTAGGAGCCACATTCAACCGCCGGCGACAAGGAACGCCAGCAAGCACTGGGGTTATAGGCAAGACGCTTCCAGTGGAAATACCTGGTAAAGGTTCGCTCATGCCAGAGGAAAAGACGAAGTTGTTGTGGGATGTTATCGGCGCAACGGTACAAGGGGCGACTCACGTTCGCGCGGGGCTGAAAAACCAGGACTCCATCGATTGGCAGCCTAAAGATCAAAAAAGCTCAACCGTCTGGATGGCGGTGTCGGACGGACACGGAAGCGCCAAGAGCTTTCGCAGCGACATTGGCTCGGAACTTGCGACAAAAACCGCCCTCGATGTGTTGCAGAAATTTACTGCCAGCGTTAAAAGCGATACCGATTCCCAGAAAATCAAGGCCGTCGCTCAAGAGACATTGCCAAAGTCATTTGTACGGTCTTGGTTGAGAGAGGTTGAAGCTCATTGGACCAAATCTCCATTTGAGGCAGAAGAAACCGAGAAGCTGGGTACGGCGAATCGTGAGACAGCCTATGGTGCAACACTAGTCACTGTTTTGGTCACGGAGTCTTACATACTCTATCTGCAACTAGGGGATGGCGACATCCTTGTGGTGGACGAAGAGGGAGAGGTAAGCCGTCCGTTGCAGGCTGACGAGAGATTGTTTGCCAACGAGACTACCTCCCTTTGCCTGCCTAAGGCATGGGACGATTTCCGCTTCCGTTTCCAGCGGCTTGCGGAAAGACCACCAGTACTCATCCTGGTCGCAACCGACGGGTATTCCAATTCATTTCGTGATGAGCCTTCATTTAAAAAAGTTGGAAGCGATATTTTCGCCATGATGCGTGAAGAGGGAGGCGCAGCCACAGTCAAAGCGAATCTCGAGAGCTGGCTGCAAGAGGCCACCAAACGAGGCAGCGGAGATGATATTTCAGTAGGCATTATTTATCGCGATCTTCCCCTCCGTTCGTCCTTGCCTTCCAAGAAAGACCCGGAATCCGAAAAAGAAAAAAAAGAAGAAGAAGCCCCTCAATCCCCGGCAGAGGTCGTTCCCGAGAGCCCTGTAAATATGAATGGTTCGGTGCCGGAAAAACTGCGGGCAATCATTGCTTTAGACATCCTCGAAGATTCCATCCGGCGGAAAGGCATGCTCCGCGATGTTTTCAACGAGAAACGACAAGTATCCGTCCTGGTGAATTCTCTTGACCAGCGGATTCCTCAAAAGCTGAAGGCACTCAATAGGCCACCTTCATTGAAGGATATGAACGAACTGGCGGACCGGCTGCAAAAGAACGTTGGGCTTTCCGAGGAGAATGCGCGATGGGCGGTGCAGGCGTGGACAGAGGCGATCCACCCAGATTACGTTCTGCCGCAAGCCGAGCACCTGCATGATTTTCAAAGCCAGAGCGCAAATAGGTTGGTTTCAGATTCCGGTGACTCTGATTCGGCGAGCAAGATCGAAGAATCGCATATCCCAGCAGCAGATCCTATCGAGGTTATGGAGAAAACTGTTCGTTATGCCGCAGGCAGCCCCCAGACACCAAAGCCCGTCCGTCGGTTTTGGAGGTGGTTCGGATTTTGATGCTTAGAACCGGGAAATGCAATTTCAGTTGGGGTAGTGTTGGTTGCAAATAAGGGAAAGGCAGGATTGGCATGGACGATCATATATTGAAGGCTGGACAGACGACACTCACCGAATCATCTGGCATGAGTTGCGTGGTCGGCCAGTATCTTGGAGGCGGGGGGCAAGGGGAGGTATATCTGGCTCAGCTCGGGGACAAATCTGTTGCACTGAAGTGGTATTTCCCCGATTCGGCAACTCCAGAACAAGAGGCGGCCCTCAAGGCGCTTGTGGATGCGGGTCCGCCCAACGAAAAATTTTTGTGGCCCATGGAATTGGTCCGAACAGAAGGAGTCCAGGGCTTCGGTTATGTAATGAAACTCAGAGAGGATCGTTACAAAGGCATTGTTGACCTGATGAGGCGAAGAATCCATCCGAGATTCCGCTCTCTCACAACGGCTGGTCTTAACCTCGCCGCCAGTTATTCTCTCCTCCACGCCAAGGGGCTATGCTATCGTGATATCTCTTTTGGCAACGTCTTCTTTGATCCGAACACCGGCGATGTCCTGATCTGCGACAATGACAATGTAACGGTTGACAAGAGTTCTGTCAGCGGAGTCCTGGGTACCCCTCGATTCATGGCGCCCGAAGTGGTCTGTGGCAAGGCGCTGCCCAGCACCCAAACCGATCTGTTTTCCCTGGCCGTCCTGCTGTTCTATATGTTCATGATTCACCATCCTTTGGAGGGCAAGAGGGAATTGGATATCCATTCTTTCGATTTGCCGGCAATGACCAAGCTTTACGGCGAAGAGCCTCTCTTCATCTTTGATCCCCAGGATCAATCCAACGCGCCGGTGTCCGGTGTTCATGATAATGCCCTGTTGCTGTGGCCTATTTACCCCGAGTCGATCCGAAGACTATTTACTAAAGCGTTTACCGAAGGATTGAAAGACCCTGAACACGGACGCGTCCGGGAAGGAGAGTGGCGATACGCTCTAGCTAATCTGCGCGACTGGATCTTCTACTGCACGCATTGCTCGGCAGAAAACTTTTACGATGGAACAGCGCTGCGGGCCGGCGGTGGAAAGCTACCGACTTGCTGGAACTGCAAGAAGGAACCGCCCCTTCCTTTCCGAATCCGTCTTGGGGGCAGGATCGTGGTGCTGAACAATGACACAGAGCTGTTTCCTCATCATTTGGATAGCCAAAGGCCCTACGATTTTTCGCGAGCTCTGGCGTCAGTGACGCAGCATCCGAATGATCCCAAGATCTGGGGCCTCAAGAACTTGTCCGACCAGAAATGGGTCACCACGAACTCTGCCGGAGTGATCAATGAAGTCGACCCGGGCCGCAGCATCAAGCTCGATACGGGCGTCAAGATCCAGTTCGGCACGACCGAAGGCGAGATAAATCTTTGAGCTCGCAGGTAACAAATTTGGCATCGACTCCGCCCATGCGCGCGTTCGCTCGCCAGCGCCTTTGCGACATGATCGCCGAGTGCAAAGCGGATACCGAATTGCTCAAGAATCTCTGTGAAGATCCTAAGCTGTGCCGCAATCGCTTGAATGATTATTGTCCCGGGCTTGACCACCGGCGCGAGAGAGAATTGCTGGTTGCAGTTGTGGCCGACCAAGGCGCGGCCGAGATCTACCAGGCACAGAACGGCCAGATTGATGAGGCTTCTTTCCGGCGGCTCATCAGAAGAATTGTTGATGCTCATGGTTTCACCGACGCAGGGGTGGCATGGGCAGTGGAGTCATGGATGCTTGCTTTGGGCCTTCAGATCCCAGAGTTCGTGCCTTCTCCGGAAAACCTTGCTTCACCCGTCGCCACCCAACTTGGTACGCCTCTTGCCAACGCTGCCGGTGCGTTTGATGTGTTCATCTCCTATCGGAGAGGGGCTGTTCCTGCTGAGGCGCGCGCTATACGGTCAGCGCTGAGGGAAAGAAACATCCGCGCCTTTATGGATCTCTCTGATCTCGGCGTAGGAAAGTTCCCCCAAGCCCTTCTGCAGCACATCGCTGGGACGCCGAACTTCATTCTCCTGCTCTCCCCAAATTCGCTGGATGGATGCTCGAATTCAAGGGATTGGCTGCGGCAAGAGATTGTCCAAGCGCTTAGCAGCGGGCGCAACATAATTCAGGTTGTGATGGATGGCTTTGAATATCCAGAAGAAGACCAATTGGACCCTGCGATACGCGAGCTTCTGGACCATTCACCACGCATAAGGTATTCAAATGAACTCTTCGAAGAAATAATCGAGAAAATTGCCCGGCTTATAGAGAACCAAAAACGGAACCAGCAGCCGGAGAAGAAAAACTTATTTGTTACTCCTTCGGAGAAAATCAGGATGTGGAGGGTTGCCATTGCCAAACGGGCAGTCTCCTTGATCTCCTACAAATGGACTGCTCTTCTGACAATAACAGCAATTGCGATTGCAGCAGCGCTCTTTTTAGTACCGGGGCTAATTGAATACGTAATGCCTCCATCCATTGACTACAGCACGTTTGAACGTTCTCCCAACATTTTTTCCGGGAATGGCTCAGTCCAAAGTATCGCCTTCTCTGCCAATGGCAAGAGCATGGCAACCGGAGAAGCCAATTCAAATGTTGTCCTCTGGGATGTGCAAAGCTCATCAAGCCGGGTATTGAAAAGGCATGGAGGTTCAGTGAAAGCTCTGGCATTTTCTCCGAATGGCAAAATCCTGGCCAGCGGTGGAGATGACGATCAAGTGATCCTTTGGGATGCTGTGACCGGAGATTTCAAAAATATAAGCAAAAAAGAAACCGATCCAGTTAGTTCAATCTCTTTCTCGCCTGATGGAAAAACCCTCGCCAGCACGGATGCAAAGGGACACCTCTATTTGTGGGACACTGCTACCTGGAACGCGATGCTGTTGCCAAGGGAGGATGCAAGAGGGGCATTCGCTTTCACCCCCAACGGTAAAACATGGGCGTTTAGCACGGCGGATTCCACCATAATCCTTTGGGACGTAAAAAGCGCAAGCCCCCAAAGCCTGCCTCTCAGGAGGCACAGCGGAGCAATAACCTCACTGGCTTTTTCTCCTGATAGCAAATTCCTGGCCAGCGGTGGAGAAGATAACCAGTTGGCTATTTGGAATGCTGTGACTGGAACCCACATCACCAGCGTAAGAGAAACTGGCGAGGTGAGTTCCATAGCATTCTCGCCCGACGGGAGAACTCTTGCGAGTACCGACAGAAGAGGACATATCTATTTTTGGGAAACCCAGAAATGGCCCGCTATGCCTGATGTGGCTTTCAAGACCAGCGACGCCACCGCATTTTCCTTTTCTCCTAATGGCAAGATCGTAGCTTTGGCGGTCGGCAATAGTGTGGAACTTTGGAGTAAATGAGCGTTGCTGATTCTTCGACCGTCAATACCAGCCAAGTTTCTAGATTGAATTGTCGCTGGAGTTTTCCTGGAGCAATCGAATCGCCTCTTGTGCTTCCTCTGCCAAGGGAACGTCTTCCAGCATCTCATTCAGCGCCACAATGGCCTGGGCTTTTCCTTGCTCCGTTCCCAAGCTCAACATTTGTTTTGCATGGGTGAAAAAACGATGGGCTAAAGCCTTCTGGACCTTCTCGTTGGTCCCGTGGTCAGAAAGCGCGCACAACAGCCACCGCCTGTCTTCGGGAAATGTCTCAGGGGCCGGAGGGCGTGCCGAGGCGGCCCGCAGGTGGATGTCGATGACTGTGCCAAAAATCCTGCTATCCCTGCTGGCCTCCATGGCTTGGTGGCTCAATCCTACGGCTTCCTCAAGATGGCCAGCTTGCAATAACGTTTCAGCCTGCCGAAGACATTTTTCTGCAAATATGTATTCTCGCTGCTGCTTCAAAGAGCCTGCTTTTGGGGCCGCCGGGCTAGGAACCGTTTTCTTTACATCAATGGATACGGGCGAAGTTGATGCATCCAGCTTCGACGACGATCTTGCAGCCCTGCGGCGCAGCTTGCCTAATATTTCTCGCGCACGTTGCAGCCCCCCTTCGAGTTCTTGGATGGATGCTTCCAGCTTCTGAATTTGTGGATCGTTCACTGTGCTCTGGCTGGAAGGTCTCTCCACAGCCGATTTATCTGATAAGGCATGATCGTCATGATTGGCCCGGATTCGAAACGGAATATCTTCGGCAACCTCAGGCGGGTGTTCGAGGCTTGTGTTAGTGGCCTTGGTCGTCTCCCCTTCCTCCTGGTGCGCCAGCTCACATGCTCCCAGAAGTTGTGCATCGGGTCCGTAGGTATCCACGTGGCCCTGGCAAAGCTGGGCCAGCTTGTTTCGGAACGCTGCCTGCATAAGTAGGCCACCACTAGCGCAAAATCCGTCGAGCTCATCCATGGTCACACCGGCCTCGCGGCAGCAGCGGTTGATAAGATCGGCAAGCGAGTTCAACAACGGCGAAAGCTCCTGTTCCCAATTCTTGTGCTCGAAGAGCATGTCTTGCGGGCTTCCGCCCGTCAAAGATGCGGGCATCTCAACGATGACCCCGGAGTGGAAACTGAGCCGATGTCTGATTTGCTCCGCCCGCTCACGCATCCACATCCAATCCTCAAGAGCGTAAGTATAGCTGGATCGCGAGACGTTGTTTGAAGGCTCAAGGTTAGCCAGGATTTTTTGCAGCAAGCTGCGATCCAATTCGTCGCCAGAAAGTCCAGGCTCGATGGAGTATGAAATCGCTTGCAGCCTCCTGCCCTCCCATTGCAACACCGAGGCTTCGGCTGGCCCGTGACCCAAAACCAGCGATAGGTACTTTCCGTCTGACTTCTGCTGCAAGGCATGGATGGCAAGGGCTGTGGTCTTGTTGACCAAGCGTGGAGCCGCCCAGCCAGACGCGCTGGCCGACCTTAGCATAAGACCTCGCTGCAGATCATTGGCGTATGCGGATACGACTAGGGCAAGAGATGATGACGGTCCCCACCATGCACGCAGAGAAGCATGCACTTGGCCGAAGAGATCACGCAGATGAAGATGGGGTTTTTGAGATTTAATATGGTCAAAACTCACCGGGCAATCTTCTCCCAAGCGGTCTAGCAGGTTCGGAAATGCAGGTACCCGATCGCCGCCCTTGAAAGTCAGCAGCGATGCTGGGGACAAACCTTCTTCCACAAGCGGAATTGCCGTGAGGCCCGATCGCAGGAAAACAGCAGCCCGAATACCTCGGATTCCGAAGTCCAAAGCGGCAGATATTGGGCCGTTGGCAGTAGCCGCATGGTTGGCCGAAATTGCGTTGTTCAATCCGTTCAAAGCATGAGCCTCTTAGCGTTCGCCCAGCAAACCCCCGAACTTACCTGCTGCGTAGATGCGCCTGACCTTCCTGGCCCCGTCATGCACCTCACGAACCAGAGCTGCGACGGGATCTGTGAGCTGCCGGATCGCAGCGAGATCACGTTTTTCTGCAAACTGCCTCAAATCATCGGCCTTCCGGCGGAGATCGGCAGCAACACTCTCATCGGCAGCGATATCTGCGGCTCCATAAGCCTGCGCGATCAGGCTGGCGGTTCCGCACGTTGCCATCAGAGCATTGAGCTTACGAATCCAGGCCTGGGCATTCTCCGCGTCTTGCTTGTCTAGAACTACTTGCGCTTTCTCGATGGCCTCACGAATCGCCTTTTTCTGGTAGGCCGCCAGGAGGGTATCGTAATCCTGGACAAATTGGTCGCTGTACCGAATATAACTTCCTAGAGTCGCCAAAGTCTCTTCTCGTTCCGTCATCGTCTCCGGGTCGGCTTCCGATGCGATCAATTCTGTTTTATCCGATGACTCGTCGAATTCATGTTTCAACGAATCCTCATGCCTCACTCCGTCGACTTCCACGGTGACTTTAATCTGGCGATCGCGGCTCAAGCGAAATTCAACTTTGACGGGATGCTTTAGCGGCAAGGGCCGGCTGCTGGGCAAGTTGTATTCCACCACACCAAGCGGCGTATTTTGTTTTATGCTGGCAGCCATGCCCTGATAAACAGGTATCTTGATTTGAGTCTGCTTGTCCTCGGTGGTGTAGAAGGTTCTTACCACTGGCTCATTCATGGGTACTTGCGTACCTTTTTCCACCAGAATCTCAAACTTGAACGGATCGCCTCGATCCGAAACTACCTGAATGCCAAAAGGCTGTACGGTCGATTCCTGGAGGTACAGCCCTTCAAGGGTTGCCGTGGCTGCGGCCAATGATTCTCCGCAGTTGTCGCATTTGGTGAGAGACTCATCGCACACCTTTTTGCATTGGGGGCACTCCACTCCGCGCATCTTATGAGCGAGGATTCCAGCGCCAATGGCTACACAATGCATGGGATTAACATCTCGGCGGATCTTATCTTTGCCGAACATCTCCTCCACCGACTGATAAACAAGAGGCACGGCCGTGGATCCTCCCACCAGCAGAACGTCGCTGATATCATCGGGTGTCAGGTTCTGGTGACGCAAAGCTTCGCGGACCAACTTGCCACAGCGCTCGACATAAGACGAAATCGCGCGCTCAAACTCCTCCCGTGAAATCTTCAATTTCACATTGATGACCTTGTCACCCGCACGGGCCGCATCGATGATGACAATAGTTGCTGACTGCGTGGCAGGGTTCGAGAGGCTCTTTTTTGCCGCCTCCGCTTCACTCTTGGCAGTGATACGAAACCTGCCGTTGTCGGAAAGATCTGCACCGTATGTTGACTGAACGTACTTCAGGATTATCTTGACAATCTCGTTATCAAAATCGTCGCCTCCCAGGAATTCATCGCCATAGACTTCGAGGACGTTGTAATTTTCCTCAACTATAGAAATGATGCTGATATCAAATGTCCCCCCTCCCAGGTCAAAGACCAGCACGCGGTTACCTCCCAGACGTTGCTTCGCGCCGAACGCCAGCGCCGCCGCAGTAGGCTCGGGAAGCACGGTTTTCACAATCAAGCCTGCCTTGAGCCCCGCCTGGCGCGTGGCCGCGATTTGCGGGTCGCTGAAATAAGCGGGCACAGTAATGACTGCATGGGTAATCTTGCCGTTCAGAACTTGTTCGCTGTATTGCTTAATGTCTTTCAGGATCAGGGCGGAAATATCTTCAGGAAGGTATTGCCTGCCGCCCATGATGACGGCAACCGAGCCTTTAACAGATTCGGTCGATTCAACGACTTTATAGGCTACCCGTTCCTTCAGATGCTGCACCTTCTCGTGGTTGTAGGGTCTCCCCATCAGGCGCTTGATCGAGAAGATAGCGTCCTCAGGAGAGAGCTTTGCCTGGCTGACAGCCGACCTGCCCACCAGGACCTCTCCCTGGTCATCCAGTGGCAGGCACATCACCACCGAAGGTGTCAGCTCTTCGTTTTGGGTATTGAGCAGAACTCGCTGTTGAGCGCCATCGAAAAAACACGCCACGCTGTTGGTGGTTCCCAAATCAATGCCAATAGCTTTCCCCATGATCACGCCCTTTCCTGTGCCGACTCAATGGTCCTCACACTTGCTACAACCCGGGCTTGCCGGATGATGTGGCCACGGAAACTCCACCCATACTTATTCACCTCCAGC
The DNA here is from genome assembly GCA_035940535.1 of Candidatus Angelobacter sp. Classification (GTDB taxonomy): domain Bacteria; phylum Acidobacteriota; class Terriglobia; order Terriglobales; family Acidobacteriaceae; genus Angelobacter. Next base: position 14,186 of record DASZEU010000381.1, read on the forward strand.
ACGGTCCCGTTGGCCTTATCCTGCCGGGGCGCCGTATCGACAACGTGATAACGATCCGCATCCACAATCTCGCCAACTTCGCCGATCCGTTCCAGATTGATGGCAGTCCGTATTCTGTCCGCCTGATCGGCGAGCATGGCAAGGGCCTCGGCCCTCTGCATCACCGACTCGACAGGCGCCCGACTCAGGTCACGGCAGAGCATCTCCACATCGTCCAGTAACGGCAAAAACTCACATACGAATTTATGCATCTCGGCCTCCATCTTCTGCATTTCCAAGGCCAGGTCGAGAGCGTTGAGCGCCAATGACGGAGTGGGTGCGTTGCTATAAGGCTTCTCCGGCATCACTCCTCCTCCAAAAGAGGCAGTGGCAACGGTAACGCTGGAAGGTCTTCGCAAGGCGGGTCCCAAGCTTCTCGCAAAAGACTCCAAAGGACCGTGCCTGGTTCGGAAGAATCCTGCTTCCCTATGTTGCTTGCTGACCCATCAGGGTGCGGATGCGGCATATTCGGCTCGCTCAGGTCAAAAATTGAAGGTTGTGGCTGGAAGTAAAGCAAATCCAGAACCAAGCGTTTTTCCTCGTTGAGAAGACGGCGGAAGGACTGATCACGCGCTGATGTGAGGGCTCGCTGCTTTTGAGCTTGCAGCGCGCAATCGTGCAGTTCCTTCATGCTGCTATCGAAGCTGACACCAAATTCAGCCAGTATCTCGTATGGATCGCCCTGTAACGGCGACACAAAGGCGTCACGAAATGGCTGGTCCCAGGCTATTTCGCATTCTTTTTTCTTCACAACCTTTGGTCCTCCTTGTTCGTTAATTTATTCCTGCTGGTCGGCGACCTTCCGGATCAATCTCTGAACCTCTTGGGCCGCCCAGGCGGGCCAGTCCAGAATTGAACGGCTGCTTTGCACGGATTGCAGATACTCCTCAACCTTGGGCAGAGCCTGAGGGCCCTCCAATAATAAGGTTCGAATCTTCAAAATTTTGGCATGAGGGTCATTAGGGTCATCCCGGGTTGCCTCTTCCGCAAGCGACTGCATCTCAATCAGAAGCGCCGAAGACTTCCCTTCGTCTTCCCATTGTTCCCGTTTCAAGTCGACTAACGTTCTATTTACATCAGAACGGAATGACCGCAAGGTCCGAACACAATTTGTGAGCCATTTTTGATCGGGCAATCCGCTCAGAAACGCAAGCACCCCATCCATGCATCTCTTTCGCGCTTCTGCATCTTCCACGGTTGCAGCACGTCGAAGATGAAGAATCGGTTTTTCCAGTTGCTCCACCATGCGCGTGAAAACATCGATCAGTGCCCGGATAAAGCTCTCTTCAACGGCAGCGCCGCGCGACCGCAACTCCAGTAACTCCCGGCAATGGTCAATTACTCTCTTCTGAATGTTCGGTCCCTCCCCAGGAGGAGTCTGTGGGCTGAAGCGGTCGCGATTCAACAAGAGCACCAGCACATCAGACCTGACGCTAGTAACATCTTCTTGCAGAGCTTTCAAGGGGTCTGGCATGGAGGCATAGCCAAGCGATGCCTTGGCCTGTTCCGCTGTGCAAGTCTCCGCATTGGGCAGGCTGCGAAGCGCGCTTTCCGGATCGCCGGAAAAATTCATTGCCACTCCGGCTGCGCCCGGTCCATACCACACACGGAGCGCGGGCCGACGTTGCAGAACCTCTCCTAATTCGCGATGCAAATCGTAGAACTCAATCAATGCCGGGCCAAAAGGCCAAGGGAGCGGCGCATAGGATTCCTGCGACGACATTTGACTCACCGCAAAACACTCGACCTCCCACTGGCACGCCCATGACTGCGGATCACCGAGCACGCCCCATTGCACTTCAGCCCGCTCAAACGATTTCTTAAGTTGCAATCCAACGCTCTCTCGCAACTTGCCCCCTTTGCCCAACGCGGGCAGGCTGACCGGCGCGAACGCCTGGGCTAAGAATTCACGATATTTTTCGCTGCAAGCGAACAATGCGCAGTACGAGACGGCCAGCGACAAATACTGAGGTTCTGGCTTAGTGTCCGGGCCAATTTGGGAGAGCGCTGCCACCCCAAGATTATGCGGGAAGTAATCAGCATGAGATTTGAGCAGGCCAGCCAGGGCTTCAACCTGGCCGAGCACTGCAAACAAGGCGGCCATGCTCGCATGGGAGATATTCGAGGCTGGCCGCCGGGCGCCCGGCTGTGCAATCGCCGTGGTCAGTACGCTCTCAACGCTGAAAAATGCCGGCATTTGAGCCAACCTCTTGATCGCCGCCAGCAGCTTCCAGGCACATTCCAGCGGATCAGATGCGTCTGCAACGTAAGCTGTGAGTTTGCGTTCTGCGGAATGCCAATCGGCTCGGGCCGCGCTTTTCAAAGTCTCGCGCAGGTACCCTAAATAGGAGATCACACTCTGAGCGGGTATTGAGATTTCCTGCAGAGGGAATCCGGTTTGCATCGCAGTCCGGAGGGCAGCATCAGCGCGTTCGGCTGTGCTCAAGATCGCTTCGACTTGTTGTGCTCTATCCTTGCCGGCAAGGAGTGCAGACGGTAATCCGGTGTTGGGATCAACTTGGGACCGCAAGTCGCCACCGGCGACGAGCGACCCGTATTCCTCGCACACTTTAACCCAAGGTTCAACGAAGGGGACGAGTTCAGGATCATCATGAATCAGAGCCTGCAGCGCCCTGAGCGCGGACTCTGGATCTCCGGCGACAAGCAGCCTAAGCGACTTGAGAGTCTCCCTCTTCCATTGCAGCTCCTTCCGTTTGCAAGAGAGCTGCTGAAAAAAGCTCTTGACCTTCTGCAGTCGCTCAATACCTTGCTTTTCCCAGTGGAGGCTAAGAGGAACGACCAATCCATCCAGCAGTTCCTGAACTACCCTTCCACAATTCTCAAGCGACTCGATAATCTCCTCCCAGGGTTTTCCTGCTCCGTTCAACTGCAGATGGCTCAAAGCTGCCAATCGGTGGGCGCCGACCATCTTCGCCTGCTGCATTGCATGAGCAAACACCCTGCCAGCCTCAAACAAGCCGTGCTCAACTCGTTCAAGTCTTTGATCGTTTTGGTCCAATGAAACAAGCTCTTCCAAGCTGGAATCCCAAAGCTTCCGCAGTCGCAGCACCTCGTCGAATTCCGCGACATCTTTGGCTCCGTCACTTGTACTCAGGGATGCTTCAACTGTTTTCACCAATTGATAGGCCGAAGAGTCAGCCCCGCCACATCTTGCAGCGACACCATTCAGCAATTGGACAAACAATTGGATCCTCGTTACCTGCGCCGATTGTGCGTGCCAGATCTTTCGTGACTCCAGGAGTCTCTCTTCGTCTGGCGGAAAAGCGGCCTGCATCAGAGTCTCAAACGTTGGACTGTTCTCAGAAGGTGCGGCGCGGTACATTTCCAGAACTTGATGAGCACAGGAAAAAAGACTCTTGTCGCCCGGCGCATTCAAGGCTGCCACACCCTCGATGAGCGGAGTAATTGGGTTGAGCAGGGTAGGATCCAGCGAATTCAAACTGCGGGCGGCATCGGTCCATGCCCCCGTGGTAATGGAACGCAAGAACTGCTCGAAGACTTTGTCAACAATGCGCCACCATTCCGATTCCAGGCGTGATGCCACCGGTGGGCACGCATTCCGAAACTCAACGGGGGACGTTACGCTAGAGGGAAGCTTCTCGGCCAGACTTCTCGCCAAGTCTCCCCAGGTTCTCGATTTGTACTTGATTTCTTCGTACCATCCTATCCATTTCGACCACGCCTGAAGGGCTTCGAATTGCGCCGGATGCCTAACGGCAATGTGGTGATTCCTAATATCTTGCAGTATCTGCTCGGCTTCAGCAAAATTCCGGTCTCTTACAGAATGAACAAAATGCCGATAGCATGCACGTTGCAAGGCAGTCTCCAGGTTGCCCAACGGAGGAATTTCCTCGTCCTCCAGCTTCAGTTGGTCGAGAGCAAGTGCTGGACTCACATCGCCTATGATGTTCTTAAGCTTGCTGGCAATTTCTTCGACGGCATGCTCTTCGACGTGAGAAAGCCGCGTAGTGACGCGCTGATAGAGTTGCACGGCAAACACCACTGCCCCGGAAGCTGGCACGTTGCCGGCAAACAAAGGAATTACAGGCTTGCCGTTTTCCTTGGCGAAAAGCACTTCATTGGTTACATAGTCCCGATCGGCAGAGTTCTTGCTCACGATAACGACCAAGGCCTTACTGTCTTCCAACGCCTGGAGTAGTGGCCTTAAGAAGACGCCGCTAACATTCTTTAGTTCAGGGTCCCACCAGGCATGGATGTCCCTCTTTTTGAGGGCTTTGCTGAGTTGCTCGGCCAAGTGACCATCCAGATGGCTGTAGCTGATGAAACAATCATGCGCCATATAGCTGCTATTGGCCTCTCCCTCTCCTAAGCCTCTCCATCTACCTCGAAGAGATCTTTAGGGATAAACTCATTCAGGCAAGCCAAATGAATTTCCAATTCAAGGCTCCCGTGCTCGATACTCAGGCTCATCTCCCGATACAATGTGCGGGCCCCATCACGCACAAAATGTCCCTTGGAACAAACCTGTAGGGCCCAAACCATAAGGTCTGTTGCCAGTTTCCAGTTACCAGCTTCCATAGCGCCGAGAGAATATTCTACGAATGGAACAGGGCCCAAGTCTTCCAATTGTGCTAAAGCCTCTTGAATCTCTTTCACTTCAGAATTCGGATCGATTTCCCTAAGTCGCTTCATTGCTTCCATGAGCGGCGCTCCAGCTTCATCGCATTGGTTCTGCTCCAGTTGGTAACGCCGCCTTGCCCGCAGGAATACAGCTAAATCTGTTGCCACGTCGGGCGCATTCGATTTCAGGCTAAGAGCTGTAAACAGCTTCTCGATTGAGCTGTCCCAATCCTTTCTCTGAAACAATACCCAGGCATATCGATGCAAATGATCGACCAGGACATTCCGTATCTTTGCGTCCTTCGTCAAAACCCAGGCGAGTGTTTCTAATTCAATCGCTTCCTGGCGACGGACTGGTAAAGAACGCTTATCGGGGTCAGCCCGCTGCTCCTCCAGGTTCTTGCGAGCAAAAAGGACCAGGGCTCTCCCGGTGGCAATTTCGACGATCGACTCATGCACTTGGGCCTCAGTACCAATGGCCTGGGCTGCCTTGATTGCCCATTCCCACCCTTCACGAACCAGGTTGATGTCTACTGGCACTTGCGCAACCAGGCTCTGCGAAGCCTCCAGATAACTTTCGACCAAGAGTTGCTGAAAATCTTCTCGCCTGGGGCCCTGCTGTGCTTCGGACTCCGCGATTCTCTCCAGTTCTTTGCTGGCCAATGCAAACTGATGCCGCTCCAGAAGGGCAACTGCCGCACCCAGTGGAGAAAACAAGAGGCGAATTCGCTGATCGCGAAGCCCCCGCACCGCCCGATGGAGGTCAAGAGAATTGGCTAGAAAAGGGCCTGCATTCATCTTATTGTCATCCGGCAGGCGCAGCCCTCCGCGTGACGCAACCCTGGCTGCTGTTTTCCTTTCCAAATCCCAGAGCAGTTTAAGGCGATCAGGATGAGCGTAGCGCTCCATGGTCGCTGTCAAAAAAGCATCCAACTCCCGGACAATATTCTCAGTTGGCGGGACTTCGCTGATGATCCCATAACGGCGGCAGCGCTCCTCAACAAAACGCTGCAATGCGCTCTGGTTTTGGAGAAATGCAGCCCAAGCCCCCAAACTCTCACATAAGCTGCGGGCGGCTGCATCAGATAATCCTTGGGACAACTTTCTCTCCGCGAGGGACATATTGACCAGGGCAAAAGCATGGAGCAATGCGGAGAGGGAACCCTGCGCTCGCAAGCGGCGGCGCAGGTCGTCATAAGCGAGTACGGGAAAGCCCAGGCGTGCCGCCACAATCCAATCAGATACACAGCGATATAATTTGGAGACGAGCTTCTTCCAGGCATTCCCAATCGGAAGCCCAGTCCCGGCTTGCTCAAAGGCTGTAAGCGATTCTCCAACTTGCCCCCAATCCCCGTCTCGAAGAGCCGTCCATCCCCGGACTACGTGAATACGGGCTGCTATCTCTTTGGCGCGAATACGATGCAAAAGATAGGCCGCATGCTCGGATTGCAAAGAATTGGTGCAGGCCAGCACCGTAGCCGCATAAAGACGAAGATAATGATGCGATTGAGGAATCCGGCCAATATTCTCGATGATTTGGTGGGCGGTGGCCTGGGCCAAGGAAAGATCGCGGAGATGGATCGAGATGGAACACTTCACCCGCATAGCCCGGCAGTACTGCTGGTCGTTGTTTGCTGCTGCGACTATCTGCTCAATGACGGGACATGCAGCCTGCCATCGGCCCGTCTGCTGGCACAGTCTTTCCAGATGCAAAAGCAATTCTGGGGAATCGGGATGTCTCCTGAGGCCCTCAACCGCGGTATTGAGCACAAATTGCGAGTTTGCATCCTTGGGGTAAAGCCGAATTGCCAGGCACCATTGTTCAGTGGTTTCGGGCGGAAATTCCTTCATCATGCCCTGAAGCACTCGGCGGGCGGATCTGTTATCGCCGCCGGCATAGAGGCACTCAATTCGTTTCCAAATCAAGCGGCCTCTCAGTTGGGAGGACTGTTCTTCTTTACAGGTTTTCGCCAGATGTCCAGCAGCGGTCTTCCAATCCTGGGCACGGCAGGCGGAATCAGCTAGACGCAGAGTTCTGCTTGCGGATAGCAACTTTTCCACTTCCTCGTGCGCTTGCGGCTGCATGGCCTCACCGATGCCCTGTTTGTGCCGGATGATCCAACCAAGCCTATCACGTGAGGGAGATGGTAATCATCTCAATTTTTTCTTTCGCGCGCGCTCCCGTTCCATTTCGGGAATTTTTGGGAGCTGCCTTCATTTCGTCAAGAATTCTGCGCAACATTAACCAAGCGGCAGTTTACCAACGGTTTTCCTTCTCCAAAGGCGCGCTGCCAAGGCGGGATCGAACCACGCTCCCACTTCACTGGAGTACTTCTTGCACATGGTCCGCAACACCTTCTCCCAAAATAAGTTCCGCAAGGCAGATGAACCCGAACTTGTAATTGCCGTGCAATTTGAACACTGAAGGGGAACAGATGGGAATCGATGGGGACGTCCCAATCCCTGCTGTAATGGAGCAGAAATATGCAGAGGAGTTAAGTCGGATGCTTTCAGATTCGCTCGTGGGCTGGAGGCGCGGGGCCGGAATCGAACTCCTATAAACTATTGAAAACACATAAGTTATTGGTCCCAGAAGTGCATTAAACGCATAGAGCGCAACAAGTCTTAGCACAAATTAGCACAAAACTCAGATTTGCATCCGGTAACTTTTTCCTGCATCATAATAAAAGCTGGTTCGCCTTAGTGAATGTCGGCTCCATGCCGTTGGCTCTTTAGGGGGTCTTAGCTAGGGGGGCTGGCTTTTTTATTTCCGAAATCTTTTCAACGTGGAACGGGTTCTTGCGTCGATCGTAAATCGTCTGCCCCTTGATTTTCAGCTTCTCAAGATCATATATGTCCCAAACCAGTTCAATTTTTTCTCTCAGATATTCAAAATACCTCATCTCCCCTTTTTCAAAAGCCCGCTGCACAGCCCACAAAACGTAGTCGGTTGCCTGAAGTACTGGCTCTTGTACTGGCTGGCTGGTCTCAACACGCAACACGGGAAAATCCTCTGATTTATGGCTTCGTTTGAATCTGCGAGCTGCCGAGTCAACCGCTGCGCGCAATGCATGCTGCCTGGCTTTATTGCCGCGCCGGGCAAACGTGATATGGTTGCGAATAGATAAATGAAGTTGCCTACTGAACATATGTTCGACCATGCAATCATAGAAGCGGTCCTGTGAACCACCGTGCTCAGATTTGAATATGATTTCGATCTTTCTGGCCATGACGACCTGTGCTCCAAAATCCATTTTATCGAGGGCTTCAAAGACCATCTTTCTCACTTCCGAGCAGTCGTCTTTCGCGTGAAAGGCGACAACGCTCTTCTTGATAGATGGAATATCTTTGAGATATCGATCATGGGCTATTGCCATTCGAACTTCGGCGAGCTTGGCTCTTATCTGCTGAGGATCATAGGTGCGGAGGAAGCCAACGCCAAAAGTGTAAGAGCATCCCTCTTCACCAACAATCAACCGCTTGGTTTTCTTTTCATAGAAATGAGGGCTGCCGCATTCGTCAACAAAGAACCATCGAGGTTTGTCCTCTGCCTCTTTCATGCTGTTTGAGAACTCTAGCTTTTCCGGCCTCGACTAGATGGGACTCGCTGCTGAAATTATTAGCAACGGATTTAGCACGATTCAGCCGAGTGTTGCCACAAATACCTGATTTTATAACCGAGATTTTGATTGGAGGCGCGGGTCGGAATCGAACCGACGCATAAAGGTTTTGCAGACCTCTCCCTTACCACTTGGGTACCGCGCCCTACCTTAAGAAACCTCTGAGAGCATAAACCCTCGCAACGGCGAGGGCTAGCAGGAAATTCTCGCTTTTTATGGAGCGGGAGACGGGATTTGAACCCGCGACTTCGACCTTGGCAAGGTCGCACTCTACCACTGAGTTACTCCCGCTCAGAGGCCGTAATTGATTATATCCGCCTGAAAATGCAGGGTCAAACGGATTGGAACGGATAGTAGTGGGTCTGTTTGCGTGAAACTCGTGTCAGGCATAGCCTGTCCTGAGGTTCGCCGAAAGAAGTTTACTCGTGCCGAAAGTGTTGAAAATAAATCTTGGCTCTAGCCAAATGTCACTTACTTTCATTCAGTTGAGTATCAATTTCCCCTCTAAAACAACCTGTCATCCTGACAGGCGCGTTCTTTGCGCCTGGAAGGACCCCGAGAATGCGTAAATATTCCACGTCAGATTAAGAGGCAATTCGGTAACGCTCGATTTTTCCGGCAGAAGCCAGTCGCACGAAGCCCGCAGCTCGTATAAATCAAACGCACATCTGGTGTTCTTGTTACAAAGTAAGTGACATTAGGCTTTAGCCCCTGTGCAGTTGCACAGAATTGAAAAATTCCAAATCACCCACCTACCCAATGTCTCAGCTTTGCACAAAGCGCATCGCCATCTCTGGATAGCGGGGGCCGGACGCTGCTCCTTTGGGCATAGCGGCTTCGATCTGGTCCAGGTCTGCTTCGGTCAGCACCACTTGCAGCGCCTCGGCGTTTTCTTCCAGGTATTTTC
>DASZEU010000382.1:0-7724 GCA_035940535.1 Candidatus Angelobacter sp.
CGGTGCGGATATGGCGTTCGGCATTTAGGCTCAGCAGGCGTCCGGCAGTTTCGAGGTTGCACTTGTGGTGGAGAGCGGTAAATACATCCAAGACCTCTCGATCTTCAGGGGTGGCGTAGAGTACGCCGTTGGTAGCCAGGAGAGGGAGCTTAAGTTCAGACCCCAGCTCAATCGCAACTTGATTGCGTTGCTCCTGCTCTGGACGGAAGTGGCGTTGGACTTCCACATAGACATTTTCTGGCCCAAAAATAGACTTAAGCTGCTCCAGCAGACGACGAGCCTCCTCTTTGCCGCCTTTGTACAATGCGTGGGCGAGAGGGCCATCTTCATCTCCGGTCAGACAAACAGAACCGCCGGCAAATTGCTCCAGTTCAGAGAAGGTTGCGGTTGCTGGAGTGCTCTTTCTGGTTCGAAGCTTGATGGCGGTAATCAACCGGCAAAGATTTTTGTAACCGGCTTGCGTCACCGGCAATATAGGAAGCCAACCGCTTTCCGCCAGACCAATCTCAGCGCCTACGTATGCTTTTAATTTATTGTTGGTCATGCTCTGGTGAAAAAAAGGCGACCCGCATACGCCATTGCGGTCTACCAGCGCCATGCCCGGCAATTCCAGTTGCAGGCAGCCATAAGCCAGAGCATCAGGAAGCACTGCTCCTTGCAGGAAAGAGAAGGCGCTGCGGGCATGGAGTTCGAAGTACATAGCATTCAGCATTCAGCTAAACCTAATTCACCGCGGAGACGCGGAGGCGCGGAGAAAAGCAAGAAGTCTTAACCACGAATTAACGCGAATAAACACGAATAAAAAAATGAAGACCGAGCATTTTTTGATTTTGATTTCATTCATGTTCATTCGTACTCTGAAAAATTTATTTTCCTTCGCGTCCTTCGCGTCCTTTGCGGTGAAATCAGTTTGGCTGAATGCTGACTGCTGAATGCTTGTTTTTGATTCGTGTTAATTCGCGTGCATTCGTGGCTAAAGGTTTTTGCTTTGGCTGAGTGCTGAGTGCTGACTGCTCCTCAATTAAATTTTCCTGCTACTGCCCAGTTGTTACTAAGCAGATCGTGGTAGATGCGGTAACGCACCAAGCCCTGGTTGACTGGGAGTTCTATGTCCCATATTTCTCGTTCCCATTTCTTTTTCCACCATTGTCCGGAGCAGCGCCACGGGCCGGAAACTTTGGCGATGGTTCCGGAGGTATTGGCAAAGGAGATATGCTGCGGGCGTCCGTTCAACTCTTGGACTGTAGCTGGTTTTGGCGGACGGTAAATTCGCAGCAAGTCTTCTTCCTGCTGTGCTTCTGACTTCTGCGCTGAATTTTTTTGACTCTTGGTCTCGGTGAAAGCCGCAGCCACTGTGAAGCTGTCCGGCTTATGGGAGTTGATCAGTTCCGGGCTTCCGACCGTGTTTCTTCCTTCTCGATCGGTCTCTCCTACCACAGCGCGGAGCTTGGATTGGAGCACCTCGACCTTTTCCGGCTCCGGCGCTGTTCGAATAAACAGGTTGGCTTGAGTGAAACGCGGGCGAGCTGGTTCTGCTGACAGCTTTACGGCGCGCACTGGGCCATTGGGGGGATGGGCTTCCAAATCCAGTTGCATCAGCTTGAGCAATGTTTTTGTATCGTGGGTTGGTACCGGCAGGCGAATGGTGCGTTCAAAGCTCACCAGTTCAAGCTTGATGGGTGATTGCCCCAAGTTGCGATCGGGATGGATCTCCAATCGAAGTTCCAGCTTCAATTCCTGGGTGGAGAGGGAGCGGGCCCTCAGTCTTGTAAATATATGGTCCAGCATTCGGTTGAGAACAAACAGAAGAGGATCGATCAGATCAAGCGGGTCTTCAAACTCGACCTGCTCCTCAAACGTCAAAGCAGACTCGAAAGGAACAATAGTGCGATGCAACTCGCCTTTGGCCAGCCTTTGCAGCCGCAGACCCTCCTGTCCTAAACGCTGGGTAAGTGGTACGGGAGGAAGCTGGGCCAGCGCCCGGCAGGTGCGAATGCCCCAGCTATCCAGAATTTCTGCTTGTTCCTGGGAAAGCGGAAGTACCTCCACCGGCAGATGAGATAAATAAGCCGCTTCTTTTCCCTCGGGAACTATCGTCACTCCAGAAATTCCCTGGGCAGCGATCAGGGCCGCATCTGGATTACTGGCAATCGCGACATTCGTGTCAAACCCCACAGAGGAGGCATGGTCTACCAAAGCGCAGCCCAGTTTTCCCGGAGGACCAAATAAGTTTTCCAGGCCATCAATGTCGAGGGTAATGATGCCGGGCGCTGTGGATTCAACCCGCGGCGAAAATGAGAAAGCGCAGTCCAGCAAGGCAGACTGTGCCGATTCTTCCTGGGCTGCCGATCTTTTTTTAACAACCAGAATGGGATGCTGTTCTGCCTGGGTCTTGGTCATCCCTATATACGCGCCCAGGTTTTCTGCAGCTCCATTGCAGGCAATGACCCGCATCATATTTTCCGCGCCATCCACGACCGCAATGGCGGCATGGCGCAATTTCAACCGGCGCAGCTCAGGTTCTGCCCGCACCACCGCCTGCACCGGGAAACATGGAACTAAAAGACAGGCAAAAGGCATATCAATACCATCTCCGAACGGAAGAGAACGTGATGTGCGCCGATTGTGCGTTTTTCTTGAGATCGCGGCTGCGGATGACCTCAACTTTGTTATCGAACGCATGAAAAATTCTTGTGTGCGGACTGGAGTCATCCTGAAAGCCCTCACTCTGAAAACCGTCATTCTGAAAACCGGGACTCCAAGCTGCACCGGAACTGTGCAGGCGCAGCATGAGCGCACTGGAAGTGCCGGTTACGGGAAACGGAGTGCTAAACACCAGAGCTGTCGATAATTTTTCCGCAGCCAGCCGGAACCGGTACCACACATCCAAAGGGACATACCGGACCAAGCGTTCAGCAATGTCTTCAAGATCAACAATCACCAGGCTGAATCCGCAGTTGGCTTTCAGCAGCAGGTCAGCCGATTTCAAAGCTTGTTCCAGCCGGTTAAGCCGTTGTTTTCCTGCCGGATGCTCCTGGCAGCGCACCCATAAAACACGATTAAGGCTCACACCGGCCCCGTGGATCCAGCGGGGATTCAAAGTATCCGTAGCATCGATCCAGGCGCAAAAATGATTTTCACTGGCGCGATGGAGCAGCGCCGTGAGCAGGGAAGTGCTACCGGTGGAGCACAGCGGATTGCCGCAGATTTCTGTGATGGCTCCGCAAGGAATGCCTCTAATGCGTCTGTCAATGGCAGCAATGCCAGTGGGGATGACCGGCATCTCGGGCCGCGCCTGCGGAGAAAAAGCTGCGAGACAACGGTCTCGAAGCCGGTCTTCAACTTGGGTGCGAAGGCTAGCAGCAGAGGTCATATTTCAGGATTATACTTTCGCTTTTTATTCGCTACAAGAGCTTTCGATTCTGGCTTGTCAAGGCAAGGTTGTCAAGAGGAATCGGGTGATCGGAAGAGCCGCTTTACCCGCAAAGAGGAGTTAAATTTGGGCCGCTGATTTTCGCTGATGAGCGCGAGATAAGAACGCAAAGGCTAAAAACCGTTTAGCCACGAATTTACGCGAAAGTTAAGGCATAAGAATCTGAAGCAATCCAAAAGGCTAAAAACTAAGAGCTAAGGACTAAAGACTAACGGCTGCCTCCCAAAAACCATCGCCCCCGAAAAGCCGTTTAGCTTTCCGGGGGCGCGCAAATCAATTTAAGCTCTTCCCTTGCCTGTGCTGTTTCCCCCAGTTTTAACTGTCAGCACTGGTAAGGTTTGAACTCTTTTTGATTAAGGTCAAGGTGGCGTCAGTATGAGTCTGGCAGCCCTTTGTAGGAATTCGTCAAAGAGCTTAAAGAGTAGGCGAATTGACCTTAGGAAGACCGTTGATTTTTTGACATCCCCAGACCTTGCGGCTTCATCTGAATTCAGCAGACTTGTCGTCGGCGAGGTCTTGGATGCTTCTTGTTGTTCCCTTTCTGTTGCTTCTGCTTGGAGGTCCACAAGATAAGCCAGCTACATCGTCCGAGTTGCCCGAACGCCATCTGAACGAAGCTGGCTGTAACGTCCTTTTTGCCCGCTCGGCATTTGCCCACGGATACAGGCACGGTTACGAAGAGGGGTACCATTTAGGAAACATCGACATCAATATGGGCCGACCGCTGCGTACCAGGAGCGCGCAATTTCACGGTCTCTCCACTGGTTATGCCTCACAGTTCGGCCCCCGAAAATCCTTTGAATCGGGTTTCGCAGAAGGCGTAAAAGCTGGATATAGCGACGGTTATGCGGGCAGGGTATTTCGCGCTGTAGATACTTTGCGGCTGGTCGCTGCATCCTTGTCCGAAGCTGCTGCTCCTGCCGGTCCCAGCAATATGTATTTTGATCAGGGTTTCTCTTTCGGGTATAAACAAGGCCTGGATCCTGGCCAAAACAGTAAAGTTGCTACGTCCGTTCCTGGCCCAAGATTTGCCAGTTGCAGCCAATTCTCCCCTTTGCCAGAAAAAGACGAGCTAGCCCGGCAAAGCTTCTGCGAAGGGTATGAGCGCGGACAAACTCTTGGACATGCCGATGCCTTTGCGCTGGGGCTGGAGCACGGTTCCATGCAAGCTTTCAAGAAGTAGAACTCTCAGAGAAAAACCTCAAATTTGTCTAATCCCGGTACATGTACCCTGTTGATGAATGGGCAGGGGCCGGAGTTCATGATACTTTCAGGTGGAGAGGCTGGGTTTTGCTTAAAATCAAGTTTTGATTTATAGGCAATTCTCAAAGGAGCGTGGAATGAAAGCAACTGCTGGGGCCAAGAAGCCGATTATCAGGATTGCTGTGGTGGAAAGTGATCCGCTGAGATTCATTGGACTGAAGTCGCTCTTCGATACCGAGCCGGACTTGGAATTGGTTTCTTCCACTCTGGCGGAGTTAGGCCCGCGGACAGATATTGACTTGGTGCTCTTGGGCAGCCGCGCAGGGCAAAATCTGTTTGATGTGATGGCTGGCCTGAAGGCGGCGCGTCCTGACTTGCGCATCATCGTGACTGGAAGCGGCGCCGATGACGAGACCATCCTCAAAGCCCTGGCGGCCGGCGCCAAGGGCTACGTGGACGAGGCGGCCTCCCCGGCCGAGTTTATTCAAGCCATGAGGATTGTGAACCAGGGATCGGTATGGGCGCCGCGCCGGGTCCTTTCCATCTTCATCGAACGGGTCACCTCTTCGCCAGGACGCATTTTCCCTGCTGGCCGCGTCACCTTCACGGATCGGGAAAAAGAAGTTCTCGAACTTCTGGTGGTAGGCCGCTCCAACAAAGAGATCGGATCAGTGCTGGGAATCGAAGAGCGCACTGTCAAGGCCCACGTGGCAAAGCTGATGCGCAAAGTCGGCGTCCAGAACCGTATTGCTCTCTCGGTACATGCCATTACTCATTCGCTCGTGACTTCTTCAAAGTAAGGAAGAATTGGCAGCAATGGACAAGGCGCTCATTTTGGCCTATGCTGAGACCTATGCCAAGAGGTATCTATGTTTCCCGAACGACAAGTCAAGCTCTTTAAGAATGGAAGAAATCAAGCGGTGCGGATTCCACGCGAGTTTGAGCTTCCGGGCGAACACGCCATCATGCGCAAAGAGGGTCAACGGCTGATTATCGAGCCTGCACCGCGAAAGTCACTGTTAGCGCTGCTGGAGACGCTGGAGACGCTTGAAGAGAGTTTTCCCCCGATCTCTGAATTGCCCCTCAAGCCGGTTCGGTTCTGATGCGCTATCTTCTGGATACCAACGTTCTCTCTGACCTCATTCACAACCCGCAAGGTATTGTATTCAAGCATATCCGCGAAGCAGGGGAAGAGCAGGTTTGTACCAGCATCATCGTCGCCGCAGAGTTACGTTATGGAGCCGCAAAAAAGGAATTGCCGCGACTCACGAGTCGTTTGGAAGCGGTGCTCAGTTCACTTGACGTTCTGTCTTTTGAGTCACCCGCCGAGATTGCCTATGGTGTGCTACGTGTGCGGCTCGAAAAGGCTGGCCGCCCAATCGGCGGCAATGACTTGCTGATAGCTGCTCAAGTGGTCGCTCTTGGTCATACCTTGGTCACCGATAACCAGCGTGAATTTGTTCGGATCAAGGGACTGTCATGTGTTAATTGGCTACGCCGGGTCTGAACTGGAACTCCTCTACTTGATCGGCAATGACCCGCAAGGCGAGAGCATAGACGTTCGCCCTTGCCGCATCCTCGGTTTCACCGTAAGCTAACGCACCTGGGATGTCGGTAATTTCCGCAATCCAGCGACCGTCCGTTTCGCGTTCAGTTTCAACAGCAAAGTGCATTTTTGGATTGTATGCTGCGCAACATAAACTGAGGTTGTTTTCTGCTGGTCAAGAATGGATAAACTATTGATTATAAATAGTTTATTTAAATGACGTTCCGCATCTCTTGACATGTTTTAAGTGCGCTCTTCCACTTTTGAATCCTTCACTTGGCTGACGTTTAATAGAACCCATGAAACCCATTCCCGGTGGGTGACTGACCGGTTCTTCTAAGGTGTGGAGCATGTCTTTCCGGTCACATGAGCGTCGTGTGATTTCCTGATGGTACATGTCCGGTTTTATCGAACTGGGTAGGAACACAAGTTACTTGCAGGGAAGACAACCGAGGTCCATACTCTTCTCACCTACCACAGAACCTGGGAGACGGGGTTGGAAACGGTAACGAGGGTCGCCGAATCCAACCCTTTATTATTTTCCTGATTTGTTCTTATCTTCCAGCATCTAACTCACTAGATTTAGAATTCTTCCCAGGGGAAAATGCCATGAAACGTCTACTGCTTGTATCGTTGTTCGCCCTCATTTCTTTGTGTCCGGTTTTGGCTGAGACGGCCGCCGAAAGGACCCAAAGCGCAGCCACCGTATTGAATGAGATCATGTCCACGCCGGACAAGGGCATTCCTGAGGAGATTCTGGGCTCGGCCAAATGTTTGGCCGTGGTACCGTCTTTGCTAAAAGGTGGTCTTGGATTCGGCGGGGCTTATGGCCGCGGAGTTGCTACCTGCCGTACCGGCAATGGCTGGAGTGCCCCAGCTCCCTTCAGTATCAAAGGAGGGAGCTTTGGGCTGCAGATTGGCGGACAAGCCGTCGATCTGGTCATGGTGATCATGAATGACGAAGGCATGCAGAACCTGCTTTCCAGCAAGTTCAAGCTGGGAGTCGATGCCAGCGCTGCCGCAGGTCCGGTGGGACGCCATGCAGAAGGAGCAACGGACTGGAAGATGCGCGCCCAAGTGCTCACCTATTCGCGCGCCCGCGGACTGTTTGCCGGCATCACGCTCAATGGAGCGGTGATCAGCGAGGACAAAGATGCAACCCGTGAGCTTTATGGCCGTCTGGTGCCCTTTAAGACCATCTTGACCGGCGCCGTCCCTACGCCCCAGGGCGGAGAGCCATTTATCGCCAGCGTCCGCAAAGCCACAAACTCTTCGGAAGGTAAAACGAGTAGCGCTGAGCCGAAGAAGGACTAGAAGAGTCCCGCAGAATTGGGAGCTTGCGTGAGAAAACGCAAGCTTCCGCCCACATTTTTTATTTTCAATTACTCAGTTACCCACAGTCACCAAATTCTTTGAATTCCCTCAGCGCAATGGCTAATACAGCGATGGTTCTCCCGGTGGGCGGGTCTTCCAGCGGCGATGCACCCAGAGCCACTGTTCGGGATAACGCGTTGCGTAGGTCTCAATCATCTTGGTGAAAGC
>DASZEU010000383.1:0-21411 GCA_035940535.1 Candidatus Angelobacter sp.
GATCTCTCGCACTTTCATGCCTTGTTTTTATCGAGACTGAAACAGGAGCACCCCGTCATTGATATTAACTACTACGATCTGGATCGGTCGTTTCTGCCGGTGTTGCCGGAAGAGGGTCCTCGTCCTTCGGGGCCACCCTGCCCCCTGGTGATTGAAGAGCCGCCTTTCATCCTGGTTCAACCCTGGGTGCAATGGCGCGCCGAGGAACTTCCGTCCCGGGCGTTGCTAATCAAGACTCCGAGTAATGCTTATAGGCTGCCATTTCTGCAGGCTTTGTTTCCGTTTTCGCGGTTCAGGATTCTTCATTTGACCCGGAATCCGGCCGCTTCGATCAATGGGATGCTTGATGGCTGGCGGCATCGGGGATTTCATTCTCACTATGTTGGGGACGATCTTCAAATTCAAGATTTCAGTCATTCTGAAAACCTTGACAGCGGGTGGTGGAAATTCGATTTGCCTCCGGGTTGGCGCACGGCAAGCAAGACGACCCTTGAGCAGGTATGCGCATTTCAGTGGAGATCTGCCCAACAATCGATCCTGGAATTCGCGCGCGAAACCGGCGTGGACTACTTACAAGTCCGGTTCGAAGATATTGCAAATAGTCTTACGGCTCATGGCAGCATGCCATTCATGGTGCGGGAATGGCTCGGTTGCGGTGAATTGCTCGGCGAGACAACGCGCTTCGCCCTTCCGGTGATGGCGACGCAAGCACCTCGTCCGGGGAGGTGGCGGGAAAGAGCAACCATGCTCAACGATGTTTTGCAAACGGACAGCATACGGCAATTGTGCCGGGATCTGGGATATGAAGATCAACGCGAATGGATTTAGGAAAGACCCTGGAACTGAAGGTAAACCCAAATGAATGATTTTACTGAATCAAGAACTCTTGAAAACCTAGTCGATCTCTTTGCCCGGGAGGCCCAGACCTTGGTTCGCTATTGGCGATTTGCCAGCACAGCCCGGCACGAAGGCTTTCCTACGGCAGCAACGTTATTTGACCGGCTTGCTCAGAACCAAGTAACTTTGGTTGAAGGGCATCTTGATTTTCTGCGCAATATTGGCGATCCGTTGAGCGGCAAGCCGCTGGGTCCAACGCAGGATAATCTTCAGGCCGCCTTGGCTGCCGAGACCGAAAGCGCCACCGCTCTTTACCCCTCGGTCGCCAGGGTTGCAGCAACTGAAGGATTTGCTTCCTTAGCGAGCTGGTTTCAGACGATGGCGGTATCTAAAAATGCCAATGCCGAAAGGATTGAAAGTGCCTTGAGCTGCACTTCAGAAAACCCGGAGGTGCGAGGTTGACCAAGACCGATTCATTACTCCAAGCAACGGCGCCGCGGAAAGCGATTCAGGACGGATATGATGCTCACAGTATCGTTGTATTGTCCGGCGTGGATGCGATTCGCAAGCGGGCCTCTTTATACGTAGGCTCTACCGGAACAGATGGGCTGCATCAGTTGGCGTTTGAATTAATCGAGAACGCGATGGATGAGTTCCTGGCTGGTGAGTGCCGCAATATCTACATAGTCCTTCATGAAGATTTAACATGCTCGGTCGCGGATGATGGAAGAGGTATTCCCGTCGCGATTCATCCGCAGCAAAACCGCCCTACTGCGGAGTTGCTTCTCACGCAGTTACATTCCGGAGGGAAGTTCTCTGGCTACGCGTACAGTTTTAGCGGCGGCCTTCACGGACTGGGCCTTACATGCGTTAATGCCCTGTCCGAACGGCTTACCTTGGAAGTTTGGCGAGACGGAAATTCTTATATACAAGAGTTCAGTCAAGGAGTACCACAATACGACTTGCGGAATTCAGGCCCAACTTCAAGAAGAGGTACCAGGCTCCGATTCCTGCCCGATCCCGCTATCTTCGGAAACACCGGGACTTTTTCTTACGACAGAATTGCTGGAAGGCTTAGAGAATTGGCCTTCCTTAACGCTGGGGTTAAGCTTCACATCGAGGATGCCCGCGAGGGCCGTCGCGATGAATTCTGTTTCCAAAGCGGTGTGAAAGGCCTTCTCGAAGACATTAATCGCCATCGGAAACCATTGCATGAAACTCCGATTTATTTCCGTGAAACCCTAGATTCCATTGTGGTTGAAGCCGCCCTACAATGGACGAGCTCTTTTTCGGAGGAAGTTGCCAGTTTTGTAAACGCCGTCCACACTCAAGACGGCGGTTCCCACGTTGAAGGCTTGAAGCATGCACTGAAGCGGGCGATCACCGAAAAGGCAATTTCTCTTGGCTTAGTGGAAAAAAGCGATGACATTATCACTTCGGATGTTGTTGAGGGTTTGGGAGCCGTGCTCTCGGTTAGAGTGTCCGAGCCTCAATACGATAGCCAAACAAAATCACAATTAATCATGCCTGCTGTTGCTGCAGGGCTCGCTCGTGTGTTAAGCGATGCTCTGACAGCATTCTTTGACGAATCGGCTCAGGTAGCGCACATCATCATCGGAAAGGTACTCGAAGCGCAGAAAGCGCGGCTATCAGCGCGGCGCGCGAGCTTGCCAACTCGATACTTGCGACAGGAGATGGCGCAATCGCTCGCAGTCTATCGTCAGCAATTCGGCATCCGTTCCAAAAACTGGCACGAATCGTGCAGATGGCTCACCGATCCAGGATTGCTTCAGGCCCACGCCGAAATGTGCGATGTAGACAGATCTGCCAGAATGTTAGATGTCTGCTGCGGCAGCGGAATCGTTGGCGGCTCATTCGGGGACCGAGTAACTCATAAAGTCGGGCTAGACATTACGCCGCAGATGCGCCAATTGGCCCAGCTCCGACTGGACGAAGTCCGTGAAGGTTCGGTTTATGACATTCCATTCGCCAAAGGGTCATTTGATATCGTTGTAACGAGGGAGGTGTTGCATTTACTGCCAGAAGCTCAACAGGCATTGAGCGAAATCCTGCGTGTTTTACGACCGGGCGGCCAGATGATTTTTGGACAAACCGTTCCATACGGTGCTGTTGATGCCGCCTGGACCTTTCGCATTTTCAAAAAGAAGCAGCCTTTATTTTGCAACAACTTCTTAGCGGAAGATCTGCAGAAACTCCTTGCCAATGTAGGCTTTGACCGTATCAAGATGAATGAATATCTCCTGTGGGAGCCAATCGATCTTTGGATCGATACATACGAAACTACGGCTCTGCACAGGCAAGAAATCCGTGAGCTTTACTACAAGGCTCCGGATGATGTCAAAGAGATACACCCATTCGAGATCGGTAGCGACGGGAAGATCCGCGACCAGTGGCGATGGTGCATTTTTTCCGCAAGGAAGCCGGAATGACTCTGCCACAGCAGGCTACGTACGGCGGGCCTGGTTGGCGGCCCCGGCAACACACACATCGGGAAGATGTAGAAACTGGATTCATCTGGCGATCCTGCGGAGCGTGTTCAGAAGTCAATGAGCTTTTGGAAGTTATCCTTGCAAGGCCTGGATTTTTTGCTTCGACGGAGCATGATCCAAATGAGTCCCTGATGCTTGAGTGGCCAGACGTGCAGAAGCTCCAGAACCAAGCTGAGGAGATCGCCAGGTTCTATGAAAACGCGGGCATCGTGGTACATTGGGCGCACTCGCCATCGAACCTTCCAAATTTTCTTTTTCAACGCGATCTTTTCTTCATGACGCCGGAAGGTGCAGTGCTGGCGAGGCCTGGATCCGACCAGCGTGCGCTGGAAGCCCGGACGGCTGCAAGTGTTTTGTCGGGACTGGGAGTTCCGATCCTGGCAACACCTCGAGGGGATGCGATCTTTGAAGGCGCAGATGCCTTGTGGCTGAATGCCAAGACCGTGCTGATTGGAATCGGTCTCAGGACCAATAGAGCAGGCGCCGACCTAGTTGCATATATTTTGCGCGAGATGGGTATTACCTCGATCGCAGTAATCCTGCCGTCTGGAGTCCAGCACCTGCTTGGCGTCGTAAACCTGGTGGATCATAATCTCGCAGCCATACGAGCTGACAAGGCAAGTGACGAATTACAGAGTGTTCTTCGTAGCATGAATATTGAGATTATTTCCTGCCCACCAGGAGAAGAGGTTTCCGAGCGATTGGGAATGAATTTTGTAACGATTGCGCCGCGCCGCGTGGTAATGTCTACCGGTTGTCCATTTCTTAAAAAAGAGCTTAGTCTTGCAGGCATTACCGCGCATGAATTAGAAGTCAGTGAATATCGCAAAGCAGCCGGAGGGCTCGGTTGCCTTACAGGGATCCTTAAAAGACGATGCGCTCCATCTTGAAAGATGAGAGGTCTCGCGTGAATAACGATTTATTGTCGGTGCACTTCGCCATCCCAGGTAATATCCGATGGAACTGCCCAATCCTCTATCGCAATCCGCGCCTCGCTCGCAAGGTTGAATCGATCCTACAGGAACATATCGGCGTGACGGGGGTTACGGCCAACCCGCTAACTGGCCGGGTGCAAGTTTTGTTTCTTCCCGAAAGCCCAATCACTGCAATTGTGCGGGCTTGCGGGACGGCTATCCGAGCGGCGTTAGACAGCGAGCCCATAACGGTGATGCCCGTGCCGATGCCGTACCGCCGATCAAGCCGACAGGCGAGGATGAACAGTCTAGCTGTAAAAGATAGAGGGAGCTCTAAGCCCCCCCTCGGTGTTGTCGCTGTGGGCGCAGCCACAATAGCAATTTGGCTGGTCGTTCAAGCGGCTCTCAAGGTGTTTTCCCGTAGTTCAGTGATTGCGGGGCTGACGGTATTTGCCGGTTCCACTGCGTCCCTCGTATATGTCTTGAATGAAGAGCCGAGCGACGATCATAGCAAGCTCGACAGAGATTACACCCTCAGGGAGTTACGGCGGATTGCGAGGCCATACAGGCGGGATCTCGTCCTCGGCATGGTAATGGTGATCATGGGGCGTGTTTGCCAAGTTGCAACCATCGCAGTTGCGGGAGTGCTGATCGACTCGATGCTGGCTAGCGCCGGAGTTTCGATCCTTGGCAAAGCCGTTTTGGCCCCAGGAAATGTGCTAGCGCTAGGAACGATAGCGGCGGCACTGACCTTGGGATGCTCGCTCTTCGACTACCTTTCGAAGCTCATTTGGATGCGTGCTGCCCACCAAATAGCGCACGATCTCAGGCTGACGCTATACGAGCACATTCAAAGCATTGAAATGGCGCAAATCACTGACGCCAACCGCAGCACATATCTGGCATTACTGAACGACGATATTAACCGAATTGAGCTATTGTTCGAGTCAACATGGGCATCGCTGAGGGAGATAGGTTTTGCGGCGTGCAGCGTGGTGTGCTTTTTCATCATCGCACCAGCTTTCGCCGCGCTGCTGAGCGTACCGTTGCCCGGACTTCTATTGCTTGCGTATTGGCTGGAAAAAACTATCAGGCCTCGCTACGTCACGCTACGCAATGAGGCTGGGAAGCTGCAAGGCATGCTTGCGTCTACCCTGGATGGAGTTGAGACAACCCGCGCGTTCAACATGGAATCGAAAGTTGCGGATTGGGTATCCGGAGCGAGTCGCGGCTATCGCGATGAACAAGGCGCTGCACTCAAGATTGTCGCGACGTATGATCCGGCGATGTGGGCGGCGGCCAATACGATTCGCCTGGTAACCTGCATCGCGGCGGGAGTTTATCTGGCTGCGGGCATGATGAGCGTGGGATCTTATCTAACCCTGGTTAACCTTGCATTCTCACTGGCTCTACCCCTTCGCGGAATTGCCCGTGATTTCCCGCACATCTTATCGACTCTGGCATCCCTTTCCCGGGTTTTCGAGGCTTTTCACTTACCAGTGGAAAATCGAAACGACGGACTACTCATCGACTCTCGCGAGTTCCAAGGCGCTATTCGATTCGAAAAGATCATATTTATGTATCCAGCGGGGCATCCAGTTTTTCGGGACTTCTCGGTGGATATTCCAACCGGCCAAGTCACTGGGTTTGTGGGAGCTACGGGCTCAGGTAAAAGCACATTGGCTAAGCTGCTACTTCGCTTCTACGATCCCGAGATGGGGCATATTTTCTTGGATCAATGGGATCTGAAGACGCTGAGGAGGACAGAGGTTCGCGAGAAAATCGCGTACGTGGGGCAGGAAGTGTTTCTATTTAATGCGAGCATTCGTGACAACATCGCATTCGGGCTGCCCGACGTCCTTAAGGACGACATAATTGAGGCGGCTCGCATCGCAGGCGCACACGATTTCATTTTCAATCTTCCCGCAGGTTATGACACGATCACGGGTGAACGAGGACAGAAGCTCTCCGGAGGAGAGAAGCAACGGCTTGGCATCGCACGAGCGATAATGCTGAAAAGGCCGGTTGTAATTCTCGACGAAGCCACGTCGTCCCTGGATGCGGTCACAGAGGCCGATTTGATCAAGCAGTTGAAAGAGTCTTTGGCAGGTCGAACCGTCATTGTGATCGCTCATCGCTTATCAGCAGTGCGCCACGCGGACTGCATTCATGTGATAGCAGACGGCTCAATTCAGGAGGCGGGTAGCCACGAAGAACTTCTTAAGCAGGGGGGACTCTATGCCACGTACTGGGAGATTCAAACTCGCGAAGAGACGCAGATTCGCGACATCTAAGGAATAGACAATGAAGGTAATGATCCAGAGATGGGCTTGGGACACTGTTAAAAATTTGAGCTCAATCACCATCCTGACGAGATGCCGGGATTGAGGAATCGGGAATGTAGCTGATCAGCCTGGAGGAATTAAATGTGACTAGAACCGTGCTGATGTTGTGAAGAACCGCCCCTGCCAATGGCGAGACGCTGCCTGCGGCAGCGAAGATCATACCCAATCCATTTACACCGAGAGCAATCGCATAATTCTGACGGATTACGCCAATCGTAGTACGGCTTATTTGTAAGAGCTCCCAAATTTGCCGCAGATCACCGGAGGCAACAGCAATATCAGACGTCTCCACGGCTACATCGGAACCTGCCGTACCCATCGCAATTCCAACGTCGGCAAGCGCCAGAGCGGGCGCGTCGTTAACTCCGTCGCCCACCATGGCCACAGAAGACCCGGCATCGCGGATTGCCTGGATTGCGTCAAGCTTGTCTTGCGGTAGCATACCCGCGGACCAATCCTCCATTCCAATACGGATGGCTATTAGCTTGGTCACGTCAGACAGGTCTCCAGTGAGCATCCGGAGATTAGGAATTCCGGCTTTGCGTAACATGGCAAGGGCCTCTACCGCTTCTGGGCGAATTGCAGCCGAAATTCCAATGATGCCGATAAGCTTCCGCTGGTGTGCGACGTAGACGGGACTCTCTATGGGCTCCCGGCTAGCTTTAAATAGGTCCTCATAGTGGGAAGGTATGCTCACAGCGTAATCATTCAAAAAGACACGGTTTCCGGCGAGGACTTCCTGACCGTCCCACCAAGCGCGGACTCCCTTCCCTGCAAACATCTCGAACTGCTTCCCAGGCTCCGCTAATTCAGAGTGGCCGGCCCGTTTGACTATGGCGAGGGCGAGTGGGTGCTGTGAATATATCTCGGCATGAGCCGCCAATTGTAGAACACGTTCTTGGGTGTACTCGGAATCGCAGGCAAAGATGTGCTGGACTTTTAACTCGTTATCTGTGAGAGTTCCGGTTTTGTCAAAGCAAATTGTGTCTACATTGGTCATAGCCTCGAGATAAATTCCGCCCTTGATCATGATTCCCCTACGGGCGCTATTTCCAATGGAAGCAGCCACCGCCGTAGGAGTAGCAAGACCTGCGGCGCATGGGCAAGCTACCAGGAGCATGGTCAACGAGCGGCGCAGGTCGCGAGTGACCATAAAAACGAGCACGGCAGAGATAAATGCCGCGGGCACAACAAACCCGGAAAAACGGTCGCCGACGCGCTGGATCTTCGGTCGCAAGGCTTGCGCTTGTTCGACTCGCTCAATCAGCTTGCCTACCACGGTATCCGACGCAACCGCAGTCACCATTATTACCAGAGTGCCTGCAATCAGCAGGGTGCCAGAATAGACTTTGTCGCCTGCCTGGCGAGTCACGGGCACACTTTCTCCGGTTATAAGCGATTCATTGATGGTGCCCTCTCCGCTCTCGATCACTCCATCTACAACGATCCTGCGTCCCGCTCGTACAATCACAAACTGACCGGGATAAACCTCTTTAAGAGGCACGGAGAGTTCGCCTGTGGGGTTCAGCACCCGCACATCAATTTCATCGTCGCCTGAAAGCAAGCCACGAATTGCTGCACGGGTTCGTTGCAATGTCACCATCTCTAAATATTCCCCAAGGTTCAGCAACCAGAGAACGATCAGCGCTGTTGTGAACTCTTGCAAGAACACGCTAGATAGAGTGGCTACAGCAACCAGGGTGCCCGTCGAAAGCTGGCTTTGACGGGTCACGGTGCGCCACAGCGAGCGGAAAAAATCGTAACCGGTGAATGCTATGGTAGCTATCGATAAGCCGACGATGGGCGATGCCAGTAGGGTAACGCCGGTTTTGCCGATAAGCCGCCTCGCCAAAATCAAGGCCAGATTGGCGGCGCCAACCGCCAAATTCACTAGGAGCCTTTTTGCCTTGCGATCCGGAACTCTCTGCCGTGCCTGATAAACGCTCTGAGGAAGCGGGCCCTCTTCAGCGGCATACGCGATGATAGCTTCTATGCCGGGGTCAGGAGTATCTACAGCCCAAAGAATCAGAATACGGCCAGTCAGTGGATTTGCGTGCACCTGGACAACCGGCAAAACACTCCGCAACTTATCTTCGACAGCCGCGGCCAGAAGCGGCTGCGATTTTAGAAGCCCGACTTCAAAACGCTGTCGCCTGGGCGTGGAGGAAAGAAGCCGCACTTTTGTCAGCAGGTTTTCTTGCATTTTTTTGGCGACATTCCGATCTGGATTGGCCGGGTTACGACTCACTAACCGATTCTTCGGGGTTGCCCTTCAGCAAGATTCGTTTTTCACTGGCCTACTCACCGTAAAAGCAAGGATCACCCTCGAAGCAAGCTCGCACACAACACAGGCGATCAGGCAGCACACACTTCAATTTGACTGGATTTACTTCTTCGCTACTTCAGTACTCCGATCCCCACTTCTTGGTCCATTTGGCAGGAATATCCGCGTGAACGCAGCTCCCAACAGGAACATAACTAATCCGTGCATGGTTTTCCCTCCTCCTTGTCTTATTCTTAATACCTATTCTTATTCTTAAATACCTACTGCTACTAGCTGGGCCTATTTTTCAATTTAGTTTCAGCCTTAGCCTCAGCCGCGATATCTTCCAGCTCTTCCTTTGCCAAGGATGCCACTTCCTTAGCGTACCGGCCCAATCGGAGACTACCTTTAACTGCGCCGCGGACAACCGGGCGGAAAAGAGGAGCGGCCAGAAATAAGCCTACACCCGCCGCTAAACCCCAATAAAAGCCGGTCTTCCCGTCCTTGAGTCGGTTGAGTATGTTGATGGGATTGGAAGAAGGCTGCTCTGGTGGTACGGGCGCCGAGGCAGGCGTTTTTAAAATCTCACGCATCTTATCAGTTACTTGTGTAATTTCGTCGTCGGTCAATTGTCCTCCTCCGCTTACGATTGCGGTAACGTGCCTGACAACCCATTTTGTTCACACCCAAAAAACGTTGTTAGGATAGACTCTTTCTCGATAGTTTTCAATTTGTTTTTTGGAAAACGGCTATTTATTGCTTCAGATTATAATCATTATTAAATTAATCTAATTTGCCAAAGCGAAAAAGTCGCGCTTTAGAAACGAACGTGAGAGAAATCAATGTAACTCCTCTTGCGCCTTTTCAAGCTTCGCAATCATCCAGTCGAGCTTTGCAACTTGGTGGTCCCGGCCAAGACCGTCACGCAAAAGTGGCTGCAAGGTACGGAACATGCGACTCAAAGAAAGCAGAGCACGGCAGAGTTCCCGAGGTTCGAACCCACTGGGATACGTGGAGCGTAATTGCTGAACTACCTCCCTTGGCAGTCTTGTTTCGAGTCGCCGATAGCCTTCCCGCGGTATTTTCGCAGTCAGGTGCAAACACGGCAACAATGCCCGCTCGCGCATAACATTCATTGAATCCACGGCCTCGAATAATTCCCCACGGGCAATCTTCGTATAGGTATACCAGATCCAGCCAGCGAACTTCTGATGTAGGTCCTCGAAGTCAGGTAATGCTAACGCAAAATCTTGCTCGCTGCGTAATTCGGCACGCATGCGATCAGACAATTGCAATGCTTTGGCCCCGGGGCCCGCTCGGAATGTTTCTAAAGACTCCAGCTTCACGTCCACCTTAACCACATCGCCTGCCACATCGACAAAGAAAATCAGAAGGTTTTCCATTCCCAAATGCGTGGCGGGAAAGTGGGCCACCAGAGAACCGAGAGAGGACATTACTTGCGTAAGCCATTGACTCTCTTCGTGCAAAGATAAATAACCATCCGTCACAAAGACCAGATCAATATCGGAATAGGGATCCATTGTTCCATTCGCTATCGATCCTTGGATAAACACGCTTAGGTCATTCCGCGCTGCCACTTGTTTTAAAACAGTGGATAACCCATGTTCGATAACAGGATAGTCATGCAAGTCTTCGAATAGCTCGTCGGTCGCTGTTTGGCCTAGCGGGCTCACGATCTTCCTCCCTCAAACACAAAGTTTCAATCGAGGCTATGATTCAGTTTTGGAGATTGCCTTTTCCCGTCGGATGTGACTTGTCAAACCTGATACCCCATATTCTGGAGCTGTTCCCGTATCTGGTTTGGTATCGCCAAGGGCTGGTTTTGCGGCCGCAGGAGCTTATTATATTGGTCCAACTGCGCCAGTAGCGACGGAACATGATCTTGCGCTTTGCAAGAACTCAGGCAGTTTTCTTCATTGAATTGCTGCAATGAAATTTTTTCGGCACACTTAGTTAGCCCCCAGATCCCTCCGGCTTGCTCATATTGGTAGTGCTGACGGGTAAGCTTCAAATTGTCGGAATAAACTGCCTCTTTATAGAGAACATGATGCAAGGAACCGGTCTTAGCACCTTTGGTGAGCAGCTTTTTCTGGTACGCAACATACTTGTTGGTTTCAGCCGCGTAGGCTTGAGCAAAGGCTGGACGAACAGGGTATGCCGCTCGGTTGACGACCGTCTCCGCTAGTGAAGCACCATCGAGCTTAAGTCTTCCCATGCCTGAGCCGCGTAATAGATCCAAAATGGTTGGCAAAACATCGACTGAACGTACTCGCTGGTTGTAAACTCCCGCCTTGACGCCCGTCCCATAAAACACAAGGGGAACGCGCAAAACCCCTTCCGACATCGAATTGTGATGGCCATAGCTGTCTTCATCATATTCCTCGCCATGATCGCCAAAAAGAATGATTAAGAAGCTACTTCCAGAAAGAACCTTCTTTAGTTTTCGAAAGAAAGGAGCAAACCGGTTTTCCAGAAAGTGCTCAACGCCCTCCAAATACAATTGAAAGAGCTTCGAATAATTCTTCAGCTCATAGTGATGCTGGACGATTCTTTTGTATTTAAGCATCAATCCAAGGTCTTCGGAGTCCCTATAGGTTTCTACCAGCGCATCGACAGGGCTGGCCTCGGACGCCGGGATTTCCGCTTCGAGTCGCCGCACAGTTTCAATATAGCTTTTGCCACCATAGTGGAGATTGTGGAACCCATAGGGGACATGGAGACCACCGAAGTGAGCTAAAGCCACATTGCGTCGTTGGGAGGAAATCGCCTGAAGGAATGCATCATCATCCTCAACAATATATCGCTCAATCCCTCGATCGAACCCCAAGAATTTGCCAAGAATAATCGGAAAATCAACTTTGAACGTGGTGGCAAACCCAGCGCGGCGAGCTGCAGAAAAGATAGTCTCTGCACGAAGCGCCCGGTTGAAAAATTCATATACGCCATGCCTTAGGGGCCATTTTCCGGTGAAAAATGTGCCGTGGGAAGCGGATGTATACGGCGCCGCTGTAATGCAATTTGAGAAAAAAGCTCCGTCTGCCGCAATTTCGTCAAGCACAGGAGTGTCAAGGACTGCAGGCAGACCGTACTTGCCCGGCCAGAGCTTATACGGGTTGGACGCAATGCAGTCACTTCGAAGAGTGTCTAGCGACAAGAACACAATGTGATCAAACATTCTAAATATCTTACCCGTTACGGGTTGGAATTATATATCTTTGCCAGGTTGAACGCACGACAAAAGTCACCATAGAGCAAATCCGGAGAGGAGCCAGATTGGGACAAGCAGCGATGAGCAGTAAAAGAGTTCAGACGTGATTCGCACTTGAGTTCGGGCTGGGCATCGAATATAATTTTTGAGTTTATTTTCAATTTCCAAGATGGGCAAGCTACTGTTATTACGGATGCAAAATTAGAAGGTTCGACCGTTTCACAAGTACATCCGCGAAAAGGCAATCGCGGAAGAGCGAGGACAGTTCTACTCCCACAATGAGCGTTCTTTGAGGCGGACCAAATTATCAAGTCGCCCGCTCCGCTAAAGGGACCTAACTTGCGTACGGGAGTACAAAAGTCCTCCGTTTTCACTGTTCGATTGGCAGGTCAGGCCCTGCAAGAGGTACGGCTGCTGGACTCTGCGGGTCGGTGTCCAAATAGACGTGCGGCCAACACCCCATCTGTTCCCTCGGATTTGCCAGTTGCCGCAATCATGCGAGAAGCGCTTGCAGTCCGCAAGCAAAGCTGGGCGATTAACTCTTCGGGAAGGTGAAAATTAGAGTCCGAAACAAGCACAAATCTGGATTATATTTGCGCGTGCTTCGCTTTTGTATAACCCTTCATCGCGAGGAGAGAGTTGCCTCATGGATCCTGAAAGCTATTTTCGACAGGAGATCTGCCGGATCGGAGTCATGTTGCACCAGCGCGGCTATGTGGCGGCGTGCGATGGCAACATCTCTGTCCGGTTGGGCCAGAATCTTGTTCTTTGTACACCAACTTCCATCTCCAAAGGCATGATGACTCCGGATGACATGGTGCTGGTGGGCATGGACGGCCAGCAGCAGAACGGCAAACGACATCCTTCCACGGAACTGGGGATGCACCTGCTTTTCTACAGCTTGCGACCGAATATCCGGGCTGTGGTCCATGCACATCCCCCCACGGCTACTGGATTTGCTGCGGCCGGCATCAGCCTGGAAGAACCTCTTGTTGCAGAGGTAGTGGTCTCTTGCGGGAAGATTCCTCTGGCCCACTATGGAACACCCGGAACTCCTGATCTAGCAGAAGCGCTCGAGCCATTGATTCCCCGGCATGATGCCCTCTTGATGGCCAACCACGGCGTGGTCACTTGTGGCCACGATCTGCTAAACGCCTATATGAAGATGGAAACCGTGGAACACTATGCGCAGATTGCCTTGGTGGCCCGTCAGCTCGGCCCTACACACCCGCTTCCCGCCGAAGAGATCCGTAAATTGATGGAAGCCCGCAAGAATTACGAAGCCAACAAAGCTCCGGCGACGGAGTGGGAACAATAATCAGCTCTTAAACAGCAATCCGACAATCGCAGCGGACAAGAAATTTGCCATAGTTCCGGCGATCATGGCGCGAAACCCCAAGCTGGCTAAGTCGTTTCGTCGTTTTGGCGCCAGGGCGCCGATGCCACCGATCTGAATACCAATCGAACCTAGATTGGCGAACCCGCACAAAGCGAAAGTGGCAATAGTAACCGACCGCGGATCAAGCAGGTATTTTTGCGCTCCCAATTGGCTGTAGGCAAATAATTCGTTGGTCACCATCCGGGTTCCAAGAAACTTGCCGACGTCCAATGAGTCATGCCAGCTCACACCAAGCAGCCATGCTAAGGGGGCAAAAATCTTGCCCAGCACCACTTGCAAGCTATCTGGAAACCAGTGCCAGTAGGTATGAATGCTGCCCATGATGCCATTGATCGCCGCGATCAGCGCAAGAAAAGAAATGAGCATGATGGCAACCGTAAAGGCCAATTGACCGCCGTCGACGGTACCCCGGGCAATTGCGCTTAAGAAATTCTCGCCTTTATGACTCGCGTTCTCGGGCATTTCCACGCGGCCAGATGTTTTCGGTTGTTCGGTTTCGGGAACGAACATCTTGGCTATCAGGATGGAGCCCGGGGCGGTCATGATAACGGCTGCTAACAGATGGCTGGGTTCTATGCCAAATGCGATGTAGCCAGCCAGGGTTCCACCGGAGACGTGGGCCATACCGGCAGTCATGATCGTCATCAGCTCGGATCGTGTTGCTTCAGAGAGAAAAGGACGGATGCTCAAGGGAGCTTCAATTTGACCCACAAAGACCGAGGCAGCAACGTTCAAAGACTCGGCTCCGCTGACCCCCATGAGCCGGGTCATGGCCCAGGCCATGGCCCGGATGATAAGCTGCATGACGCCGACGTGATACATCAGAGCAAAAAAGGCCGATGCGAAGATGATGGTTGGAAGCACCCGGAAGGCCAATACGCCAGCGGGAAAATCCATACCAAGATTGCCAAATACGAAGCTTGAGCCAGCAACTGTATAGTCAAGAAACTTCTTAACGCCGAGGCCGGCGTATTTCATGGCTGCTCCCCCCTGAGGTGTTCGAAGCACCAGGAAGGCAAAAAGAAACTGCAAGGACAGCCCCCAAACGACAGTTTTCAGTCGAATCGCCCTTCGGTCGCTGGAAAAAATGAAGGCTATTGCCAGCAGCACAATAATGCCTAGCAAACCTGAGAAGCGCGCCATTTCGTCCTTGCCGGCGAAAAACGTTCGCCTGGAGGCCATTGAAAAGTGAAAATAATGCTGTAAGTGTACATCAGTGGCTGAAGGATAGATTAAGCCGACTAATCTGGAGGGAAAAGAATGCCTCGATCCTCCAAGAGTTTGCAGACAGAAATGGCGACTGGCTCGCTTCCCGGATCAACAGCATCGTCCGCGAGTATAAATGTGCTGTTTTCGGCCATCTGTACAGCGTTCTCCAACTCAGCCGAACCGAGCGCGAGCGACGACCAAATCGAAATGAGACCGGCTGAGCTCAAGATACCCACAAGTTGTGCTGCGTACTCAGGGGCAATCGGCTCGTCAATCGCATGAACCAGGCAGCCTCGCTCAAAGAGCATGCGCTCTAATTCCCGTTGCAGATGGTAGTTATTGCCGACCCACAGAACGGCGGGATAGTGACGCCGACGCGCCACTCTCTCCTGCCGGCTAAGAGGCTGTCCGGCACTTCCATCCGATGCCAACTGCAAATTATCAGCTTGTATGCCAGTAATCATCCCCGCACCAACCGTTTCATTGGTGATAGGGTCAATAAGGACCATGCTGCCTGTTGCCGCGTTTCGCTTGTAAGTATCACAGAATAACGGCTGCTGGCATTCCAGCGTTACAGCACCAATGTCATTCAGGGCGAGATGGTCTGCCGGCTCTTTTTCCAGCGTGTTAATGTTCACTCGATATCGCACATGCCGAACATTGCCACGGACTGTTTGTGTAGTGTGCTTGATCAAGAATGAGCTGGTGAGATCGAGCATACGTTCACTCATCCAGACGAGCCTGATATCCACCGTATGCGCAACACGCGGAGCATGCAAAGGATGAACGAGCATGGCGCCACGACTGACATCCACATCGTCGGACAGAGTCACAGTCACTGCCATGGGCGGAAAAACCTGTTCCACTTCTTTACCGTGCGCGTGCAGTGACTTGATATAGGAGGTAGCGCGCGAGGGCAGAATCGTAACCTTGTCGCCCAGACGCAGTATGCCAGAGGCAAGATATCCGGCATATCCTCGAAACCCGTCCTCTGTCCGAATCACGTACTGCACGGGAAACCTCATCTCCGTCAAGTTTCGGTCACTGGCGATATGAACGGACTCCAGATGGCCAAGCAAATTGGGCCCACTGTACCAAGGCATGCGTTCGCTACGATGAACAATATTGTCGCCATGAAGGGCGCTTATGGGAACAAAGCAGATGTCCTTGATTTGAAGCAGCGCGGCAAAACTGGAAAAATGATCGCGAATTTCCTCAAATCGCTGTTCGCTGAACTCCACCAAATCCATTTTATTGACGGCCACGACCATGTGATTGACTCCCAAGAGGGAGGCAATAAAGGCGTGTCTGCGAGACTGTGGCAACACGCCTTTGCGAGCATCGATAAGAATAACGGCCAAGGAAGCTGTAGATGCTCCTGTGGCCATGTTGCGGGTGTATTGCTCATGTCCCGGAGTATCGGCAATGATGAACTGGCGCTTGACTGTAGAGAAAAACCGGTATGCTACATCAATGGTGATCCCTTGCTCACGCTCCGCTCGCAACCCGTCTGTGAGCTGCGCGAAATCAATCGCGGAGGCGCCTTCCACACTGGTATTCTTTCTCACGTCCGCAAGCTGGTCTTCGTAAACTGCCTGCGCATCATAGAGAAGCCTTCCGATGAGGGTCGATTTGCCGTCATCGACACTGCCAGCGGTAAAAAAGCGCAGCAATTGTTTACTAACCGCCTGTTCCACGAAATGTTCAAAATCCGCCAACGATTCGGGTGTGGAACTCATCAAAAATATCCCTCGCGTTTCTTGAGTTCCATCGAGCCCTCTTGGTCGTAGTCAATAACCCGGTTCTCCCGTTCTGACCGCCGAAAGGCCAGTATCTCCCGGATGATGTCCGGCACAGTCGCCGCGTCAGAGTAGATCGCGCCAGAACAAGGAACACATCCCAGGGAGCGCATGCGGCATGAAGCCAGGGTGGGATTTTCCCAAGGCAATACGTCACCGTGGTCTGCCAGCACTAAAGCCTTCCCGCGCTGAATCACGCGGCGTTGTTGGGCAAAGTACAGGGGAACGACAGGAATATTTTCGACATAGACATAGAGCCAGATGTCGAACTCTGTCCAATTAGAAAGTGGAAAGACCCTAATACTCTCTCCCTGATTAACGCGGCAATTGTAGAGATTCCAAAGTTCCGGTCTCTGGTTCTTCGGGTCCCATTGCCCAAACCGGTCCCGGAAAGAGAGGATGCGCTCTTTTGCTCTGGACTTCTCCTCGTCGCGGCGGGCCCCGCCAAAGGCAGCATCGAACCCACCAGCTTCGAGAGCATCGAGCAAAGCGCGCGTCTTCAGCAGCCCACAGCAGGCTCGTGTACCCAGCCGGTGCGGGTTAGCCCCATCGTCGATGGCTCGCCTGTTTGTATGGACAATCAACTGGACCCCGATTTCCCGGCAGAACCGATCGCGAAATTCGATCATTTCGGGAAATTTGTACGTAGTGTCAATGTGCAGCAATGGAAAAGGTATCCGGCCAGGAGCAAAAGCCTTTTGAGCCAGTCGGACCATTACTGAAGAATCTTTGCCTATGGAATATAGTAAAACCGGCTTCCTGCATTCCGCCGCCACCTCACGAAAAATATGGATGCTTTCTGCCTCCAATGCTTGCAGATGGTTGAGAGCGGCCTGATTCATGGTTCATAAGTAAATACGAAACGATCCATTCATGCAAGTTGAATTCCAATCAGAAATCAAAACTGAAGATTTATTTTTTTATCCGAACCCGCTTGCACATTATGCCGTTTTCACGCAGAATCCATTGTTCGCCTCCGAGACTACGCAAAGTCCGGCAGGCGGTGCCCCTGCAGAGAGCAAACCATGATCGATCTTCATAGCCACACGACTGAATCAGATGGCACACTCACACCAGCCGAACTCCTGCGGCTGGCAAATTCTGTGGGACTCAAGGCGCTTGCAATCACGGATCATGACACTTTCGACGGCTATAATCAGGCTGCGCAAATCGGCGACTCTGGACTTGAACTTGTTTGTGGTATCGAGCTGTCTACCCGGTTCAAAGACCGCTCCTTGCATCTCTTGGCATATTTCGTCAACAACGCACCGGCTGAACCATTCCGAAACTGGATCGCCCATTTGCAAGACGGCCGCCACTTGCGTAACCAGGAACTTATTGCCAAGCTCCAATCCATGGGGGTGGATATTACTTTGGAGGAGGTTGTGCAGCTCGGGAAAAAACTTCCGGGCCGCCCGCACTTCGCCGCACTTCTCGTGCAAAAGAAGTACGCAGCTTCAATCCAAAATGCATTTGATAAATACTTGGGCGAGTCTGGAATCTGTTTCGTGCCGAGAGATGAGCCATCGTTTGAGGAAGCTGTGATCCGAATCCTGGATGCTGGGGGGGTGCCGTCATTAGCCCACCCCTCACGCATTTCCCGCGATTTTCGGGTAATCGAACAACATGTGCGTGAAATGCAGGGCATTGGATTGCGGGCCATCGAGGTTTATCACAGCGACCATTCCCCAACAGAGATCTCCCTATATGCCTCACTTGCAACAACGTTTTCCCTTGCTGTTACGGGAGGATCGGACTTCCATGGCAAGAACAAACCCCATATAGCCTTGGGAACCGGACAGCATGGTAATATTCACATCGAGTTTTCTGTTTTGGAACAGTTGCGACGCTTGGCATAGTTATCGAAATGGAACCGTTGTACTCGTATCAAGTTTTGTTTGGCCTTTGTCAATCCGGCCAGCTAGTAGTCCACAAAGCGATCTGCTAAAGGACCCGAGCAATGGCGGAATAGGCCCGAAATACTTATCAACAGCCATGTTATCTTCATCGCATTTTGTCTCCGCTGCTTTGATTGCAGGAATGCAAGCTCCGGTCCGTCTGGGCCAGAGTTACATGATTGAATGGACCGGAGGATCTGCTTCAGGCCATGTTCGCTCCATCATGCGGAGGCTGCCGTCGCCGTTTGTAAATACATCCTTTGAGCCCTGGCTGGATCCCCGAGAGATGGCGTGGGTCGAAATCGAGATACCATCAGCAAAACTACCCACTGCTCTCACTGGCGGTGGCCTACAACAGTTAGCTGTTATTGAGCCTGCAACGAAGGAGCTTCTTGGCACCGGGCTGCTGATTCCCACTGAAGCACAGGTCCAAAATGGTCCCAACACAACGGCCACCTCGCAAGGGCTGACTGTATGGCTGACCGGCCTTAGTGGCGCTGGCAAATCGACCATCGCTCGCCGCGTACAAGATCGATTGCGCCCATGCTGCGCCGTGGAAATACTCGATGCCGATGTCGTCCGAACCTATCTATGCAAAGACCTCGGTTATTCGAAGGCAGACCGCGACGAAAATGTCCGGCGTCTTGGTTTCGTGGCTGAGCTCCTGACTCAGAAGGGAATTATTGTTTTGATTACTGCTATTGCTCCCTATCGCGCCATGCGCGATGAGGTGCGAAGAAGCCTCAGCCGGTTTGTAGAAGTTTACGTGAATGCACCCCTGGCTGTTTGCGAAAAGCGCGACGTAAAGGGGCTCTACAAACGAGCTCGAGCGGGAGAAATCCGTTCTTTTACTGGCATTGACGATCCTTATGAAGTTCCTGTTGCTCCTGAGGTTGAATGCCATACGGACAGCGAAACTATTGAGGAGAGCGCATCCAAAGTAATTGCAGCAATTGAACGAGAGCTGAATCGAACGAGCTCGCAATAGCCAGAGTCAAAGCAATCGGCGCAGATTTTGCTGAAAAGCAATTGTCAGGGCTTCGATCGTTTGCGGTTTATAAATCCCAAGATTAAACCACCAATTGCCTTGGATTCTCCCGCCTGAAATATAACTGAAAAGGCCAAGTTTATAAGGACCCTCTGCCCTGGGATCGAGGCGCGATCCAGTATCTTCTTGAGCAACTGTAAATATTTCGCTCTGGTTATATGGCGCATCATTGTCGCCAAGATAGTTGAAGCTGATGTCTCCTTCTTCCTGAAGGGGGATTCTCTGGTTCACATACTTATGATTATGAATAAATCGCAACATCCCATGTCCAAGCCCTTCATTGGGCACAGCCTCCAACTGTGTGCGAACCAAGGCAACTCCAGCCTCAAGCCCGATATCAGACGGTATTTCCAAAACCAGCGGGTAATGCATGGCAAAAAAACCGACGGCATCAGATAAATCTATATGCGACCATTGACATTCACGGCCATGGGTAATCATTGTTACAACTACGAATTGCTGCTTTTGCCATTCCATCATGCAAGTTGCCAGGGCCCACAGCAAAAGTATGTCGATGCTTGTTTGGTATCTCTTTTGTGCTTGCATTATTAGGGCTGCCGACTCTGCCTCGCTAAGTTCGATATGCACTCGGTCTGCCGTAGCTACGAGATTTTTACCCTTTGGAAAATCAACCGGAATGCTGACTGTTTTTCGCGGCGCCCAGTAGGGCTGCTCTGCTATAGCTTGGGCCATAGCCGGCTGACTGTGCACGAGAAGCGCCCATTCGAGAAACGGCCTGTTATGTGTGTACTCTTCCGGCTGACTAGCGGTATTAAGCCTCGTGTAGATCAGCGACAAATCTCTTAATAGAATCTTCGCTGAAATGGCGTCGCATATAAGATGATGAACTACAATAAGAAATCGAATGCCTTGCTCTCCCAAATGAAAGAGCGCAAAGCGCACAAGTGTCCCTTCATTGAATCTGAAACTTGAGTTCAACTGGTTGCCGATTCGCAACAGTTCTTTCAATTGCGTGGCATAATCAAAATGTGATAGATCAAATGTGTAAAATAAACCGGATTGGCTTTCGTCAGCGAGATACTGCACCCACTCTCCTTCAAACTCGCGAAACTGAAGCCGCAATGTGGAATGCTTGCGAATGAGTTGCTCGATGGCCAATTGCAGAAGCCGGGGATTAGCTGCACTAGCCACCTTGCGCAAGATAACTACATTCCAGAGGGCAGGATTCACAACGTTGCGATCAAAGTACGACCGCTGGTTAGGAAGAGTAGGCCACCAATCCCTCGTTTCCATAGAGCAGTACGCGACATCAGGCTCCACCAGTCTGACAACTGTAACGAGATCGGCAATGACCTGATAGCGGAAGAGGTCGCGGCCAATGAAATGAAGTCCGTAATGGCCGGCTTCGGCTGCTACGCGGATCGCCAGAAGTGAATTACCTCCTAGTTCAAAAAAATTATCATAAATGCCGACATACTCGATGCGTAAAACCTCTCGCCAGATTTTCACCAGGGCTTGTTCGATGGCAGTCCGTGGCGCCGAACCATCGCCAGAACCTTTAGATCCGGCCAATTTGGCCATCATCTTTTGATTCCGAGCATTGGTCCACTGATCTGCCTTCCCAATCACTGCTATTCGACCGTCATTCAAATTGTGAACCAACTTGTTAGTACTATAAAGAGTGCCAGGGCCAAAAGGATTTTCAATCAACTTTGTACTTTTATGGGCATCATTCAAAGCAATAGTTTCTATGGATAAATAAAGCACCCCGGCGGCCCCAGGTGGTACAGGCTGTAGGTAGCGATCTAAAATGTAGCCGCAACAATGGGAGATTGATTTTTCAGGGCCGGGAATATCGCTAGGTTCGTCGAGCAGAGCTATAATATCCTCGTTAGCAGCAATTGCAACGTCATGAGCACCGGAAGATCGAGAGGCCTCTGAGCTATGAAATGCAACCGATTGGTTCCATTCTTCCATGACCAGCTTTCTTTCTTGGTCA
>DASZEU010000384.1:0-14135 GCA_035940535.1 Candidatus Angelobacter sp.
CTTGGCTTCTACAGGCTGAGCCACTAGCGATGCATATCCCAGCAGCAATAAGCATGGATAACAAAAAAGGCGCATGGCTATTCCAAATCTAACAGCGACAGTCAGCCAAGACAAAAAACTCAGCATCCTTGATTTGAATGAATTGGCCTTGGATCTTAGGAAATGGGCATTGAATGATCCAGCGCTGGGAGGCACGCTAAGAAGTCAGCCCAGGGTGAAACGCAGTAGAACCCTGGGGAAAAGTAAAAAACAAGCACATGAGCCCCGGCGGGGCCGTACTCAGGCGTGGAGATTCGCCCTTCATAAAAATGTACTTGATAGCATAATGTATTTTAGTACATAATGTCGTCATGGCTTGGGAAGTCCTGTTTCATCAGGAGTTTGTGGCTGACTTTCGACTATTGTCTGAAACTGTGCAAGATGAAATCTTGGTCCATTCCAAGCTGTTGAAAGAATTTGGGCCACAACTCGGCCGGCCGCGTGTCGATACGCTCAATGGCTCCCGGCACACCAACATGAAGGAGCTAAGATTCGATGCTGATGACGGAGTATGGAGACTGGCCTTTGCATTTGATCCAAATCGGAGAGCTATTTTCTTGGTTTGTGGAGACAAATCAGGTGGAAGTGAAACACGATTCTACCGCCAACTGATTCGGAAAGCCGACGCCCGGTTTGACACGCATCTAACGTGGATAAGGCAAGAGAGGGAAAGGCAGAAGCAGAAGGAAAAGGGAAACACATGACAATGACCAAAACATTGGAGCAAATGATGAAAGAAGTGAGCCCCGCCCGGCGCAAGAAGATTGAGCGCCGAGCCGCACAGCTCATCGCCGAGGAAATGTCACTCCGCGAGCTGCGTCGTGCTCACAAACTCACTCAGGAACGTCTTGCCGAGACTCTCAAAATTGGTCAAGACCAAGTCTCACGGTTGGAGCAACGGAGCGACCTGTTGATTTCTACCTTGCGCAGCTACATCGAAGCGATGGGAGGCACACTTACCCTCCTCGCGGAATTTCCTCATCGCAAACCCGTGGTGGTGGCAGGATTATCCACGCTCGGCCCAGATTCTTCCGAATCATCGCCAATGGCGCCCTCGCGGGTGTCGGCCAAGCAGAAACGCGTTGCTTTCGGCATGACTTTCGAAAGAACAGAGACAGGAAGAAGCCGTACTTCCCGCCAGGCTCTCGCGGTCAGATCATAAGGTTCAGAAAATCTTTGGGCTGTCCAGATCAAGCCATTGCATGGCTGAATGCCGCCACTGGACGCAGCGGTGCTGAGAGGCCCTCCATCACCTTGGCAAATTCTTGCAAATTCAAAGATTGCGCTCCATCGGAAAGAGCGCGTTCCGGGCACGGATGCACCTCGATCATCAGCCCATCTGCGCCAATGGCCAGGGCTGCGCGACTGGCTTGAGCAATCAGATCTCGTCTGCCTGTGCCATGCGAAGGATCGGCAATCACCGGCAGGTGAGAAAGCTCGCGGACCATGGCAATGGCCGCCAGGTCAAGAGTGTTGCGCATCATCTCGCTATCAAATGTCTTGATCCCTCGTTCGCACAAGACCACATTGGAATTGCCTCCGGCCAGCAGATATTCAGCCGCCAGCAGCCATTCCTTGACGCTCGCGGAAGGCCCGCGCTTAAGCAGGATGGGTTTGTCGATCTTGGCAAGCTGACGCAATAAATCGTAGTTCTGCATGTTGCGAGCGCCCACTTGGAGCATGTCCGCATGATCGGCGATAAGCTGGATATCGTTGGTGCTCATGACTTCCGTGACCACGGCGAGGCCGATGTCACGGCGTACTTCGTGGAGCAGGCGCAGCGCTTCAGTGCCCAAGCCTTGGAAATCATAAGGAGAAGTGCGGGGTTTGTAGGCGCCGCCACGCAGCACGGTGGCTCCGGCAGCTTTGATAGCCGTGGCCGTCGAGAAAATCTGCTCCCGCGACTCGACCGAACAAGGACCGGCAATTACCACGGCCTCAACTCCGCCGATGGTGGCAACGCCCACCTTGACGCGTGTTCTTTCCGGCTTAGTCTGGCGGCTTACCAGTTTGAACGGGTAGGCGATGGGAACAACATCTTCCACGCCAGGGGCTGCCTTCAGGGCTTCCAGGCTGCTTCGGGAACCGTTCGAGCCAACAGCAGCCACGATCGCCCGTTCTGCTCCACGGGTAACATGTGGCTGAAAACCACACTCCTTTACCCGTTCGATCACATGCTGAAGCTCCGCCTCAGTTGAGTTGATTGCCATATTAATCACCATTGCGATACTCCTTATCTAATCAATCCGTTCAAATCAGCGTTCATTAGCGTTGAGCTTTTGGTTGCGGCTTGCAGCGCTGTGCCCATGTCGAAATACCCAAAAATGCAAAAGCCGCGACTTTGGAAGTCGCGGCCTGCGGAATTTTGATGTACTTTTATTTATAGATTGCCAACATCAGCACACCAACCGCTACGCCGCTACTTCCAATAAAGTAGCGGTAAGTAAATCCGTAGCTAAATCGATTGGCGTACATCTGGAGCGAAATATTAGTCTGGGCTATCCCATAATGTCAACAATTAGTGTATTCTAATGATCCGTATTAATCTGCACAGAAAAGCTAAGACGCCTTACAATCTCAAGATTTGGCTCGTAGTGGCATGAGAAGGAAAGCAGTAAGAGTTCAAGAGCGGCATTCAACCAAAATATTATGCTCAAACCAACCGGTCCCAAGCACTCCACCGCAGCCACAGACGAACAAAGCTCCTGGAATGAGTATGTTGAAGACTTTCGGCAGGCCGGACACGAAGCCGTCGAGTGGGTAGCTGAATACCTTGCCAATCCCGGTAGGCATCCAGTGGTGGCCCCGGCAAAGCCGGGTGACTTAATAGACAGTCTTCCTCGCTCTGCTCCTGTTGAGGGAGAATCTTTTCAAGCCATCCTACAGGATTTTGACCGCGTAATCATGCCCGCAGTCACCCAGTGGAACCATCCCCGGTTCTTTGCCTATTTTGCCTGCACCGGCTCTACTCCGGCCATCCTTGGGGACATGCTGGCCGCAGCCTTGAATACGAATGGCTTGCATTGGAAAACTTCGCCGGCCATCGCCGAATTGGAATTGGTTGCGCTGGACTGGTTGCGGCAATGGATGGGAATGGGAGACGGCTGGCTTGGTATCGCCTACGAGACCGCATCGGAAAGCAACATGCACGCCATTGCAGCAGCACGCGAGTTTGTGGCTCCGGAGATGCGAGTCAATGGCAGCCAGCCGAATCTGGTGCTCTACACATCGGAGCAATCCCACTCCTCGGTCGAAAAGGGTGCAATTACGCTTGGCTTAGGGCAGGGCAACGTTCGCCGAGTACCAGCGGACGATCACTTCCGTATGCGTCCTGACGCGCTTGCCAGGATGGTCCAGCAAGACTTGGCTGCCGGCAAACGGCCTTGCGGTATTGTGGCAACGGTAGGCACAACATCCACGGCCAGCATTGACCCGGTGCCGGAGATCGCAGACGTTGCGGAAAAACACGGCTTGTGGTTGCACATCGATGCCGCTTATGCCGGCGCTGCTGCTATCTTGCCGGAATGCCGCCACATTATGAACGGCGTGGAGCGGGCCCACTCGTTTGTGGTGAACACCCACAAATGGCTGCTGACACCCATTGGCCTGAGCGCCTTTTACACCCGCCGCCCTGATATTTTGCGGCAGGCATTTTCAATTGAGCCTCCCGGATACTTGCACACCTACAAAGATCCGCGCGCTCATGACCTGATGGATTATGGCGTTGCCCTCGGCCATCGTTTTCGCGCTTTGAAACTGTGGTTTGTGATGCGCTATTTTGGGCTGGAACGCTTTCAGGCTGTGTTGCGCTCCCACATTCAATGGGCACAACAGTTCGCTGCGTTGGTCGAATCAAATTCCAATTTTGAGCGTGTGGCCCCGGTAAGTCTGTCTGTGGTTTGCTTCCGCTACAAAGGCACCGACGAGCAGAACAGGGCCATTCTGGAAAAAATCAATTCCACCGGCCGGGTATTTTTGATCAGCACTGTGCTGCATGGAAAACTCGTCCTGAGGCTGACCGTAGGAAATCTGGCAACCACTTGGGAAGATGTGCAGGAGGCGTGGGAGCTAATTCAACAGGCAGCGGCAAATCTGGATTCTGACCACAAGGGAATTTGAAATTTGGTAATTTGTAACTTCTAATTTTGAACCCCCAAAAACTCATATAGAGATAGAGGTATTGAATTCGAAATCAATTACCCAATTACCAAATCACCCATTTACCCAATTCTGCACAACCCACTTACCCAATTCATTACCGCTTACCCAATTCCTCATCGCCCGAGCAAGTAGGATCCCCACGAGAGTCCGATTAGGCCTGCCTCAAACACCACAAACACCAACCAAAAACTATGGAGGCGCACCAGTATCTTATTTCCCAGGCCGTAATAATTCGATGGAGGTGGAATCTGCATCGCCTTGTACAAGTCTTTTGAGACGATGAAAAAGTAATAGCCAACCACGCCAAAGATGGCCAGCAGCAGCAGGATGGAAAAGATTGGGCCGATGGATTGCGACGAGCCGCCCAGGCCATAAGCATCGGCGCTGAGCCAAACGTGCAACACGGCCACCAGGGCGCAATTGATCCATATACCTCGTGAGACCGCAAAGTATAGATAGAAGCTATCCGCCTGCCGCACTAGCTTGGCCCTGCCATAATCCTTCTGAATCCCTCG
The DNA here is from genome assembly GCA_035940535.1 of Candidatus Angelobacter sp. Taxonomy (GTDB): domain Bacteria; phylum Acidobacteriota; class Terriglobia; order Terriglobales; family Acidobacteriaceae; genus Angelobacter. The sequence goes on from DASZEU010000384.1 coordinate 4,716, forward strand.
CCGCACAACCTGCGCAGTGAATATCAGGGCCAGTGAAAACACCAGCGGAGTGCCGGAATATGCAAGTGCCCACGCATCCCCTTGGGCGTGCAATTCATGCTGCTTTGCTTCGTTGCGGTTCTTATATTTCTGCTCAAGCTGCTTGGTTTCGTCGATGAGCGCCTCATGCCGCTGGAGAGCGTCCTCACGGCTGAGCGGCATGGGAGAGCCGGCGACCGTGAACTCTTTTTTCTTTGTCGACTTGCTGATCCGGTCCATGTCTTGCTGGGTGGCCGCGATCACGCCTTCTTGCCGTTTCATTTCCACTTCCAGGTCACGCTGCAGCAGAGCAATCTGATCGGCTTGTTTACCACGGTCCTTGGTGATGAGCCAATTGGTCAAGGAAAGAAGCAGCGAAACCAAAAGCAGACCCTGCAACCCGAAGATCAATGGCTCGGCCCATCCTTTTAATGTGGCCAGGCCTGCATATTGGATCGACTGTGGGTTTTGATTGATAACGCTGACCTGGCGCAGGAAATTGAGCGCTCCCGGCTGCTTCTCCCATTGTTCTTTGAAACGGTCAATCGGAGATCTGACCTCAATAAACTCGGACTCGCTAGGAGTTTGCATGGGCTACGGAGCTTGGTTTAACACAGGTCTTTGGCTAGGAACAAGGGGCCGAAGGTGTATAGCGAGTGCAGGCGCATTCGATCCGTTACTCGAGAAAACCCAAGAAATTCTTTTAAACGTCTTCACGATCACGCGCTCATCAGCGGAATCAGCGGCAACTTGTTTTCCTTGCATCTCCACGTCACCCCGTTTATTGTGAACCCCGGTAGGTAATATGAATAACGGCGACTTTGGTTCTGGTTCTTTGGCATTTGGCCATCCTGGGATACCCCCCACTTGGTCTCCCGGTTCAAAGGATGGTGTCGGCACAGCTTATTCCCAAGCCAGCAAAGTCTGGTTCACGCTGTCGATGGGGATTCTCACTGAAATTTACTATCCCAGGATTGACCGTCCCCAGATTCGGGATGCACAGTTTCTGGTCTCAGACGGAAAGACATTCTTTGATGAAGAAAAGCGCGATCTGGATAGTCACGTTGAGCTTATTGCGCCCGAAGCTCTTGGCTACCGTGTTACCAGTTCCGATCCAAAAGGGCGCTACCAGATCATCAAAGAAATAATTACCGACCCGTATCAAGCATGTGTGCTGGTGCATACCAGGTTTGAGGTCTCCAAAGAGTGGCAAGGGAAGCTCCATCTCTATTTTCTGCTTGCCCCCCATCTCGAGATTGGTGGCTGGGATAATTCGGCCAAAAAGATGGAGGTTGCCGGACGCCAGATCCTGCTGTGCTGGAAAAACGACACTTACATGGCTCTGGGCTGCGATTGCGGCTTTTCTCGAAGCTCCTGTGGTTTTGTCGGCAAAAGCGATGGCTGGCAAGACCTGCACCAGAATTTCAAAATGGATTGGGAATTTGATCGCGCCGAGCATGGCAATATCGCGGTGATGGGCGAGATTGACCTGAGCAAAGGAAATGAATTTACGTTGGGCATTGCCTTCGGCGAGAGCCTCCATGCCCCCACGGCCATTCTTACCCAAGTTCTTGCCCTGCCGTTTCCTCGCTACCAGAAAAGATTTGTTGAGCAATGGCAGCGAGTGCGCCAGAAGCTGGAGCCTCTGGGGAAATTCTCCAGCGATGAGGGGCGTTTATATTCAGCCAGCAGCAATGTGCTATTGGCCCACGAAGATAAGACCTTTTCCGGGGCCTTCATTGCCTCCGCCAGCATTCCCTGGGGTGACGTGACCGGTGACGATAATCTGGGTGGCTACCACTTGGTCTGGACCCGAGACATGGTAAACACCGCAACCGGTCTGCTGGCCTGCGGGCATAAGCGCACCGCGCTCAGAGCTTTGATTTATCTGGCCTGTTCCCAACAATCCGATGGCTCATTTCCGCAAAACTTCTGGGTCGACGGCAGGCCCTATTGGCCGGGTATGCAGTTAGATGAAGTGGCCTTTCCCATCATGCTTGCCTGGAGACTGTGGAAGGCCGATGCTCTGGAAGATTTTGATCCTTGCTCCCTGGTAAAAGCCGCAACCGGTTACCTGCTCCAAAACGGCCCCAAGACACCTCAGGAACGATGGGAAGAGAGTTCTGGATACTCGCCCTCTACCCTGGCCGCTTGCATTGCCGCCCTGATATGTTCTGCCGATTTCAGCCGCCAGCGCGGGGAGGAGCACACGGCGAAATTCATCGAAGATTATGCCGATTTTCTGGAATCGCACATTGAAAGCTGGACGGTGACCACCCAGGGGATCCTCCACCCGGAAATAAAGCGGCACTACATACGCATTCTCCCCATCGGCGTTGACGATCACTCGCATTCTGAGGATCCGAATTCGGAAACTCTGTCCATTGCCAACCGCCATCACGATGAACTCAACAGATTCCCCGCCAAGGACGTGGTGGACGCTGGCTTCCTGGAACTGGTTCGCTACGGTATCCGTAAATCCGGAGACCCGCTTATGGAAGCCTCGCTAAAGGTGGTTGATGCTGTGCTTAAAGTGGATACACCTTATGGTCCGTGCTGGCGTCGCTACAACCACGATGGCTATGGCCCCCAAGCGGACGGCAAACCTTACAACGGGCATGGCGAAGGCCGGGCCTGGCCGCTCCTGACCGGGGAGCGCGCTCACTATGAGCTGGCTGCCGGCCGCGAGGTCCGTCCGCTGGTCACGGCCATGGAAAAGTTTGCCATCTGTGCCGGTCGCGGTTTCATGCTGCCGGAACAGATCTGGGACCAGCCCGACATCCCTTCGGCCTTCATGTTTTTTGGAAAGCCTTGCGGCTCAGCCATGCCGCTAGTATGGGCCCATGCCGAGTATGTGAAGCTGCTGCGCTCCATTCGGGACCAGAAAGTATTCGACCAGTTGCCTCTGGTTGCGGAGCGCTATCTCGGCAATCGCGGGCGCAAAGACCTGGAAATATGGAAGTTCCATCGGCGGGTAGGGACCATGGCTGCAGGAAAGACCCTGCGGATCCAGGCTCCCGGCCAGTTTCTGCTACGCTGGTCGCTCGACGGCGGAGCGACCGCAAATGAATCTACGGCCATTGAAAGCGGACTTGGTATCAACTTCGTGGACATCAAGACCCGTGCCGATCAAACCGTCCCTGTCCAATTCAGCTTCTGCTGGAGTAACTCAGGGCAGCAAGATTCCTCGAGCCATGAAGTCAGAATGGTGAAGGCAGAAAAAGCCGCCAGTGGTTAGAAACGAGCTTCTCACGGCATCTTTGCATCACCCATACGAGATCTTCGGGAGGTTTTTGGTTGATTCGGCGCATCTCTTAAGGGCTATCGGGGAAGCAGGCGTGGGGTATTGGGTCAGGGATCAAGCCTGGGTCAACCCCAAACAAGGGGTCGTGGAGACACGCTGCCCCCAAGTCGTAGCGGCGTAGCGCATGAAAATCGGTAAAACCGACTGTGGAACGAACCCGCCCGGCTGCAGGTAGCGGCAAGGAGCCCGTTTCGCCTTCGGCGGAGGGACTTTTCTGCTAAAAGCTAGGAGCCAGAAGCTAAAAGTCCTGGCTAAGAACCAAGGGCTAAGAACTAATGGCTGCATCAATGCAACGCCCTCGATGCACACCGGCATCTGAAACTCAATCAGTGTTAGGGTGATTGTCCTGGCTCTGGAGGGCAATTATCTAACACGCCCGTGGCAAAAAAGCAACACTTTTGTTTTGAGCGCAAAAAATCTGGTTTGCTCTTTTGTCCTTCAAATACATACAATTAGAGGGCACGAGTTGTCGTAAATCCCCCAGTTGTATTTGCGAAGGAAGTATCAATGAACCGAGTAATCTCCATCTTGATGGCGACCTTAATCCTGGTGGCCAGCGTGGGGGCGGCTCCGGTACCAAACCTCGACCGGTCCAAGACCAAGGTAACATCCAAGACTTCTAAACCTCCCCACCATGCCTATCAGGTAGGCAACGCCTCCTGGTACGGGAAGAGCTTCCACGGACGGGCCACCGCCAGCGGTGAAGATTTTGACATGTTTGAAATGACTGCCGCCCACCGGCAGCTTCCGCTGGGAAGCCTGATTAAGGTCACGAACCTCCATAACAGCAAGTGGGTCATCGTCCGGGTCAATGACCGAGGGCCTTATGTGAAGAACCGCATCCTTGATCTCAGCTACGGGGCGGCCAGGATGCTGGATTTTCATCGAGGCATAGAGAAGGTTCGGCTGGATCTGGTCGAGCCGGAGACCCTAGCTTCTGCCCAAGAGAGCGTAGTCGGATCGGAATAAGCCCGCCATCCAGCCGAAGAATCGGGGCCGTCGCAAGCTGGTTTCCAGCAAAATAGATGGCAAGAAACGCCCTGACGTGACGTTCTTTCACCAGGGAAGTCCTGCCCCGGGGCTGCAAATCTTTGAAAAGTTTAGGTACGCTCGCACCCGCAGGAGTACTACAATCAAAGGCAGAGAGGTTGTCCAATGAGCCGTATTCTCCCTCTGTTAGTCGCTGCCACGCTCGTAATAGGAGCGCGTGCCCAAGTCAATGCTCAGTCCAACGATGGCTCCGGCCAAGCTTCGAACCGGCAAATCACCGTGCCCGCTGGAACCACGGTTCTGCTCCACTTGAAGAGCCCCATTGATACCCACAGCGCACGTGTGGGCGACGGCGTCTATTGCGAGACCAGCTTCCCGGTAACCATTGATAACACGATGGCTATCCCCGCCGGAACCTATGTCAAAGGACGCATTACCCGGGTCGAGCGTTCGGGAAGGATTAAAGGCAGAGCGGAACTACAGGTCCACTTCACCACGCTGATTTTCCCCAACGGCTATACGGTGGAACTCCCAGGCGCGCTCCAGAATACTCCGGGTGCTGAAAATAGCAGCGTGGCGGACAAGGAAGGTACGGTAAAGGCCAATGGTCAGAAAGGCAAAGATGCCGCTACCATCGGCACAACCACAGCAGGAGGCACCGCCATTGGGGGCTTGGCCACAGGAACTCTCAAGGGAGCGGGCATCGGCGGCGGCATTGGCGCGGGCGTGGGCCTAATCAAAGTGTTGGCGACCCGCGGGCAGGAGGTGCGCCTTCCAACCGGCACCTCGCTGGAAATGGTGCTCCAGCGGCCTCTGAGTATGGATATAAACAGCGACCCCAGCAGGTCGAACTTACGACCGCGGATGAATCAGAATTCATCCATGCAGGTTCGCTGATCTTTGATTTGGGTCTTTGATAGATTTTGGGCGACTCTCTCCTGGGTTAGAGCCGGTTTACTGAGCCAACCACAAGACTTTCCTCGTTGGGTTCCCGATATCAGTAGACTGCCTTCTCTCGTGGCTATGGAATTTGGAATATCCTAGCCACTCTGAATCGTAAAGAATTGAAAATAGATATACTTCCTCCTGGAATTCAGAATGCTAGTAAGAATCTTTAGTCGTTCGACATTAAAGTAGCTTCTGGCTGACACCGGGATCAACCTTCGACGGCTACTTCATTCACCAATCTGCTGTTCTGTAATTTTAGGAGGGAGTTAGATGTCTAAAAAGGTGTCCTTTCCCCAATGGATGCTGCTACTGCTGACGATGGCGTTCACGGTGGCGGCTTATGCCCAAACTACCGCCAGTATCAAAGGTACTGTCACAGACCAAACCGGCGCGGCTGTGGTCGGCGCCAAGGTAACCGTAAAGGATGCCGCGCTGGGCATTGAGCGCACCACCCAGACCAACTCCGGCGGTGACTATGAAGTTCCTGCTCTTCCGCCCGGGAATTACAGCGTTGAAATTCAGATGGCGGGCTTCCAGCCCCAGCAGGCCAACAATCTGGTGCTGGCGGTGAGCCAGAACTCGGTCCAGAACTTTAACCTGAAGATCGCCAACTCCACCGAGGTCGTTACCGTAGAGGCCACTTCGCCCCTGATTGAAACAACTACCATGACGGTCGGCCAATCCATCGACCAGCGTACAGTGCAGGAGATTCCGCTCAATGGACGGCACTTTGTTGACCTCGGCCTTCTGATTCCCGGTTCCGTGACTCCCCCGCAGAATGGCTTCTTAACCGCTCCTCTGCGTGGCCAGGGTTCCTTCGCCTTCAATACGGCCGGCAATCGTGAAGACACCGTGAACTTCATGGTGAACGGTATCAACCTCAACGACATGGTGCAGAACCAGATCACGTTCCAACCGTCCATCAACACGGTTTCGGAATTTAAGGTTGATAACTCAACCTACAGCGCCGAATACGGCCGCAACTCTGGCGCGATTGTGAATATCGCCACCCGTTCCGGCACCAATGCCTATCACGGAGAGCTTTTTGAGTTCCTGCGCAACAACGCCTTCGATGCCAGAAACTTCTTCAATACTTCTCCCGCGCTGCAGTCTCCGTTCAAGCGGAACCAGTTCGGCGCCAACTTTGGTGGTCCGATTGTCAAGGACAAGACCTTCTTCTTTCTGAGCTATGAAGGTCTTCGTCAGCGCCAGGGGCTTACCCTGAATTCCGTGGTGCTCACTGACGCGCAACGTCAGCAGGTAGTTACAACCGGCAATCCCACAAGTGTAAAACTGCTCCAGCTAATTCCTTCAGCCAACGACCCAACCCGGACCCGTTTTCTTGGTTCCGCCACTGCGCCCGTGGATATCGATCAGGGGACTGCAGATATCAGCCATAACCTCACTTCGAATATTCGGCTGCACGGCTACTATGCAGGCCAGCACGATCTGCGCCAGGAACCCACGTTGCAGGGAAATAGCCTTCCCGGCTTTGGCGATACGCGGGAGTCGAAGCGGCAGATCGCTACCTTTAGCGTCGATCAAACGTTCTCGGCCAACCTGGTCAACGAAGTCCGCCTGGGCTTCAACCGCATCCATATCACTTTTTCGCCCAATGCGAAGCAGGATCCCTCCAGCCTCGGTATTATCGATGGGCTGAGCGGCCCGACCGGATTGCCTCAAATCTCGATTTCGGGCACCGATATCAACCTCGGCGGCCCCACCGGCTTTCCTCAAGGTCGTGGCGATACGACTGCAGTGCTTTCCGATACGCTGAATTACCTTCACGGCAAGCACTCGTTCAAGTTCGGTGGGGAGTTCCGGCGTTTCTACAACAACAACTTCAACGGCGACATTGGATCGCTCACTTTCCTCAACGTTAATCAATTCATCAATGGCACTCCCAACGGCTTCACCATTAGCCCCGGCAACAATCCGAGCCGAATTGGCACCGGAGAGCTGGGCTTCTTCGCTCAGGACAGTTGGAAGCTCTTCTCCAGATTCACCATGGAGCTTGGACTGCGTTATGACTGGAACCAAACGCCCAGTGAAGCTTTGAATCGTTTCGTGAATTTTGCCGTTGTGAATGCGGCGCCGGGCACGCCAACGGCGACGAATCAAGGATTAGGAGCGCTGACATTTACCTCCTCTCCCTATAAGCAGAATAATTTAAATTTCCAACCCCGCCTCGGCTTTGCCTGGGACCTGTTCGGGAACGGTAAGACGATAGTTCGTTCAGGCTATGCTTGGCTGACTGATCAGCCGATCACCAACCTTGTGACCGGGTTGACCAACAATCCTCCGTTGGGTAATCCCCAGGTTTTCATCGGTGGCAACACCAAGACCACGACTTACTCGAATCTGCTGAGCGCTGCCGCCGCTGGGGGCATATCACCTACTGTGGTGGATCCAAATTTCAAGAACTCGTACATCCAGTCGTATAACTTGAACATTCAGCAACAGCTCGCTAGCAAGTGGAGCATTATGGTCGGTTACTTCGGTTCTGTAGGAAGGGACCTGCGTACTCGCGAGAACCTGAACCAGTTGATCAATGGTGTGCGTCCTTTCAAGGTCATGGTTCCTGGTTCATCCACGCCCCAGACTCTCGGCAATGTTTCCGACAATGTTAGCAACGGCAACTCCAGCTACAACGCTCTGTGGATCACCTCCAATCTGAGCGCATGGCATGGATTGCAGTTCAATGCCTCCTACACCTACTCCAAGTCGCTGGATTACACTTCGCAAAATGGACAGGCCGTCAACATTCAGAACAGCTTCAATATTGCTGGCGACAAAGCTTTGTCCGATTACGATGCTCGCAACCGATTCTCTATGAACTTTATCTATTCGGTGCCTTCTTTCCGCCACAACCGTCTCTTTGACGGATGGCAGTTAGGAAGCATCATCCAGTCCCAGAGCGGCAATCCGGTCAACCTTGTCGACACCGGCCTTTCGGGGCTTACGGGCGTAGCAACCTTAAGGCCAGATCAAATCGGAGCAATTCAAATCGTGAACCAGCCAACAGCAAATGGCGGTATTCAATGGATCGCCCCATTGGTTTGCGATCCCACGAAAGTCGCCAACGCGCCCTCCTGCAATGGCGCTTCATTCGCCCTGCCTACGGCTGGTGGCCTGCACTTTGGCAACTTTGGCCGCAACGTGATCATTGGCCCCGGATTTAATAACGTGGATTTCTCGATAATCAAGCGGACGAAGATCTCGGAGCGGTTTTCTCATGAGTTCCGCATTGAAGCGTTTGACCTGTTCAACCATCCGAACTTTGGACAACCAGGGCGCGGAGCGCAACTTGTTCTCCGAGACCAGACGCAACCTCAAAGTGCTACGAATCCTCTCATCGTGAGCCCCACGTTCGGCGTCATCAGCAGTACTCGCTTCCCAGTAGGCGATTCTGGTTCAGCACGGCAACTCCAGTTCGCCATGAAGCTGTTGTTCTAACTTCGAAGTCAGTTATGATTCCTTAAGCGCACCGGCAATGCCGGTGCGCTTTTTTCAGCACCCCGAAGCAAAGGCCAAAAAGCTACTCTTACTGCCATTCCTGTATCTACTATTTCTGCACGAGCTTGCAAAAACCAACACGCATAATTTATAAGAATTCTCACCACTCCATTTCATCTCCGGTGGAGGAAGTGCCTTTCGTCGGTGGTTGTTGATTCGCAGCAAGAAACTTCTGCTGTTCGTTCTACCTGGGCTCCGACGTTTTCAAACTGTTTTTGCCGCTTCGGGCGGAGCTTTGTGCGGAATGGCTGTCAATGGATTGGTTTCGTTAGGTATTGAGTTTCACCACGTTTTGACAATTTTGAGAAAAATTGAACGTTCTTTAGAAGACGGCAAACCGCTGGGATCAGTAAACGGAGCCTCCTGGAGATGGATGTGAATTTGCGTAGATTGTCGTTGCTCTTATTCATATTGGTTCTGGCGGTTACTGCTCCGGCATTCGCCCAAACGCAGCCCAACCTGGAAAACGGCTTCAAATATTACGGCTCCCACGATGGGAGCAACCTGGATACCGTCAACCTGATGAGCGGCAACTGGATGCTGCACGTTCCGCTGTTCCCCGATTTTGTCCAGCGTGGCGCTCTCGCCAGCCACTACTTTTTATACGCCAGCGCCAAGAACTGGCAGGTGCGCTGCATTCCCAG
>DASZEU010000385.1:0-32770 GCA_035940535.1 Candidatus Angelobacter sp.
GTGGAGTTGAAGAGCATCAACAGCTTCATCAAAATGAAATTGAACCGCATCGTTGACCGGGAGACGATGACATCATCTGCCCGCAAGAGAATGGGTTGGCGTCGAGGCCAGCGGGTTTGAATAGCGTCTGTGCTCTATTCATGGCATGTATCTTGGTGCTGCACTCGCACCCGGTTGCAACGCCCGGTATCACGGCCACATTTTCTCCGGCTCATCCCACAGTGGGCGTAACCAAGGTCAGCATTACAGGCAAGGCCAGTCCCGGCGCAACGCTAACCGACACCTCCACTTTCCCGGATGGCAAGGTCCGCACATTCTCGTTCACCGCCAACAGCGCCGGGGAATACACAGACGGACCGTTCGTGCTGCAACAACTCGGTATTTACCATGACGTTCTTCGGGATAGCGTTACAGGCGCGTCCATCCCTATTTCCTATAGTGGAATTGGTGACTTCACCGTAGCTATTGATCCTGTGAGCCAGACAATCGCGGGCGGCGATGCCGCCAACTACACCGTGACCTTCACTAGCATTTCTGGTTTTGGCGGAGTCGTGGTTCCGTCGGCGCTGAACTGGAACAAGGTGTCTGGGGCAGTCGCTTTGTGGTCTGCGCTGGATGTGAAAGTGCCCCCTAACGGATCGGCATCAGCTACATTGACCATTCAGACTTTGAAAAGCACGCCTGCTCGTACTTACGAAAAGATTATTTTCAAAGGATCGAGCGGGGCGGTAACTCACGCTGCTTCATCCTCAGCTAGCCTGACGGTAGGCGCGCCTCGCAAGATGATCACCGCGACATTTTCACCGGCTCATCCCACCGTAGGCGTAACCCAAGTTGGCATTACAGGCATGGCAACAGCCGGAGAATCGGTGACGGATGTCTCCACCTTCCCGGATGGAACGGTCCACCAGTTTTCATTCAACGTCAACAATGCCGGCGCTTATATCGATGGCCCATTTCTGCTGCGGCAACTCGGCACATACTATGATGTACTGCGCGACAATGCCACCGGCGCCTCAACTGCGCTGTCGTATAGTGGCTCAGGAGATTTCAGTGTCGCTGTTGATGCTTCCAGCCAAACGATTACTCCGGGGCAGGCAACGCGCTACAAAGTGACGTTCACAAGCCTCGATGGCTTCGAAGGAATCGTAACTCCAGCAGCGTTGAATGTGCCAAAGATTCCAGAATTGACCGCAACCTGGTCGGTCCCAGCGGTAACAGTTCCATCAAAAGGCTCGGCCTCAGCAACATTGACCATCCAGATCTCCCCAAGCACAACACCAGGAACCTACGGCAAAATCACCGTGCAGGGCAAAAACGGCTCCGTAGCTCATGCAGCAACAATCGGCCTCACAGTCAAATAAAAGGCGGAGAAACCCAAGTCAAACAAAACTAGCCGCTGATTTCGCAGATAAACGCTGATTGGAAATTTATTAAAACCATATACTGAAGCAGAATGTCTTCGCTTGTCAAAACGACTGCGCAGTCTACTTCAATCTAGTTTTGATCTTGGTTTTTCAGCGTTAATCAGCGTATATCAGCGGCAAAAATTCATTGTGGTTTTCTCCGTGCCTCCGCGTCTCCGTGATCGGTTTTGCTTTTGGTTGTGGCATTCACTTCTTCAGATAGAACAATCCTCGATCCGTTTGAAGGTCGCAATCCCGGAATGCCGCGGCCAGCTCTTCCAGCAAGTCAGTCGCCAGCACAGCGTTTTCATGGAGCGCATCGCGGGCAAAGTCTCCTGCCAGTCCATGCAGATGTACCGCTGCTGCCACGCTGATGTCCGTGAGCAAAGATGATGCATGTTCTTGCCGGTTGCCTATATGCCGAGCCAGCGCCGCGCCCATCACGCCGGAGAGCACGCTTCCCGAACCGCTCTTGGCCATTGCCGGATTGCCGCTCATGTTGATCCATGTTTCGCCCGACACGCCGGCCACCACAGTTCTCCATCCCTTCAATACAACACAGCAGCCCGTTTCGCGGGAGATGCGCTGCGCTGCTTCCAGCCTGTCCGCCTGGATGTCGCTAGCAGACACGCCAAGGAGACGAGCTGCCTCTCCCGGACTAGGAGTAAGAACTCGGATAGTCGAAGGCTCGCCGGAACGCTTGAGTTCGTCGTAATGTCTCTCAAATGCATTCAGGCCATCTGCATCCAGCACCAGCGGCAAGCGGCAGCGCGCTACCAGTTGTCGAACAAATTCTGCCGTTTCTGAATGGCGTGAGAGTCCCGGCCCAAGAACGACGACATCTTTTCTGGTGAGTAGCGCTTCGATTTTGAGAATTGCTTCAATCGAGATAGTGCCCTCGTCCGTTTCCGGCAAACCCTCCGTCATCAAGACCGGGGAGAAGCCCGCGACGGTCGCCTGGATTGACTTAGGACATGCAACTGTTACTAAACCTGCGCCGGTGCTCAGCGCGGCGATTCCCGCAAGGCTTGCCGCTCCCTCCTGGCCCAGCGCCCCGGCAATCATCAGCACATTACCGAACTGCCCCTTGTGCGCTTCACTCGGACGAGGCGGAATCGTAATGCCGACCTCCTGGCCGGTGATCACGTTCAAGTTGATCTGGTTGGGAACGAGGGCCGGCTGGATGCCAAGCTCGCTGACCGCGATTGGGCCGGAGGTAAGCTCTCCAAAAACATGAGCTGGCCGGGGTGCGATGAAAGCGATGATCCCTTGCGCAAAAATGATGTCGTCGGAGCGCTCATGAGCCGGTGTCCTGCTGTCTGCATCAACACCAGAAGGCAAATCCAACGAAACGATTGTTCCTGGCGCGTCATTGATGGCTGCCACTGCTCTTTGGGCCAGCCCTCGCAACGGAGGCTTGAAGCCGGCGCCCACGATGGCATCGAGAACCAGATCGGCACTCAGCGCTTCCCGAACCGCATCGGTCTCGAAATCTGCTTCGTCTGCGATCCACAAAGGCTGGAGATCAAAAGCAGCGATTATGGGTGCCGCATCAGCTCCCAGTTCCTCCATGCTCTCTGCCAGAATGATTACGAAGATATCTGTAGCAATCCCCCGAAGCGCCCCGGCCGCAGCTAATCCGTCGGTGCCATTCTTACCCTGGCCGCAGATTGTACACACAGACTTGAACTTGAAGTTTGAGACGCAAAATTGGGCCACGGCATAGCCAGCGCGCTGCATCAGGGCCAGCGCAGACATATCAGGTCGGCTTAACGCCTCCCGTGCAACCTGGCGCACTTCATCGGAAGTGAGAATTCTCATGGGACAAGCAATTAGAAATTACAAGTTATAAATCAAAAATTCCCCTTGAGCCATAACACCGGCTGGCGAACCGGATAATTACGGACGATCTCATCGACGGCAGGATCGGGGTTGAGCCTCTTCCACAAGTGCAAATACTCAGGTTGGGAAAAGGCAAGGCCGGCAAAGAGCAGGCTCGGCTGGCGCACTGGCCATTGATCAAAGTATTCAACATCGGGCGGCGATGCCCAGTTCTTCTTGTCCGCGATAAACGGAAACATCCAGGCCACTGCTTTTTTCATGCCTCGGCCATCGGCCGTCTCATAGCTCCACAGATTGTCTTGAGCGTGGGAGAGAATCTGGCACACCGTGGCCATTGCATCCAGGTTGAACAAGCAGTAGCCATAGGGCTTGGTGCGCTGCAACTCCAGAGAAAAGCTGCCGTCGGGTGCGATCTGGGTGGGCGCCAGCACTGTCTTGAATCGGTTGCTGCAATAGTCAGTAAGCTGCTGATTGCCGGTATAGCGGGCGAACTCGGCCATCTGCATGACCCAGCAGGTTCCATGATTGTTTTTGGCTTCACGCTCTTGCTGGCCATGCTCAGATGTGGTCAGCCAAGTCAGGTACTGAACAAACCAATGATTCAACCGCTGAGTGTCTTGTTCGGTAAGCGCCTTGGAACCATGAAGGGCTGTTATGGCTCGCGCTACTTCCACAAGATGAATCGTGTCAATCACTCCAATGCTGCGGCCAAGATCGTGGCCCTTCACTGCCTGCGCATGCTCAAGGTTCGGATTCATCAAAGTGGCATCATCCACGAACCACGCCCGCAGATGCTTGACCGCATGGCGGGCATAACGTTCATCGCGCGTGAGCAGCCATGCGGCGGCTAGGGCGGGAACCTGCACACTGAGCCGGATGAGAGCGTGGCGATGGCCGGTAAAATTCTCAGGATTCGACCTACCGTCGCGGTGTATGTATGGGCCGTTTGGATTCTTTGGATCGGGCCACCAGTAGTCTCCCTCAGAGAAGTAGTCATGCTTGCCCCCAGGATTGCGCGGGCTGAAAGAGCTGGTGATCGTAATTGGGCCCTCGGCAAGATAGCGTTGCGCAGCCTTCAAGATGCGCGAACGGTCAATGGCTGCCACATCCAGAGCTGCACGAGGCTTGGATTTTTGGTCTCCGCGAAAAACCAGCCCAGACGCCGTAGCGCCTGCCGCCAGCATCGCGCCCTGCATTAAGAAGTCTCTGCGAGAGAGGAATAGAGTGCGAGAGTGATTCATTATGATTTCATCCATTGAAATTCAAGTCTCTGCGGTTGTGAAAATAAAAGGATAGCCAAGAATTGGGTAATTGCGTAATTGGGTAATTGACAACCATGTCGAAAGCCTTCCATTGCCAAAAGCGATATCAAGCGCGAAGTTTGTGATTGTCACTGCTGCATCGAAGCAGGCCGCAGATTTTCGCACGCTGCTGCTGTTTTTTGGTTTTTCAATTTACCCAATTACCAAAATACGCAATTACCCAATGCCTTGGCTCGGGAAAATATGTGTTTCATCTGGTGAGACAAAAAACTTGACATAGAACTCATGGCGGGAGTACCTTGCCTCGCCGGAAGGTCTCACCAGGAGGTTTCGTATGAAACTTGAGGGCCGCGTATTTATAATCCTGACAATTGCTTTGGTGCTTCTGATCGCTTCGGGCGTCATGATGGGACAGGCAGTCAATGCCAAACTTTTGGGAACGGTCACCGACTCCAGTGGCGCGGTGATCCTTGATGCCAAGGTCAGAATCCTTGAAACCAAAACCGGGCTGGTTCGCACCACCGTGACGAACTCCAGCGGAAACTACGAATTTGTCGATCTTCCTCCCGGTCAATATGAAGTGACGGTGGAGGAACACGGTTTCAAAAAAGCAGTGCGCACTGCAATCGATGTTCAGGTCAACAGCGACGTTCGTGTCAACGTAACCCTTCAGCCCGGCGCTGCCGACCAGTCCATTGAAGTAGTGGCCCAGACGCCGCTTCTCGAGACCGACCGTGCGGACGTGACTCAAAAGATCGAGACCAAGCAGGTGACTGATCTTCCTTTGGGTACGAATCGCAACTTCCAGAACCTCTTGAACCTGGTTCCCGGCACCACCCGCGCTCATCGCGAGCACTCGACCTTCTTCAATGCGCAGGATGCCCTTTCAACGGAAGTCAATGGCCAATCTCGGTTGTTCAACAACCTTCTGATAGAGGGTGTGGACGATAATGAGCGCACCGGACTGCTTCAGATTTATGTGCCTCCAGCAGAAGCCATCCAAACCGTAGACGTGACCACCAGCGACTATCTCGCCGAATTCGGTCGCGTGGGCGGGGCAGTAACCAATGTTGCTCTCAAATCCGGAACTAATGACTTGCACGGCTCCGCCTACGAATTCAACCGCGTGAGTGCCTTGGCCGCTCGCGATTTCTTCAATCGTCCCCCAGGCCCGTTCCCGCGCTCCACGTACAATTATTATGGTGGCACCATTGGCGGACCCATCATTAAGAATAAGTTGTTCTTCTTCGGAGACATTCTGCGGATTGACGACCTTCGTGGGCGGTTCAACCTGTTTACTGTGCCTACCGACGCGTTTCGCAACGGCGATTTCCGGGACATTAAGAGCCTGGCGACCTGTCAGGCAAAGCCGACCGATTGCAACATCTATGATCCGAAGACCGGCTCGGCAACGGGAGCGGGCCGTACCCAGCTTTCTTTTAACGGCCAGCCGAATGTGATTGATCCGTCGCGAATCAATCCGATTGCCCAGAAACTCCTTGCACTGGTTCCTCATGCGAACCTGCCTGGATTCACCAACAACTTCCAGAACACTACGCGCTTCCTGAGAAATACAACTTCGTTTGACACCAAGTTGGACTACAACCGCACAGAGAATGACCGCTTGGCATTCCGCTTCAGCCGCGCGGTACAAAGCAGTGATGAGCAGCCGGTCTTCGGTTTGGCCGGCGGCCCGGGGCAAGCTGGGTTTCAGGGAACCGGTAACCAAACCGTGCATAGCGTCGCGTTGATTCACACGCATCTGTTCTCGCCCACGCTGGTTGCTGAAACCCGAATTGGTTTGAGCCACTACCACAACGTTGCGCTCAATGCCGATAGCGGCAGCACCGCCTCAGATGCGATCGGTATTCCGGGCGTCAACCTCAACGGCTTCACCAGTGGTCTGACCAGCATCATTATTCCCGGAATCAACGGCAATAATCCGTTGGTTGGGTATTCAGCCTCCATGCCCTGGGACCGTGGCGAAACCAACATCAGCCTTGCCAGCACCTGGACCAAGACCCACGGCAACCATAGCTTCAAGTGGGGCGGAGAGATCCGGCGGCTGCGCGATGATCTGGTTCAGGCCCAAACTTTCGGGCCGCGCGGCGCATTTACTTTCGGTACTGGCCCCACTTCGCTGAATGCCGGTGGAGCCAGTCCAAAAACCAGTCTGGCCAATAGTTTCGCGGCATTGCTCCTGAACGTACCTACAACCGTAGGCCGCGACGTTTCGGTCATCTCCGGATCATGGCGCGAGAACGAAGTATTCACCTTTTTCCAGGACCAATGGCAGCTTAGCCGCAAACTGACATTGACGGGCGGCGTCCGCTGGGAGCTTTACCTTCCTCCTTCTCCGCGCAGTGCTGGTGGCTATTCGAACTACAACCCTGCCAACAATACTTTGGTGGTCGCTGGGATAGGCGGCAATCCCGACAACCTCGGAAGAGAGACCTACTACCACTATTTTGCGCCGCGCCTTGGCGCGGCCTACCGGCTGACAGAAAACACCGTAGTACGCGCCGGCTTTGGAATCAGTTATGAGCCCTTCCCCAACAATAACTACGCCTTTAATTTCCCGGTGCGGCAGGCCAATAGCTTCCCCCAGCCGAATAGCTTCCAACCGGCCACCACAAACTTGACGCTCGGATTCCCCCCGCCGACCACGGTCGCGGTTCCAGCCAATGGCATCGTGACGCCCAATTCAGGGGATAGCTATTTCGTGGTGGACCAAAAATTCCAGCAGCCTTATGTGGAAGCATGGAACCTCTCGGTAGAGCGCCTTCTGCCTCACAACCTCGTGGCCACTGTCTCCTACGTTGGAAATCACGGTACACGCATACCCCAGCAGTATGATCTCAATGCGGCCACCGCGCCCGGAGTCGATGCCAACGGGAACCTGCTCCCGAAGGTTTGCAGTGTGGAGCCGCTCTGCCAGCAATTTGGACGCACCGGCAGCACCAATTTCCTCTACCTCGGAACAAGTTCCAACTACGATGCTTTGCAAACCAAACTGAGCCGGAAATGGAGTAACGGCCTCCTCGTAACTGCCTCCTATACCTTTGGCAAGTCCCTCGCGTATAGGTCCGATGGCGGCAGTGATGGAGGCACCGTATTCAACTATCTCGACTTCCGGAGCAACTATTCAGTGGCCAGCTACAACCGGACCCACACCTTTGTAACAAGCTCCGTATATGAGCTGCCTTTCGGCAAAGGCAAGCCGTTCCTGCAATCAGGATGGGCAAACTGGATCGCTGGCGGATGGCAGGTCAGCAACGTTCTCACATTAATGAGCGGCAAGCCGCTGGACTTTTCCGCCAACGGCAATTCGCTCAACGCGCCCGGCACCCGTCAGACACCTAATCAGGTAGGGGCATTCCACGTGCTGGGTGGCATCGACACCAATCCATGGTTTGATACCTCGGCTTTTCAGCAAGTGACCGCCAACGGCGTGCTGGGTAATGTTCCAAGATATGCATTTGCCGGCCCCGGATTCTTCAATCTCGATGCCGCAGTATTCCGCCGGTTCACGGTTACAGAGCGGGTACGCATGGAGGTTCGTGCTGAGGCCTTTAGTCTGACCAACACGCCTCAATTCGACCAACCGAATAGCAACGCAAGCGACATTAATTTTGGTCTAATTAAGAACACAGTCGGCGGCAATCGCACGATGGAACTCGGAGCAAAGATAACGTTTTAAGGACAGCTTATATGTCATCGGGAATTTCACGGCGCAATTTCTTGGCGGGATTGGGTGTTACTGCGGCTGCAAGCATGGCATCTTCTATACCAGTGTGGGCGATTGTCGAGCCACCGCTCTACCCGCCTATGGACCTTTCATATTTCGACACGCCGATCGGCGCTGCTCCTTCGGAGATTCATCTGGGATATGCCGCGATCACCTGGAACGGGAACGATCGGCAAGCAATAGACGACATCTCAGACCTGGGCTTTCATGGGATTCAGTTGCGGGCCAATGCGATCAAGGAGTTCAGTGTTGCCGAACTGAAGGAACTGTTGCAGAAGCACAAGCTCACGATGGTTGCATTATCGAGCGGCGGCGTGCGTATTGATTCGGCGGTGGAAGCTGACGAACTGGCCAAACATACCGCCAATGCGAAGTTCGTGCATGATGTGGGCGGACTTTACCTTCAGGTCACCGACCAGAGACCCAAGGACCGTGCGGTTACTTCCGCTGATTACAAACGGCTGGGGCAGGTGCTCACCGAGATCGGCAAACGAACCGCTGACCTGGGTATCTCGCTTGGTTATCACAACCATATAGGGACATTGAGCGAGCGCCCTGAAGAACTGGAGCAGATTCTGGCCGCTGCTGATCCACGGTATGTGAAACTAGAGCTGGATGTGGCCCATTACTTCCAGGGTGGCGGTGATCCAGCCAAGGCGATCAATACCTACCGCGACCGTCTCCTCTTTCTGCATATAAAGGACGTGGAACCGGTAAGCTCCGGCGAGGGCAAAAACAATTATCGCTGGGTCGAGCTGGGCCGGGGAAAAGTAGACGTGCCCGCAGTTTTCAGCGCTCTACGCAAAGTCAATTTCCGTGGCTGGGCGGTCGTGGAACTCGATAGTGTGCCCGACAAGTCTCGAACTCCAAAGGAATCGGCGGTGATCTCCAAGAAATACCTCGAAGAAAGGCTTGGGCTAACGGTATGAGTTCACCGTTCAAAGTTGCGGTTATTAACGACGAAATCACCCAGGATTTCGGCCATGCCTGCGAGGTTGCTGCTCAAGAATTCGGCATGCAGTGGATCGAGCTGCGGGGCCTATGGAACAAGAACCTGCTCAAGCTCGACGCCAAAGAAATTGAGGAAGCAAGGCGCATTTTGGAGCGCAACAAGCTGCGCGTAACCGACATTGCCAGTCCGCTCTTCAAGGTGGACTGGAAGGACGCCCCAAAATCGAAATACAGCCCCAAGCGCGACCAGTTCAATGCCGATTTTACCTTCGACCAGCAGGACGAGGTGCTCAACCGCTGTATTGAATTGGCGAAAGCTTTTCACACGGACCGGGTGCGCTGCTTTGATTTCTGGAGGCTTGAAGATCAAGCCCCGTTTCGCGCGGCCATCAATCAGAAAATCATGGATGCAGCCAACACCGCTGGCAAAAAAGGGATCACCCTGGTTCTGGAAAATGAGGGCTCCTGCAACACGGCTACGGGAGCAGAGGCAGCCAAGCTTCTGGCCAGCATCAACTCTCCTTATTTAATGCTGAATTGGGATCCCGGCAACGCCGCTGCCCGTGGCGAAACACCCTTCCCTGACGGATACAAGCTGTTGCCCAAGAACCGCATCGGTCATTGCCATTGCAAGGATGCGGTCAAGAAAACCAATGGCCAAGGCTACGACTGGGCGCCGGTGGGAGGCGGGATCATTGATTGGGTGGGGCAGTTCCGGGCCCTGCATCAGGATGGATATCGCCACGCCGTGAGCCTGGAGACACATTGGCGTGGCGCCGGAACACCCGAGGAATCCACCCGGCAGAGCTGGGCCGGTATGAAACAACAACTCCAGAAGGCCGGGGCGTTGTAAGATTTGGAAGTATATGCAAGATTCCAGCAAAGTACTTATCCAAGGAGGCACCATCAATGGCAAATCATAGAATGCGCAGACGAGATTTCATGAAGACAGCAGCTTTGGGCACAGCCGGCCTCCTGGTTCAACCCACGATGCGGGTGTGGGGCGCCAACGATCGCGTCCGCGTCGGCATGATCGGTGTCGGGGGACGCGGGCAGGAACTTCTGCGCCAGGTCGTGGCCGTTCCCAATGTTCAACTGGCCGCGATTGCTGATATTTATTCCCGCCGATGCGATGAAGCCAAACAGTCGGTTCAAGGACTCGAGACGCTTGACGACCACCGTCGCCTGCTCGATATGAAAGATATTGATGCAGTCATCGTGGCCAGCCCTCTCCACCTTCATTGCCGGCATTTTCTCGATACGCTGGCGGCAGGAAAAGATCTGTACTGCGAGAAAACCATGACTTGGTCAATTCCCGAAGCGGAGCAATGCCTGGCAGCCGCCAAGGGTTCGAAACAGGTCGTGCAGATCGGGCTGCAGCATGAAAGCTCAGGCTCTTTGGCAGACACCAGGAAATGGATCCAGCAAGGAATCGTGGGCAAGGTCACCATGGTCGAATCCTGGATGAGCCGCAATACTCCGCACGGTAAGGGCCAGTGGGTGCGCCAGGTTCCACACGATTGTTCTGATCAAAACGTCAACTGGCACGCCTTCCTGAATGGCCGGTCTGTGCGTCCGTTCGATGGCTACAAGTTCATCAATTGGCGGTTGTTTTGGGAGTTCTCCGGCGGAAACATCACGGAAAACATGGTGCACCAGATCGCGTGGATCATGAGTGCCCTTGATCTGCCGCTGCCCACAGCCGCGCACATGTCAGGCGGCGTGTTCTCTGAAAAAGATGGCCGTGAAGTGCCCGATACCATCGCAGTCACCCTTGATTTTCCTGGCGACTTGGCCGTGACGTGGCGGTCTACCTTCAGCAACAGCCACTATGGCCTTGGGGAACATATCCTGGGAAGCGATGGCACCATCGAACATCTTGCGGACGTGACCGACATGGTCACTGGCCGCTCGGCGTCGTCAATTCGGTATTACCCGGAAAAGGCCAACCGGACTAACGGCGCGGCATTGACCGGCGACACTCCAAATCAGGACCACATGGCCAACTTTATCGATTGCGTGCGCAGCCGAAAACAGCCCAACGCACCAGTAGAAATCGGCTATCGCTCAGCCGTCGCAGCCCACATGGCCAACATGGCCTATCGTGAAAAACGGCGCGTAACTCTGGAGGCAGCCAAAACGGCGACGCCTGCCTGAAGTCGAATTGGCTGAGAAATGCGCGCTTGGCCGAAGACCTTTAACAGCCCAATCATCCCTGCTGGGATGGTTGCGTGAACCAGAAACTCTCTCGGCACGAGTTTACTCGTGCCGCAAGACGTTTAGAATGAATCGGGCTTTATCCCTGAGGCTTTCTGTTACACATGAGAAACGATTTTCCCATAAGCTCTTTGGTCGTGCGGAAGAAGCCCTATTAAAGACTTCAGCCCGTGCGTTGCCGCCTGAAAACTAGATGATTTTGATTTTCAATTACCAAATCACCCAATTACCAAATCCCTACAAGGAGCGTTGACCATGCAAATCGACCGGCGCGAACTCTGCTCACTATTTCCTGCGGTTCTTTTGTCGGCAAGCTTGGGTTCTCCTGACTCTCCAACTCTGAGTTCCTCTACTTTTCCATTCAGCGACTTAAAGCCTCGCGCCAATCAGAATGGTTCGGGTGAAGTCCGCAGCGTTGTGAAGGGCAGCATGCCAACAGGAGAACAAGTTGAGGTCCATGAGACCACGCTCCATCCGGGGGCATCGCCCCATCCCCCGCACCGCCACAAGCACAGTGAGTTCTGGCTGGTCCGCGAGGGTACGGTCGAAATTACGATCAATGGAAAGGGCCACCAGTTAGGAGCAGGCTCCGTCGCGTTTGCTGCTTCCAATGACGAGCACGGCATCAAGAACATCGGCAACACGCCGGCAAACTACTTCGTAGTCGCGATTGGCCCTATGTAAACCGCACCAGGAGCCACTCGTACTCCAGTCATAGCGCCTAGATTGTATGAACCGAGCCACAAATCGAATTGCTGTTTTTTTGCTGTTCCTGGTTGCAGCAATGCAGGCGACAGACGAAGCCCAGCGTCCACGTATTCTGGGCGTTGCCCATATAGCGTTGTATGTGAGCGACTTGCAGAAAGCGCGCGCCTTCTACAAAGACTTTCTTGGATACCAGGAACCCTACACCTTGAAACGCGATGATGGAGCGGATCGGATCGCCTTTATCAAGATCAACGAAGACCAATACCTCGAACTGTTTGCCGAAAGTCCGAAGCAAGACGGAAACCTGAATCACATCTCATTCTTCACAGACTCCGCTGAAAACATGCGCGCCTATCTTGCATCCAGGGGCGTCAAGGTTCCAGACAAAGTTGCTAAAGGCAAGATTGGGAATTCTAACTTCAACATTGCGGATGCCGATGGCCACACCGTGGAGATTGTGCAATATGAGCCCGATAGTTGGACCCGGCGTGAAAAGGGAAAGTACTTGCCGGACACACGAATTTCAACTCATATCAGGCATATAGGAGTAACCATTGGCGTGCTGGCCCCGGCGACGAGCTTTTATCACGACATCCTCGGCTTTCAGGAGTTTTGGCGAGGCAGTTCATCGGGCAAAGTTCTGAGCTGGGTGAATATGCGGGTGCCTGATGGAGACGACTATTTGGAATTCATGCTCTACGCCAACCCGCCCGATACCAGAGAGATGGGGGTCAAGAACCACGTATGCCTTATCACACCCGATATTGAGAAAGCTGTGGCTACGCTGGAGATTCGTCCGGCGCGAAAGAACTATCCTCAGCGTATTGAAATCAAGGTGGGTGTCAATGGCAAACGCCAGGCAAACCTCTTTGACCCGGACGGAACACGCATCGAATTGATGGAGCCAAACACCGCCAACGGGCAGCCAGTTCCTTCGTCAACCGCGCCGCCGCCGAAATAATTCACTGATGAATCAGGAGTCAATGAATCGGGGCCAGCCATGACGATCCATGTAGGTCTGATTGGCGGAGGCAGCATAACCAGTACACATGCTCGCGCCTGCGCTGCGATCCCTGATGCGAAGATCGTGGCTTTTTGCGGGGCGAATCCCCAGAAGATCGAGCAACTTTGCCACCAGTTCGGCGGCAGCGCTTATACGGACCTAAATTCTTTTCTGAAGCACCCATCGTTGGAGATGGTCATCATCGGCAGCCCCTCAGGCCTGCATGCCGAGCAAGGCATGGCAGCGGCCCAACGAGGGCTGCATGTGCTGGTTGAAAAACCCATCGATATCACCACCAGTCGCGCGGACGCGCTGCTTAGCGAATGCCAGAAGGCGGGCGTCAAGCTAGGCGTCATTTTTCAGGACCGCCTCCGGCCCGGCATCCGGCAGCTCAAGCAACTTATCGTTGAAGGAAGGCTCGGCAAGCTGCTGCTGGCCGATGCAAAGGTGAAATGGTATCGCGCGCCTGAGTACTACAGCGGTTCGCGCTGGCGCGGCACCTGGAAGCTCGACGGAGGCGGGGCCCTGATGAATCAGGGAGTGCACACCGTGGACCTGCTCCTGTGGCTGCTCGGCGACGTAACCACGGTAGAGGCACGAACGCGCACCTTACTGCATTCGATTCAAACGGAAGATACAGCCATCGCTCTTCTCGAATTCTCCAGTGGCGCTTTGGGTGTGTTGCAGGCTACGACCGCAGCTTATCCTGGCTACGCGCGCCGAGTGGAGATCACGGGAACGGAGGGAACTGTGATTTTGGAAAACGATCTCTTGATCACCACCGGTCTTCGAAATGCTCAGCCAAACCCCGTCACCAACCAATCCCCAGACCAGAATGCGAGCGCCGCTTCTCCTCTGGTGGACGACATTCGCGGCCATCAACGTGTGATTGAAGATTTCATAGGAGCCATCAGAAATGGTGGCACACCAGCGTGCGATGGGCACGAAGGCCGTCGCAGCGTCGCGCTCATCGAAAGAATCTACGCGGCGTTTCTTGCGTAGCTATGAGACAAGAGATGCCTCCTCTTCATGGATGGAGAAAGAGGCAGAATAGTATCACCCCTCCGGGGTTTGGCTTAAGTCCTAAAGGCTGTTATTTATTTCGTGATGTCTTCATCGAAGATGGGAGCCAGGGGAAGCGAGAACAGATGTCCGCGGAAAAGTTTATCTTCCTGAAGCGAGGCCGGAGCAGCTACTTCACGAATCCCGTTTGCATCGTGAATTTCAACCAGTTTTAAGTTAGGATAAAAAATCCAGACTGCCTGGCAGCCGGTATCGAGATACTGATGTACTGTTTTCATCATGTCTTGCGCTGAGTTGCTCGGAGAGATCACCTCGACCGCCAAATTGGGAACCCCTTCCATTGGAGAGCGATCAACATCCATTCGGCTCAATATCTCCATCGCGATAAACGCCACATCAGGATTGCGAATAACATTAGGACTTAGCCGGAAGTCAGTCTCGACCGTGACGTTCCCCAAGCGGTGAGCAACGACAAAGTCTTTCAGGTAACGGGCAATGCGATCACGAATTACATTGTGCCGAAAAGTGGGTGAGGCCTCCACAATTAGATCCCCTTCATCAAATTCAAAGCGTTTACCCGGCTCCTCGGGAAGCTGCAAGAATTCTTCAACAGTCAGCTTGGTAGTAGTACCCATCCACCCGCCTCCAAGTGCTTCATACTATCGTATCAGGATCAATGCCGCGTTTCGCTACTTCGTTTCAGGCGCAAGTCGATACAACTTGATTGTTCAATCCGAATGATTCGCGAGGACATTGATAATAAGACAACCCCGGTCCGCCCGTGAGGCTGCTCTGCGTGTACCAGTGTTATCATTTACGCCGCTATGAAAACCTCAGGCGTTTCTAGATCGGCGGTCTTTCTTCTTTTTCTGTGTTCCATCTTGATCTGCTCGCCCTTTGTAAAATCACAAACTTCGACCACTTCTCACCCCATCGTGCTTCATGCGGCACGGCTACTGGATATCGAAAACGGCAAGATCCTTTCTCCCGCTGAAATACTCATTGAAGGGGAACGAATCGCTGAAGTCGGCTCAAAGGTCAGTCGTCCCGCGGGAGTTGAGGTGATTGATGTGGGCGACAGCACTCTAATGCCCGGTATGATCGATGCGCATGTGCATCTGTTCCTGCATCCCGGCGCCGAAGACTTGCAAACGGTCGAAGAGTCAGTCCCGCAAAGAACCATCGTTGCCACCCTGGCCGCGCGAGACGATCTCATGGCCGGTTTTACGGCAGAACGAGATATGGGAACCGAAGGAGCAGGATCGGCCGACACGGCGGTACGCAACGCCATCAATCAGGGACTGCTGCCCGGGCCGCGGCTGCGCATTAGCGGAAACGCGATCGACATCCTGGGCGGACATGAGGACGCCAATAATTACAACCCTGAACAGCACGTTCTATCCAACGCCACTCGGGCGAACAACGCTGTTGAATTGGTCAGTGCAATACGTGAGCAAATCAAACAGGGCGCCGATTTTATCAAGATCTACGAGACTGGCCGCGATTCGCTGCGGGATGGCAAATTTTCTACCCCCTACCAATACACCGAAGTCGAACTGAGTGCGGCTGTTCAGGAGACGGGTCGTATAGGGAAGCATGTCGCCGTTCACGCCACCGGCGAACCCGGCACGCTCTATGCTGCGCGCGCCGGTGTCGTCTCCATTGATCATGCCGATGAGCTTAGCGGCGAGACCATGCGGTTGATGCATGAAAAGCAGATTTTCGCCGTGCCAACATTTGCGATCTCCGAATATTTTGCCGACCACGCTTCCTCCCCCAATGAATCGGAAGGCCGCCGCCGGATGCTGGACTTTCACGCACAGGAATTCCGCAAGCAGCTTGCGGCCGGCGTGCCCATGGCGATGGGCTCCGATGTCGGCCCTTTTCCCCACGGTACCCAAGCGCGGGAATTTGTGCTCATGGTCAAGTACGGTATGACTCCTCTGGCTGCGCTCCAGGCGGGCCTGCTCAATGGCGCAAAACTACTCGGTTGGGAAGGAAAGATCGGCGCGTTGAAGACCGGCTATTTTGCCGATATCATCGCGGTGCCCGGCAATCCATTGCAGGACATTATCATGGTGCAAAAGGTCACCTTTGTGATGAAGGGTGGTGTGGTGTATCGCCGGTAAAAATGCAATGATCATAAGCAATGTTATTACTCGATCCAAATACGGCAATCGTACCTTCCCAGGGCTGGCTCTATGTGTTTAACCGAAAAGGCCTGACAAAAATTCAAGCGCGCTACATCGACGAGGTGCATGAAAAGCTGAAAGCTTATCTCGACGGTACCCATGACGAGAGTGAATTGATGGCCGCGGTACCAGTCGAAAAGCAATCAATTCTCAAAAAGTATTTCGAAGCCATGGAACAGGCCGGGGCTCTCCATCGCGGTGAACCGGCTAAGACAATTGTTGACCTGACCGTCCATGAATCCGTTGACCGCCAGCATGGGCGCAGTCTGGTTGTCACGCTCAACGGCAAATCGGTGCTGGTTTCGCTGGACGGAAAAGATTACTCTGCTGATGATCGCGGACAGCCGTTCGATGGGTATCTCTTGTTTGTCACGCCCAGCCAAATGAATGATCACTGGAGTCGTGTATGGAATGCACAGAGAAGCGGTCCTCACCTGATCTACGTCGTAGAAGAAGCTTCCTCTGGCCAATTCCTCAGCGAGGCTGTAATAGAAAAGCGAAAGCGATATGCTACGTGGCTGCTCGGATGTTCACGAATGGAGTCCTGGAATACGAGGACACTCCAGCTTTACACATTCGACGCCGGTGCCTTCGCATTAACTCCGCGTTTTGCGGCCAACTTGGGCCGCGGGAATAGAGAAAATACATCCAGGCTCGATTTGGTTACTCCCACCGATCACGAGCAAATTCCACTCGTAATCGCCAAAGCTGCCGCACCCTTCTGCTCCAATTCCGTCGTAGGATGTGGACTGCAATACAGCCAGCTATCCGAGGAAATGGAGCGGGAGTTCGTAGTGCAGGCAGTTCTGACCAGCGCGGTTCAACGGGGAAAACTATCGTTTGCGACGGAATTCAGAAACTGGCAATACTCCCGGACAGCATTACGCCGCACTTATGTTGACCCGCGCCAGGCGCTGGAGTGGGCAGTGGCCGGCTCGCTTCTTCAACTTCGCGTACTCTGCTTGGAACGCTTCTGCTGGAAACTGCCGGCGCTGGAGTCGGATTCGAGCCGTGGCGAGATCGATCTGTTGCAGCAAGATCAGAAACACCCACAAGTTGGATTCCTCGCCAGCGTTTTGCGCAGGCGACTACACACATTGCCCGCGATCATCAATCTAAAGTCCAGCGGACTTTATGTCTGCCAGTCAGGCCAATACCTCGCATATTCTTTTGTTGAAGCCAAAGCTATGCGGGATGCTTTGCTGGCCGCTGCCAAAGACGTGTTTTATGGGGATTCTCTCAGCGCCATCAAGACCAAACATGAATGCGATTTCACCAGCTTTCTGACAGAAGACGGACTGCAACAGATCAACCTTCAGCAGAATGAAATGCTCGACAGGCAAAAAGTAACCAGAAAATTCGCGTTCAAGCATATCCAGCGCCATGGGCTTTCTGCCTGGGTTGGGAACCTCTCGCATGGGAACTGACGCCGGAAATCTGCTGTTCAGCAACAGGTTCTTGACAGATTCTGTACGCGCCCTGCGGAATAAGCTGAGCAAATTAGCGCATCAATCTCTTGATCATGACATCTATGTGGATACGCTGCTCGGAATGCATTTTGACCCAGGGGTGCAACTGCCGGTCTGTGAAAGTTTTTTGCTGTTCGACTTTTATCGCATTTTTCTTTGGGAGAACTCCGCTTCGTCGGACGGGCCAAAGATCAACTCCGTCGTACGGTATCTTGTTGACGACTATTCCGTTAATCCAGTCAAGATTCTAGCGCCTTACGCCCCCGCGACATTTCATTTTTTTCACCCGCTGGAGATACTCGATATTCTTCCGCTCTTGTGGGGCCACCGCGATTCTGGCAGGATCATCACACTTGATTTATTCAATCCCGAGATCAGGACGGCCCAAGCCTCGGTACACCCGGAATGCGAACGCCCCCAGATCCAGACTTCCGGCGAGCAGTTGTTGGCTACGATCAATGGCACAACCAGTCTAAAAAGCGGTTTCACCGGGGCCAACATGAGGGCTGAGTCAAAACCAAAGCTCGATGATCTGATTTCACCGGACGTGGGCATAATTCGCAGAGAGAACAAAATCATGGGGCGACTTTCCTTTCCTGTCGCCATCAGTCAGATTGCGAATGGACATACAAAAGCCCTCTTTTGCGGCGGCAGAGCCGCAAATATGCCGGAGGCTGTAAATACCTCGCGCTGCGAGGCAGTTGAACGTCATCAGGTTGCTTTTCTCAACCCACTAAGCTCTCTGGTGTATGGCACCTATGAGCAGTTCCGGGACATCGCCATAGATCCTGAAATTTTATGCTTTGCACCCATTCGAACTGCCCCCTCGGACAAGCGAGTTCTGTATAACAGCGAGGTGTCAATGTATTGGACTGCCGCCCAAAATCCCTGCTCGCAGGCGACCTGCTTTGTGCCTGCACAGGAAATCTGGTTCGATACAAACACTTTACCGGATGAGAACCTATGCCTCATGAGTTCAACCAATGGATGTGCTCTGGGCGGCTCATTCGAGGAAGCTGCGCTCTTTGCGATCCTGGAAACCATCGAGCGAGACGCCTTTCTTACCACCTGGTACCTGCGGCGGCCCTGTGTCCAGATCGTTCCGGCATCGGTTCAACTCGAAGGATTTCAGTTACTCTGGCATCGTCTCCAAAATGCATATCCCAATTACTCATTTCATCTGTTTGACATAATGACGGACATCGCCGTTCCTGTAGTTTTGTGTGCTGCGGTAAAGCAACACGGCCGCGGCCCTCAGGTGAGATTGACTCTTGCTTGCAGATTACACACTGACGAAGCGGCATTTGCGGCTTTGAAAGATTTGTCCGGGCTGCCAGATCCCGATTCCTATGATGAAACGCGCGCCAAGGAACTATTCGAGCGGCCAGAAGATGTTCGTGAACCGGAAGATCATGCAGCTTTTTACTCGCTCCAGGAAACCTTCGGGCGCTTATCATTTTTAGGGCTGGATGGGAAACCGCAACTTGCAACGCGCGATATTGATCAGGGCACATGGATTCACCGCCAGAGTCGATACGACTTGAAAGTCGTCATAGAGGAGCTATTCGATCGCCTTGATCACCTGGGAATCAATGTCTTTTTGAAGGACCTGACCCATCGCGAATTCCTTTGCCGTAATCTGTTTTGCGTGCGGGCCATCATGCCAGGTTTGTTTCCAATGTGGTTTGGATACTATTCGATTCGGTTTCGAATGAATGAAAGGCTCCGGAGTCTCTCTGAAAGATACCTGGGCAAATCCCTGGACAATGCGAATCAAATAAATTTAGATATTCACCCGTTTGATTAAGTTAAAGAATTTTCTGGTCAATGACCCCAGCATTAATCTTCTCAGCGCCGATCAAAGCCGTCGATCCGACACTCGCCAGTCAGGATGTGCCCAGTGAGCGCTGATTGTCTTTTGGCTGTCCGTAAGGCCGGCAGTTTGTTTTTTGGGCATCATAATGTTCGTTCCAGGATATTTGAATCCCTACTTCAAAGATACGAGGCGATCAGCCGGCAGATTGCAGATGAGCGCACCATGCTGGTGCGGGAGCTGCACGCCGCAGTACCACTGGCTGGGAGTCCTGCCGAACGCCATGTCCTGCTACAGATCAAGAGAAAGGTATCTAACTTCTCTCCGCCTCTGGAGAACGAGATGGACGTTCTCAGCCTTGAACAACGGCTAAAGGTAGAGACGTATTGCGCGAACCTGCTCGCAAGGGAGACATTGCTGGATGACCACCGGGAGTCAATTTTTCAGGAATTTCGTCAACAGATTGATGCGTTGGTAGCCGGCGAAGATTTTCGCTGCGCCATGGCTTACTCATGTCCATGGCTGATCGACGCCTTTCTGCGCCACGGCCCTGGCCATAACATTGATTTTTCCCATGAAGAGCGTGGAATCTATTCCTATGCAACTCGGTTTTTCAGTAAAGCAAATCCATTTCATATCTTTGCCCGAATTGCATTTCCTCCTTATTTGGGGCTCCATGTCGATTGTGAGTGCGAAGTGGTGGTCAACGCGAAACTGATCCGGTGTTTGGAAACGAAGTTGCTTTCATCTCCCAACTTCAAACATGAGCGGTCCATCTATCTTTGCACTTTCTTCACTGAGAACGATCTGTACTATTTTTTTGTGAGAGACCAGTCCTCTCTACGGCAGATCGTTGTCAGGAGCAAGCCGGCCCTGGAGTTGGTGATTGAATATTTCAACAAGGAACACTTCAGGCACACGGTGGGCGATTGCATCCGGTATCTTGCGAACACGCTGTCATCGACAGACAGATCTGAGATTGAAAGATATGTGTTCCAGCTAATCGATCACGGGATCATCGTGGAGTATCTAGTCACTGACTTTGATCACTTCGCCGATAATCTATCGGG
The DNA here is from genome assembly GCA_035940535.1 of Candidatus Angelobacter sp. Lineage (GTDB taxonomy): Bacteria > Acidobacteriota > Terriglobia > Terriglobales > Acidobacteriaceae > Angelobacter. The sequence continues at coordinate 20,705 of DASZEU010000385.1, forward strand.
GATTAATGCTGACTATGATCCGGTGATTACAGCATTGCAGAAAGTCCATCTGGCGCGCATGACAAAACACGATGTCCTGGCCGTCGAACGTCAGGTCAAAGACGCGCTTGCACCGGTCGTGCCCTTTGAAGACACCGCATATTATGTGAGTACCTATTCGAAGGAGAACACAGCCCAACATGAACAGGCAGCCAGTCGTCTGTATGGCGACCTGGAAGCCATTAAACCATTATTCCTCGCCACCAATAATTTTGCCGACCGGGCATATTTGAGTTCCGCCTTCATACATGACCAGTGCGCAGCGCGCCCGAACCAAAGAGTTCCTTATCTGGAACTCCTGACCGATTTCCTGGCAGACAAGTCCTCAGTTGTATCCCGGTACCAATATTCGTCGCATTGCCCTCCAGAGATGCAACAGAAGCGAAGAGCATGGCTGCAGCGTTTACAGGAGTGCGAGGGTGTTTTGTCTAACCAGCAACTGGCATCATTAACATCCGAGCGGCCCCGCTCCGAGGGATATGCTGGCAACGTATGTTTCAATGGCCCTCTGGATGCCAAAACAGGAATATTTTACCCGCGCAATTTTTTTGCAGGCGGGGGACGTTACGTGTCCCGATATTTGTTGAGTGAGCGAGGGAATCGTGAAAAACGCCTCAGCCGGAAAAAAGATATGTTGGATGTGCAACTTGTTCCTGCGTATGAGGACAATCGGTTTTATGTGGCGCCCACACTTGCGACGGGATGCGGATTCGACGCCCGCTATCGCCATAAATTTGACCGCTGGATCAATCCGGCGAACGTGCTGGTAGAGCTACAGGAGGAGCGTATCATTTACCGGGAAGATGGATATGGCCAAGCCCTGCGCTTTCATTTTTTCGGGTTTCTCCTGGGGCAGGCAGTGAACCCGGAATATCAACTCATGCTCACTGCGCATGCAGATTTTTTTTACAATCCCTTTGAACGCATTCCTTCTCCCAGCGACGCGATACAACGTATTCCAGCTTTGTACTATGGCTCGGTATGTTTGCGAAGAGAGCAGTGGCGGATTCCCAAGACAATTCTCGAACCGCTCTGGAAAGAGAACGACATCCTGCGCTGCACACTCGGGCTGATTGCATTCCTGCAAGAAAGTGGAATTATTTTTTCGAATTGCTATTTTGAGCTTTTCGATCCGGCAAAGGAATGGAGCAAGCCTCGTTATCTTGACCTTCACAACCCGCTCAGTGTGCACGCTTTCCGCAGAGCGGTCCGGTCCTGTTCCAAATCAGCGATAGTCTTGCTCGCAAGCATGGAGCCGCCCCCCGAGAACCTTTTCACAGAAATGCAATCTCCCCTGGTAACCGAATTGATGATCGAGGTCTAGCAAAAAGGAGAGGTCGATGGAATGGCGCAACTATCATATCTACTACACAGATATAGACCGGCTATTGCTCGAATGCGTTGCTCCCTTTCTGCGCACCTTGAATAGAAGGCTGGAGATATATTTTTGGGAGCGGCATTATGCAGGAGGCCCTCATCTCCGCGTTCGCTTTTACGGGCCAGCCGGCAGCCTGGATCCAGTTTGCCAGGAATTCTTGTCAGCTGTTGAGAATTACTTGAAGCTCTTTCCCAGTCATCCAATCACGACTTATTCCCGCGATGATGCCAGACAAATGCTGGAGATGGAAGGAGAGTCCTGGGATCCCGGTGATTTGGAATATCGCGTGAACGCGATCATTCCGTGTCCCTATCTCCGCCTGCAAAGCCGTTTTGTAGAAGGCGAGGGCCTGCGGCTGTTGCATGGCTTTTTGCGCGACTCCAATCCTCTCACCGAGACGATGCTCAAAGATCCAACCACCAAGCTGGAGCAGTTACTTCGCCTGTATTTTCTGAACGCGCTCGTGATAAGGGATGATCTCGTCCAGGGCTCAGTATCTTTCAAGTCTCATTGGTCTGGCTTTGCTGCGGGGTTCCCCATCAGGCCGGCCATTGAACGTATTCGAAGAAGCTTCGACGAGCAAAAAGCCAGAATTATTTCGACGATGCTGGATGTGCAAGAGGCTTACACTCGCCGTGATTTCTCAAATGATCCGATGCTGGAGAAGTGGCTGGGCCTGTTCGAACGATACGGAACAGAGGCCAGGACTCTCTTGCTCAATGGCGCACAGATCAGCTCCACCATGACCAAGCATGAAGTTTCAAAATATCGTGAATCTCTGAAAGAGCATGGGCAGGAGGAAAACGAATTTATGCAAACCCTGCTCAGCGATGAACGGTTCGTGGCTGCTTTCAGCCATGAACAAACTTTGGCATGGCCGAGGGTCCTGATCAACCTTCTTTATATGATTATTCCTGCCCTTGGCCTGACTGTTCTGGATAAGATGGCCCTTTGCTACTTCGCCCATCGTGCTGTTGAGATTCACTTCGAATGCGATTTAACGGACGTGCTGCGGAATAATATTTCAGCCGTATTGAAGAGCCATCCCCCTTCAACTGCACAGAGATGACCGGCCATTGCGTGAAAATGGGAACGAATTGTCAAGACTTTCTGCTGGTTCTCCGCACAATTTAATCATTTACGGAAAGCGTAAGATCGGGTACTATCTTGTGCCGCAATGCGTTATTTCATGAAGGAGGAATTCACATTGGCGACCCAAAACCACAAACCTATTCAAATCGATTTCAGCGGAATCGAAATTGAAGAAATCAAACTCTTTGTCCAGGAAGGCGTACGAGGCACTCCTGAAATGGCAGCATCTTGCAGGCTTTCCGTAGCATCCTGTTCGTGTCACTCCTGCACGCAGTCAAGCTGTATCCGTACGGACTTCGAGGGCGCATAAGACAACTTGCTGTGTCCCTTTTTGTCGACAACATTGTTGCAACACGAATACGATGCAGAAAATGTGGAGTGAACACGCCAGGAGCTGAGCAATCGGTTCCCCAGCGGTTTCAACTCCACATTTTGATTGTCGATAGACATGTAACAGGGCATGACTTCAGAGCTTGCGGAAAAAGGTAAGTGACATTAGGCTTTAACCCAATGTCACTTACTTTTCGTGGGGCTGAGCATCAATTTCCCCCTTTAAAACGCGCTGTCATCCTGAGCGGAAGCGAAGGACCCCGAAAATGCGTAAATATTCCACGTCAGATTAAAAGGCAACTCGGCAACGCTCGATTTTTCCGCCAGAAGCCAGTCCCACGCAGCCCGCAGCCCGTATAGATCAAACACATGGCGGGTGTTCTTGTTCTAAAATAGGTGACATTAGGCTTTAACCCTGCCGCAGTTTCCTTTTGTTGAGTCTGCGCTACGCTATTTCCTAAATCGGTATAGCCCAAAACATTTTGGAGTGCCGATGAACTTGTAACGGCTTTACCGTCGAGAATCAGATGAGTATCCTAGTGAAGTTCAGGAGGCCATCAATGCTGAAAGGCTTTAAGGAATTCATCATGCGAGGCAACGTTATCGACCTCGCTGTTGCCGTTGTAATCGGAACGGCTTTCGGCGCGGTCGTAACTGCATTCGTTACCAACGTGTTGACGCCACTGATCGCGGCCATTATCGGCAAACCCGACTTCTCGGCGTTGGTGGCGAATCTCAACGGAAGCGAGATCAAATACGGGCTATTCTTGAATGCCTTGATCTCTTTTCTATTGGTCGCCGTCGCTGTGTACTTCACGATGGTGGCGCCTATAAATGCATGGAAGACGCGCCAGGCTCGCGGGCAAGCTCCGCCTGACCCCACCACGAAGACTTGCGAAGCCTGTCTGGAAGCCATCGCAATTCGTGCGCGAAAGTGCAAATGGTGCGGTGAGCCTCAAGGCGCGCCTCTCAGTTAACGTTAAGATGCTAATCCGGACGAAACGGCCAACCGGACCCCACTGCTATAGGATTCGTAGGGTCACTGAAGACCTAAAGTTCAGGTAAAATCATATATTAAATATATTATTTTCTATCACTTACAAAATATTAAGAATAATTTATAAGGGCGTGATTCTTCTTGATTTTCCCCGCATCTAACTGTATGTTATCCATTAGTAAATTTTCCAGGTGGAATGTTTATGGATGCATTTTGCGAAGTACCTATTACATCGGCTACAGCATTGGACGCGGCCTTTGCTTCGGGGAAAAAGTATGCCATTCAGAAGTATCGTCAGATGATCCGCCATTTTCTCGATCCAGGCATGAAGGTTTCAATCGGTCATGCAGGAACTCTGCAACTGACAAGCATTCCAGCCCTGGCATGTCTTGCTACGGCTGGCCGCTGGAGTGTTAACGATGCCAAACATCTGGCATCCACCTATAAAGAAGCTGGGCTAAAAGATCTGCTTAAATCGAAGCGATATCAACAGAGTTTGAAATTAATCGAGAAAGCAGTACAGCAGAGTATCCGTGGCTCAGGAAAACCCGTCTCAAAGTCAAATGTTCCCCTTGTTATTACACAGTGCGTTATGACTCTTAGTATTACAGAGCCCATCGTAAGAGAAGTCGGCGTTTTAATGGGGGAAATCTCTGCGAAAGTAGATGAGCGACTTCAGCAGATGAAGCGTTTGCCCGGTCGATTAGTACGTGTGGAAGGCCCAAATGCACTTGTCGTTATCAATAGTGGCGACCGCGAAGAGCTACGGTTTGTGGACGCTGCCTATCTGCGGTCATTCGGCATTTATGAAAAAGGCACGCCCTTTGTGATGCATCAGCTCTCATGGTCGCCAGATAGCACCACGGCTATATATTTTCCAGCATTAGATCTTGAGGCGAAGAGCGAAAAGCTCTCTGATCTCGAAACACAACTCAAGAACGCTGAGACCCCTCTGCCGGAACCACCTGGCAAAGCAGTGAATGCGGAATTGTAAATTGCATCAACAACTACTTAAGGATTCAAGACTTTGGAAGTGGAATTATGTTTTGAAGGTTTTTGCTACATTGCCGCAGTATCCAAACTGCCGGCGGCTGTGACCAGAATGAGATGATTGATCGAAATGAGCAGTACTCGACTTGGGAACGCATATCACGATGTCGCCAAAGCAACTGCCTGGTTTTACAAGAAACTGGTCACTGGCACTAGCTGTTGCACCGAATTTTTTGGCACAACATTTGGCATAGGAAGTACAAAACAGCTTGGAAGATGGAGAGCTGTAGGTCCATGTCCCCAGATGCTCCAATACTTCCTTCGATGGATGAGTTAACGAATCAGTAGGTGCGGAAACCACTGCTATTCCATGAATATATGTTTTGAGCCATTCAGGAAAGTTGTATTGCGATCCATGGTGAGGGACTACAAAAGCTTGATTGTCGATTGCCAGATCAGGGAAGTCTTGACCAGTCTGGCGAGCCAAATTCAGTGTTGGGGGAGTCGCATCGCCGGGTAATAAGACTCTGCCTGCACCCTTAATTTTTGACGGAGCTAAGAAATGAAAAAGCACCACGAGACTTGTCTCATTGCCTGGAACAACTCTTCCCTTCAAGGCCTTGATCTCAGCCGTCCCGATTTGTGTTAACGCAGGACTTAAAACTCGTACTTCCCAGGAGTAGTCCTCCGCCCAGGCTAAATAAGGAGGTTTTTGCTGCCCTGGGGGAGCGAAGCGATCAAGGCTGACCGAACTCATGGCGATACCGCACTCCATCGCGGCTATTCGTGCCTCCGTCAAATATGCATTTTCACGATGAAGTGTAGATGCTGGGTAAACGAATCTGCCGACCTGAATGCCGCGTTTCTTGCACTCGCGAAGCAGCTTGGGCAGGCCCAGAGTGTGATCTGCGTGCGCGTGGGTTGCCGCTACGAATCGTAGCTTCTCTTTCTTGGCGATCGTCAAGACCCGCTCAAGTGCATCTTGCCGCTGAGTTCCCCAATCTACAATCGCACACGTCTCGTCTGGAAACTCAAGCAGACAGGCATTCCCCAGACCTTCATCAACTCGATAGACGTGCAGATATAGGGATGTCTCCATGCAGTTCGGTAGTAACGAATTGTTTTAATTTGGTGGAGCTAGTCGGGATCGAACCGACGACCTCATCGTTGCGAACGATGCGCTCTCCCAGCTGAGCTATAGCCCCATTGTGAGCGATGGGCAGTACAGTACAATTTTGATTTTACCAGCATGACGCACTCTGGCCAACAGGACTGCTAAAACGCCCTAGCGACCATGCGTGAAAAGATGCCCGGGAAGAAGCGCTTCATGTAGACGAAATACTTGTCGCGGCCGCCAACATAGATTTCTTGCTTATGGCCGGCAACGCCTTTCAGGATTTCGGCTGCGCATTGCTCCACGGGCATACCCTGAGCTTGGCCTTTATCCATCTTTCCGTGCTTGCCGCCATCGCCGACCAGGGCATGCAAACTAATGTCAGTGCGGATGAATCCCGGACAGACCACAGTAACGATAATTCCCTCTCGCCCCTCTTCAGCGCGGAGCGAGTCGAAGAAGCCGTGCAACGCATGTTTGGACGCGGCATAGCCGGACCGCAGCGGCGTCCCGAACTTGCCTACGAGGCTCGAAATTACTACGAAGTGACCGCTCTTCTTTTCCAGCATGAAAGGTAGGACCGCCTTGGTCAGCGCCACCGGAGCGAAGTAGTTGAGCTCCATCAGAGTGCGATAGACCGCCGGATCGGTGTCTCGCACCAGGGAGCGCTGAGTGATGCCGGCGTTTTGCACGAGAATATCAATGCCATTGAACATGCCGAGCGCCAGTTGGGCCTTATCGGACAAGTCCGCTGCCTGCGTAAGGTCGAGAGGCAAGATTCGCGTCGAGGATTCTCCGCCGCACTGCCCCTGAATTCGTTTCAGTTCTTCTTCTCTGCGCGCGGATAAGATGAGTTTTGCGCCGGCCTTATGAAAGGCATGGGCCAATGCTTCTCCGATACCTGAAGATGCTCCGGTAATCCAGATTTTCTTGTGTTGGAAAGCAGCATTCAGCATGTAGCACTCAGCATTCAGTCGTTAGTACTTAGGCATCGGTTCTTAGCCACGAATTTGCGCGAATTAACACGAATCTAAAAACTGGACTCAACCACAAACAAGATCAAAACTGTCTCCACGACCTTTGATTTTCCTAATTCGTGTTTATTCGCGTCAATTCGTGGCTCAAAAGATTTCTGGTTTTTACTGTTTCGCCACAGCCAGCTCGGTTGTGGCGCTGTACAAGAACTGCACGAACTTTCCAAAACCGGCGATCTGGGTGCGTTCGTCATTGCCGTGGATACGTTTATTGTCATCTTTTGTGGCAACTGTGCCAATGCCGTAGGCTTGCACACCTTTGGCTCGCAGCTCGGAAGAATCCGTCGCGCCGACCTGCATAATGGGAATAGTCAAGACTCCCGGAAATATTTTCTGCTGAGCTTTTTCCAGAGCGTGGAAGCCATCTGTCTCCAATCCTGAGGGCGGCGTGGCCGGACGTAAATTGCCGGGCGTTGAGCTGATCTCCACTGCTGGGTCGTTGATCAACTTTGCCAGGGAGGCCTTGAGCGTGTCCATGTTTTCGTCTGGCAGCGCCCGAACATCTAAGGTGGCCTCGGCGTCTGCGGGGATTACGTTGATACGAAATCCACCTTTAATAATGGTAGGGACCAACGAAGTGCGCAGCATGGAGTAGTAAGCAGGTTCGGTCTCATGGAGTCTTTGTTGGGCTTCCCGTTCTTCTACATGCTGATAGAGTTGGGCTTTTTCCGGCGGGCTGATCTTGGCCATCTGCTGGAAAAATCGGCGCGTGGTTTCATTCAGGCGCATGGGCGCTTCCCAGTTCCCGACTTTAGCCACCGCCGCGGCCAGATGAGTAACGGCATTGTCGAGGCGTGGAGCGGAGCCGTGTCCACTGGAGCCACGGGCCGTGAGGATCAAGCCGCGAGGGACCTTCTCGGTGGTGGAGACACCCACATATTGGACCTTGCCATTTTCTTCGGGAGTGCTGCCGCCTTCGTTGAACGCATATTCACAGGCAATCTCGTCCCAGTGCTTCTCCACCATGAAATCGATGCCAAACTCCGTGGTGCCCTCTTCTCCGGCCTCTGCTAGAAAGATTACGTCGCGGTCAAGAGGAGCCTTCAGGCGATGCAAGAGCAGGAATACCTCCAGGTTGGCGGCATCCATGGCTTTGTCATCATGAGAGCCTCGCCCGTAGAGATAACCATCTTTGATGATTGCTGCAAATGGATCGACGGTCCATTTATCTCGCTCGACACCCACTACGTCCAGGTGGCCCATGAGCAACAGAGGTCTTTTCTTTCCATTGCCTTTCAGCCGGGCGACAAGGTTCCCACGCCCCGGAGCTGATTCGTAGATTTGTGCCGGAATGCCTTCGGCTGCCAAAACGCCTTTGATGTATTCGGCCGCGCGCGTCTCATGTCCCGGCGGATTGCTGGTATCGATCTTGACCAGATCGGAAAGAAACTTGATCGCCTCGGTTTGAGCTTGGTTAAAGTCAGGTGCGGACTGCTGCGCAAAAGAGAAACCAGCAAGCGTCAAAACGACACAAACAGTTCGCAACATCAGTCGGGACATGTCGGCTCCTCGGACTGCAAACTCTTAGTATTTAGCCTTTAGCTCTTAGCTATTAGGCCATTAGATTCTACACGCTCAGACTCTGACCACCAGATTCGCTTTTGACTTTTTCCGCTGTTGAAGCGACGGGCTATTTTCGTTTGTCTGGCTGGCGCCGGACTAGCACACATCAGCGCCTATCAGTTCAAATCAGCGTTCATCAGCGTTGAGCTTTTGGTTGTGGTTATGCCGCACTGTGGTCTCAGTGGTTGTTTTTCTCCGTGTTCCTTCCGCGGTGGGTTTGTTCTTTCTTATCACGCTCATCTGCGGAATCTGCGGCAATCCTGGTTTTCCGAGGAGTTATGAAAGGCTCCTTGCTGTTTCCTGCAAGACCTTTTCGATTTGCGCCAAGTCCGCCGTACCAGACGGCAGCCCGCCCTGAGCCATATCGGCACTGCCACCGCCACGACCGCCGAGTCGCGCCATGGTTTCTTTCAGTAATTGGCCCATGTTCCATTTCTGGCCCGGACTTTGGGCGAAGACCAAGGCTGGCTGGCCGGAGCCTGATGCGATGAGCGCGACCACATTGGCACTGGCGGCTGTGAGTTTCTGGGCCACCAGCTTAATGAACACTGCATCGCGCTCCGGAAACACCGCAGTAATCACGCATGGATTACCTGTGGCGTGGGCGAGCAAATTTTCTGCCTGAAATTCGGCAAGCTCTTCCAGCAGCTTGTGGCGTTCTTTTCCAGATGATTTAGTTTCCTGGAGGGATTTGCTGATCTGCTCTGGCACGTCGCGCAGATGAGCAGAGTACAGCGCCGCAGCTTCCGCCAGCGTGTTGTAGTCCTGGCGGGCCGTATCTACAGCGCGAAGACCGCAGACGAATTCCACGCGCACTCCCTGTTTTACATTCTCGATCTTGCGCACCAGGATGCAGCCAATCTGTCCGGTCGAGCGGACATGGGTGCCACCACAGGCGGTGAGGTCGAAATCGGTGATATCAATCAGCCGCAACTCCCCTGTCTGCTTGGGCGGCAGTTTACGCAATCCCATCTGGCGAGCTTCTTCAAGTGGAACAAAGCGAATTCCAACCGAACGGTTTTCGGTAACCACCTCGTTCGCCAGACGCTCTGCCTGCACGATCTGAGGAAGCGTGAGGGACTTTACGCCAAGATCGATGGTGCAGCTTTCCGCGCCCATGTGGAAGCTGACGGTTGGAACGTCAAACAGGCGCACGAAAGCCGCAGAAAGCACGTGCTGCCCCGAGTGCTGCTGTATATGGTCGCGGCGCCGAGGAGCATCGATCAAGCCTCGCACCACTTTTCCAACAGCTATCGATTCAGAGATAAAATGCCGGACGATTCCATCTTCTTCATCGACCACATCCAGGACTGGGACTTTGGTTTCGTCTTCCAGAACGAAAACGCCGGTGTCATGGACCTGCCCACCACTGGTGGGATAAAAAGCCGTGCGGTCCAGCACCACCGCTGTTTTCCCATCATGCTCCCGGCATTCAAGCACGCGGGCATCAAAAGTGTGCAGAAACGAATCGCGATAGTACAGACGCTCAGTCATGGGGAAATTTCTAATTTGTAATTTTTAAATTTATAATTTAACGATCGGAAGTATAAGTCACTTCACCTAGCATCAAAAAATTACAAATTATAATTTATAAATTTCAAATTCTTCTCAGTAGGGTTGAATGATCCCGCCAATATTGCGCGAAGCCGGTACTGCCTTTGGCTCAGCCCGCTCCAGAGAATTAGCAATCACATCGATGTACTTCAGCCCTGAGCCCGTATTGAACAAGACAACTTTTTCCCTGGGATGCAAAAACTTCTCTTCCAGCAGGATCTTGTAGGCTGCCAAAGATGCGGCTCCTTCGGGCGCTGCAAATACGCCTTCTTGGCTGGCCCACTCCTGTACAGCATCGAGGATTTGGTCATCAGAGACCGCAACCGCTGTGCCGCTGCTCTTCTTTAGAATGTCGAGAATGATGTAATCGGCATAAGGTTTCGGCACACGCAGCCCAGCCGCCATGGTATGGGCATTCTGCCACATTTCCGAAACTGGCTTTTGCTCGTTCCAGGCTTTGGCTACAGGAGCGCATCCGGAGGCTTGAACCGAGATCATCCGAGGACGCTTCTTGCCGATCCAGCCAAGCTGCTCCATTTCGTCGAATGCCTTCCACATTCCAATCAATCCCACGCCCCCGCCGGTGGGATAAAAAATAGCATCCGGCAACTCCCAATTCAATTGCTCGGCCACTTCGTAGCCCATGGTTTTTTTGCCTTCGACGCGAAACGGCTCTTTCAGCGTGGAGATATCGAACCATCCCTCCGCCTGCTTGCGTTCATTGACCATCTTGGCGCAATCCGAGATCAGCCCATCCACCAGCGTGACCTTGGCCCCGTACGATTTGCACTCGACAAAGTTGGCCATAGGCACGTCTTTGGGCATGAAGATGTGGGCCTCAATACCGGCGGCGGCACAGTAGGCGGCCAGCGCACTGGCGGCATTGCCGGCGGAGGGCACTGCCAATTTTTTGAGCCCATACTCACGCGCCATAGTCACAGCCGCGCATAGGCCCCGCGCCTTGAATGAGCCAGTAGGATTGAGACCTTCGTCTTTAATAAAGACGTTGGCGATGTACCGGCTGGGAATCATGGGCGTGAATCCTTCACCCAGAGTGACCGGCGTTTTGCCCGGCATAACTTCGGCATAGCGCCACATGGTTGCAGGACGTCCCGCCAACGACTCGCGGGTAAACTTCCCTTTAAGAGCACTGAGATCGTAGCGCACGTAGAGAGAACCACCATCTTTAGGACAAATAGTCTGCGGCTGTTCCGCGCTGATGTGCTCGCCGCATTTGGAGCACTCAAGATAAGCAATTTTGGCCATGCAGAAGTGTAACAAAGAAGCTGCTGGCTTCTAGCGCTGGCTCCTCTCACCCTGTCATCCTGAACGCAGCGCCGCGAAAAAGCTTAGCTTCAGAAAATCATGGGCGCGGAGTGAAGAGCCTGTCCTGAGGTTAGCCGAAGGAACCCCGCAAATGCATCAATATTCAACGTCAGATTAAGAGGCAACTCGGCAACGCTCGATTTTCCCGCCAGCAGCCAGTCGTGCGCAGCCCGCAGCTCGTATAGATCAAACGCATGGCGGATGTTCTTGCTGCAAAGTAAGTGACATTAGGCTTTAGCCCCTGCGGCTGTCGCGGTCAAGCACTACGGCTCCTGGAATCCGAGTCCAACCGTGAGCCCACAAACCCCAACCGCTAAGAGCTAACAGCTTCTTCTCATTTCTTTTTCTTCGGCGAACTCGGTACATTTTGCAGTGACTTGGCATCCGACCAATTCTTGGGCGAGGCTTTTTGCAGGGCTGAAACCATCAATCGACCTGCCGCGGGTGTGGAGACTCTATGATCGCGTACAATTTCGCGTGCGGTGATTTCCCGCCCATAGAGTTTGTGGTTTGCGCTGTTGTCCTGGCGCAAGGTGGAGCCTTCCAGGGAAACGCCGGCGAAGAGGCCGCGAGCGCGCGAATAGGTCAGAATCTCGGCGTGCATGAGCACATCGGTGGCGGCTTCAGCATCGCGCCCTTTGGGGCCGAT
>DASZEU010000386.1:0-2616 GCA_035940535.1 Candidatus Angelobacter sp.
TGGCCGCTGAAAGCCTCTTGGCTCTCGCCCGTCCGCCTTTGGCTCCGCCAAGTCTGCCTAATGCCACAGCCGCAGGATTCTTCCCGGCGTCAGGGTCTTCCAATGGTCGTCCGTCCAAACGCTCGCCGATTGCCTGTTCGACAACACGGCGAGCGATTACGGCGAAATCGTGATCTTTGATTGGTCGCTTCGGCATACTGCTATTTTAACCCCCGGAAGCGTTCACCACGGTTATCTCGAATCGAACGAGCTTTGCCGAACAAAAACCAGTCTTGATCTTCAACCTCGTGCATTTTGTCAGCGATGTCGTGCGAGATGTTGGCTTGCATTTCCCGCACCATGCCCCGGTGTATGAGTATCTGGTTTGGCCGGAAAATTCCGGTACGATCTAATTCGCGGCAGTGAAACAGGATGTCTTCAAAGAGTCGGTTGACGTGGTAGAGGCTACGGTAGACGCGGACTTTCTGAATATTGTTAAGATGAGACTCAGCCATTTTTGCCTGCCTGTCAGGTGATTTTGGTCAGGGCGCGTCCGTGCATCAACACGGGCGCTGCCCGTTTACCTTATAACCTGAAGTGGCCTGTGGAAATCATACTGACCCATTACCCACTTTTGGCGCCTGCGTGGCCGATTTTCTTTGCTGGCTGAAGAAGCAGGGCGATACAATATGGGCATCAATAGCATCCCAAGGGAGGGATTGTGGCGAATCATTTCGGAAGAATTAGTGTATCTGCAACAGTGCTGGTTGGCGCTCTCTTTCTCAGCGGCGCTGCTCCGGTGCAAGCCAGGGATCGTGACGACAAGTGCGAGAAGCAAGTGCGTAAAGCCGAGCAAAATCTTCACGATGCTGAGCGGAAGCACGGTGATCACAGCCATCAGGCGCGTGACCGCCGCCGGCAACTGGAAGAAGCCCGCGAAAGATGCCACCATGATCGCGATCGGGATCATGACCGGGATCACGGCAGGGATCATGACAGAGACCGCGACCGGCACTGATCAGGACAACTTGCGCAGCCGCTCCTCGCGTGCCTTTACGCCGCGGTTCAGCGGTTTCAATCTCTGACTTTAATTCGAGCGTATCAATCCGGCAGCAGCGGGATGCAAATGAAAAGGAGCTGAGCCTCGGCGGCCCAGCTCCTTTTGTTTGTTGAACTGACCTTCCAGAACTTCAGAAGGTGAAGATAGTCCCGAACTCAGAGCGAAAATCGTGCATCTCGCGCTGTGGACGGCCAGCGAAAAGCGGGAAGTTGCCAGTCGCAGTTAGAGGAATCGCCCGCGTGCGATAGAGCGATTCTTCTACCACGAAGGTCACAAAGTTATTGAGTTTGTATTGCAGTTGGGGAGAAAACAGGTCTCCCTTCATGCGTCCCCCGCCTTCGCGGCGGACATCGCGGGCCAGCACTTGGTCATAACCATAGTGCAGATACATTACCCAGCCGGCATTTCTCCCTTGCGGGTCAGCATTGGCCCAGCGGGAGAGCGGGAGTCCAAGATTCAAGAATCCGCCTTGCGAACGTGGAGGAAGCGATCTGGCCAGCACCGGAACACCGCCACGGTTTCCAAATACCAGCGTGGATGATCCATCGATGGTGGGCGCCGTAGCTGTTCCGACCAAACCGGTCGTATCGTTAAACGGCCCAAAAACCTGGCCACCGAAGTAGAAACGCAGGTCGGAGCCGTTGTAGTACTTGGCCACCAGCGTGGCCCAGCGGGTTGGAAGTTGAATCTCTCCGGTCCAGGCATTGCGCGTAGAATCAGTCCGCGCGCCAGTAGGAAAGGCAGCCTTAAATGCGGCTGGAACAGCGGATGCCAAGACCACGGCAGAACGATCAGCGTGGACACCGCTCACGATGATCTGGGCCGGAGCCACATTCTTTGCGCGGTCCAACTGGAACTGCGTGACAATGCGCGCTTGGATCTCGGGCTGTCCAGAATCGACACCCTGACGTTCGCCATCGCCAAGTTGGTCAGCCAGATTGGCAGGCAAATTGGCAAAGGCCGGCAGGACTACCGCAAACTCTGGACCGAACTGCCAATTGCGATCTCCACCCAGCTTGTGATTGAACCCAAAACGAAGTTGCGGATTGCGCTCGTAGAGCGTTCCAAATCCAACACCTAAGCCGGTCGTTTCAAACAGATTGGGCAAGGTAGACGAGGTGAAAGGTGTCCAGTCCTGGCCAGCCAGCACAAACAGGCTGGTGTTGTCGGTGGTTTTCCAGTCCACGCGGCCATATCCCAAACGGATGGTGGGAGCGCTGGACCGAATGGTACTGATGTTGCGGTTGTTAGCGCGGCTGAAATTGCCCTCAAAATCCACTTCGACTTTTCCGGTCACAACAACGTTGGGGGAAAGATCAAGCCACTCGAAGTTTGCGCCTAAGCGCAGAGCTCTTGCTTTGAGGTGAAATTCGGAGAGGTTGTCCGGACCATTGATATCGCCAATGAATCCGGGCAGCGGGAAATCATTGCCATACGGCGACTGGGTATCGTAGACGACGCTGGTTTTAAAGAAACCATAAGGCTTGAGATGAATGTTTTTTCCAATACTGATGTCTGGAATCAGACCTTCACGTTTGGGCGGATCGAAGCTTAAGACTCGAATCGGCGCGACCGCC
>DASZEU010000387.1:0-3564 GCA_035940535.1 Candidatus Angelobacter sp.
AATGCGATTTCCATCAAGGATGCGAGAGTTCGTGACCTGATGGGGCAGGAAGGAATCATGGGCGTTGGCGTGGGCCGTAGCGAAGATGCTCCCGGTGAACCGGCGATGGTTATTTATGTGGAGCAGGGCCGATTCCGTTCCTCAATCCCCGCCGAAATTGACGGCATCCGTACCAAGATCGTGGAAGGAGATCGCTTCCGTGCCTTTGACTGGGGCCATGAAACCAAGCCCGTCGCCTGCGCGAAACCGCAGAACTCCGGAAGGAAGCAAGAAAAATCTAGCCGCTGATTTCGCAGATTATCGCTGATTTTAAATGGAATTTAAAAAGAGTTGGTGTCTTTCAAATTACCAGGGTCGAAAGTCACTCAGGGCGCAGGCCAAATGGCACTGAAAACAAAATGGTTAGCTAAAGTGCTGTATTCGCCAGCTAACCTGGTGACTTTCATGAAATTTCGCGGGCCGAAGGCCCTGATGGACAAATTACCCACTTACTAAATCTAAAAAATCCCGAAATCCTTCGCTACTTGCGCAGCCACGTCCGGCATGTCTTTTATGGGCACAATGTGAATGGCTTGCTGCTCCAGAATCTCGAAGGCAAAACGAATGCCTTCATCGGTGAGATTGAGGTCGTCTTCTACGACCGCGGTTAGCTCTGCTTGGCGGCCCTCGGCGCGCATGATTCCTTCGGCCAACCGTGGGTAGGTGAACGCCAGCACCTTGGCGGTGTTTACGTCGTTTTTCAGGGCAGTTGCATGAAACATCTTGACCATTGACTTGGCGCTGTAGCCGCAGTCAATTTTCAAAGGGTCGCCGGAGCGCGTGTACTCGGACACCACGATGTTTGTTTTCATAGCCTGCCACATCCCAGTCCGTTCGAATTCTGTGCGCATCCGGCGGAAAAGCCTCTGGCGCGCGCTGGCTTCGCGGGCCGGCTGGCGCCGCGGAGACTCAAGATAAAGCTGAGCCAAAAAATCTGCTTCCTGCGCCGGAGAA
Organism: Candidatus Angelobacter sp.; assembly: GCA_035940535.1. Classification (GTDB taxonomy): domain Bacteria; phylum Acidobacteriota; class Terriglobia; order Terriglobales; family Acidobacteriaceae; genus Angelobacter. The sequence continues at coordinate 994 of DASZEU010000387.1, forward strand.
TCAGCCAGACATGCCTTGATTTCTGATACCTGCAAAGCATTAGAAAAGGAGTCCTCAATGCGCTTGAGGACCACATCCCGGTCTGATGACGTATTTTGCAGTTTGTCACGTAGCTCGTTTTCCATTGCTTCCAGCAGTTCCAAGTCTGCTTGCGGATCCAAAGCCCGCACTCGCGACCAGTCTTTGCTGAAACGTATTTCAGCCGGAGCGGCCAGGGGCATGAGCACCAGGCCAAAATTGATGAACTCATTTTTCACTGCATCAGGCACATAGCGCAGCAGAAAGAAACTACATTGCTGTTTAGTTTCCATGATCTTCCTGTTTCAAAGTCCTTTCTGTTTCACATCACATACGCTTGTGCCATCGGCTCACTCGCTACCCGTCCCCATGCCGGGAACGGATTTCGAGATGAATCCCGGAAGGCCGTAATCAACTCCCGCAGCCGGGGCTGGCGGCGCGTGATGATGATCTCTACCATGGCCTTCAATGCGTCCCAGTCATTGCCGCACCATTCTGGCGGAATCGTTCCTGCGATTTCGCGGATGGTTTTTGCATTGAAGTTTTCGATCCGGGAGAGCCAGGGATCAAACGAGTCCCATCCTTTGACATGCTGATAGACAAAGTTACGGTAGTAGACTCCATGCAGCGCCAGATCGGGAAAGGTCCATTCTCCCGCGTTGAAACAATACCCCTGGTCGATGAAGGTCACTCTGTATTTGCGGTCGCCGTGCTTTTTCCAGAAAACCGCCTGCCGCCCGTTCGCGTTGCCCAGCCACTTATCCAGCGCCAGCATCCCGGCAAAAGTCTCGCGGTTCTTGACGCGTTCAAACATGCTTTCGGGAAGATAGTCGAAGACCTGTCCTTCATCTGGATCGCATACAAACCGCGCTCCAAACTGCAATCCGGGTTTGCAGAAAGCCGGGCTGCCTGCTCCTCCCATACGGAGTTCGGGCGTGTTCTGAATCAGCCAGTCATCTATTTCAATGATTTCTGTGGCCGGCACCGGGAGTCCGACATATTCCGCTAGCCGCGTAGCCAGCAATTCGTTGGCCAGGACCTTGGTGTGCTGAGGATTGTTTTGGAACTTGACTACATAGAAATAACCATCAGCCGCGCGCATAAGATGCGACTGCGCTCCACCGCGCATACGCCTGATATGCTGCACTGCCTCAATGGCCATAGCGGGTTAATTCTACAGGGAAAGCAAGTTGCCGGAGCACATCTCCGACTAGAAGCAGCAGCTACTTGCTGCTTGATCCGGCCGTTTGCGATCTCTCGTAGATCGCCATAAAGTCTTCCACGCTTTGCACATAGACATCGGCGAAGTCGACCACGTAGCGGCGGCCTTGAATTAATTCTTTGGCATCGTCGAGCGACCAGCCCATGGTGCGCAAAATAGCCAGGGCCATCATGGGAGCGCGATGTACGCCCGCGGCACAATGGACGTAGATCTTGCTTTCAGGCAAATCCAAAGCTTCGAGAGCGAATTCCACCCCGCGCTGGAAAACATCCGGAGGCTTGGGCTGGAAATCGTCATCAGTAGGGTTGTAGAGGACAGCTACCCCATATCGCTCCGCCAGGGGACGGTCATCGAACTCAATCTGCATGTCAATGATGTGGCTAACGCCCATCCTGACCAGTTCCGCCATATTCTCATCGTTCCAAATTCCACCGCCGACCGCGATTCGGTCGGTCACCCAAGTCATGTCCATAACTAAATTTTAGATGTTTTCTGCGCCAAAGGCCGGGCAAAATGAAAAAAGAATAGTATTTCTTTTTGGTTTGATAGTGTACATCGACTATTCCTGAAAGTTATGATGCTCGGATGAAGTTTCGCCAATTACAGGACAACCTTCGCCGCCGGCTGCTGGAGCGAATAGCGCGCAGAGATCTCAGCGCCTTGCGTCTGGCCCATCAGACCGGCTTCAAGCAGCCGCACATCACCAACTTCCTGAACCGCAAGCGGTCTCTGAGCCTCGAAGCCATGGACCGCGTGCTGAATGCCCAGAAGATATCGGTGCTGGATCTAATTGAGCCGGATGAAATCAACAAGCGGGCCAGCATTCTGCCGCCCAGCGAGGGTGATTTTGAAAATGTCCTTCTGGTGGAAGGCACGATCGCTGCAGGCGAGCCTCTGGTCACCAGTGAAAGAGTCAAAGATATCTTGAAATTCAAGAAGAGCTTTCTGAAGCGGCTGCGCCCGCATACCGAATCGTCACGCGACGGATGGCAGCGCTTTGTCCTGGTTAAAGTGGATACTCATGACGGCATGAGCATGTACCCTCGTCTACTTCCGGGGGCTACGGTCTTGATTGATCGCCATTACAACTCGCTGGAGCCATACCGCAAGAACGAACCCAATATGTATGCTGTCCGAAAAGATGGCGGGGCCACGGTGAAGTATGTAGAACTGGCTGGACGCAACCTGGTGCTTCGGCCCCACAATCAGTCGTATCCGGTTTCCATTGTGCCCATTGAAGACGGTAAGACATTTGCAGACTACATCGTTGGCCGCATCTGCCATGTGGCAATTGAAACTTAGGGTGGCCCAGCTTATTGGCTGATCTGGTG
>DASZEU010000388.1:0-7927 GCA_035940535.1 Candidatus Angelobacter sp.
TCCAGTTCCTTCAGAATTTCTTCGGTCGAGAGCCGGGTCAGGCGGTAAAGCTGCAATTCCAGAATGGCGTCTGCCTGCCGAGGAGAAAGCCTGCCTTCTGCTCCTCCAACTTTTTCTTGAATCAGCTTGTCTACGATCTTGAATTTGGCGGCCAGCAGGTTCTCTTTGGCTTCGGCTCGCGAACTGGATCCCCGGATGATCTTGATGACGGCATCCAGGTTGTCGAGGGCGATCTTGTAACCTTCCAATGTGTGTTCACGTTCGCGCGCTTTTTCCAGCAGGTAGGCGGTGCGGCGGCGGACGACATCGACGCGGTGATCGATGAAATGCTGGACCGCCTGGACCAAGCCCATCTCTTTGGGCTGGCCATTCACCACAGCCAGGAAGATCATGCTGAAGCTTTCCTGCATCTGCGTGTGTTTGTAGAGCTGGTTCAGCACAATCTGCTCTTCCGCTCCGCGCTTAAGCTCCACTACAACGCGCATGCCGTCGCGGCCGGATTCATCGCGAACATCAGAGATATCGTCCACAATCTTGTCATTCACCAACTGGGCAATGCGTTCCACAAGCTTCGCCTTGTTTACCTGGAAGGGAATTTCAGTGACAATGATGGCCTTGCGCCCCTGGGTCATGTCCTCGATTCTGGCTTTAGCGCGCATCATGAAGCGTCCACGCCCATGGGTGTAAGCTGCCTCAATTCCACTGCGGCCATAGATGTAGGCGCCGGTGGGAAAATCGGGGCCTTTCACAAACTTGAGCAGGTCCTGAAGTTTCGCTGCCGGATTATGGATCAGCGTGATGGCAGCATCGACGATCTCCGTCAGATTATGTGGCGGAATCTTGGTCGCCATGCCGACAGCGATGCCATCGGAGCCATTGACTAACAGGTTGGGAATCCGCGTAGGAAGAACCGTCGGCTCTTTGGTCTTACCATCGAAATTCTCGACAAAGTCGACGGTGTCTTTGTCGATGTCCGACATCATTTCGCCGGCAATCCTGGTCAAACGGCATTCGGTGTAGCGGTAAGCCGCGGCGGAATCGCCATCGACGGAACCGAAGTTGCCTTGACCGTCTACCAAGGGATAGCGCATGTTCCACGGTTGCGCCATGCGCACCAGAGCGTCGTAGACCGCTGAGTCACCATGGGGATGATATTTCTTCAGACACTCACCCACGACTCCGGCACATTTACTGTAGCTCTTGTTGTATTGGAGGCCCTCTGTGTCCATCGCGTAGAGAATGCGGCGGTGCACAGGTTTCAGCCCGTCACGGACATCAGGCAAGGCGCGGCCAATGATCACCGACATGGAATAATCGAGATACGACCGCCGCATCTCTTCTTCAATGTTGACGGGCTGGAGGTTCGCGGCTCCGGGCGCTCCCGGAGGAAGACCTCCGTCGCCACCCCCCGGAGGAGTTAAAGGTAACTGTGGATTCTGATCATCTGCCATAGAATTCTCTCCGTGTGCGGGCACACTTCCGGCAATCGCCGCAGCCTTTTTCTAGGCTTCGTGATTTTCGCTAAAGCATTGCATTTACAGAGGTTAATCGCCGGAAAGAGTACTAACGATTATAGCACAACGACTTGCCTGGAAAGGGTCCGAACGAGATAGAAATGTACGCCCAAGAACCGACTGGGCTTTGGGATCCGATGGAATCAAGGAAGTGTGAGCGAAATCCCAAGATCATCGTTGGCTTTGCGAGTCGCGTCTACATCAAGATCGGCGATCTGCAACTTCTTCAAAGGCTTGCTGGAAAAGTCAAATAAGGTCTGCCCCACAATTGCATAGTTGTGGGTCTCGACCTTGTGGCCATCTTTGAAGATGAAGACAGTTGCCGGAGAATCGTCACGCTGTTCTTTCTTAGCTTCGTCACTCGCCACCGGCGCAGGCTTCGGATCAGGCTGTGCTGGTGCAGACTGCCGCTTCTCTCGGGAATCAAGATAGTGGTTGCCGTAACGGCGATCGTTCTGTTGATCGGCAACGGCATCGCGAGCGCCCTGATTATAGGCTTGCTGCAAAGCATCTTCTCCTGGCGAGGAGGCGCTTGAAGAATCTGCTTCGGATGCCGGGGCTTGGTCCACAGGAGGCGCGGCATAATCAGCGGGATAGTCATAAACGGGATAAAACACCGGCACGGGCACAAATTGGTGCGGCCGTGGACGTGGACCGCCAAAATGGACGCGGGAGCGCAAATTACCCCGGAACCGAATCTGGTTGCTGGTAATTGGGGCTGGTGCAGGAGAGGTCACGCTCGAGGGAACACCGTGCAGCACAAGGCCACCATTGGCATTAGTTGTCGGAGAGGTTGCCGACGCCGGTACACCATGAAATTGCGCCTGGGCCGCTTGTAGAGCAAACACCACCAGGAGAACGGACAGGGTGAATCGCAGCATTTGACACCTCCAGCTATTATGATAAACCTCGCTATTGCGCGGTTACAAAAAGTTTTGTCAGCGCCCCAGTAGCACAAGGCTGGAAATCACCCTGAGCAGCCCGGCGCACACAAAGAAGAACGCAAAACTTCGCCACGCTTGCGTCTCCAACAAGTCCGCGGCAACCCCGCCTATAAACGCAAAAACAAAAGCTAACCCCAACACCGGATTCCATAGGCCAGCCGCGGGTACCAGCGTAAACAGCAAAACCATTAAGAATGAAGTGATTAGCGGCGCAGTGTTGCCAAAATAGCGGGCCCGTGGCCAGCTCCAATAGGCAGTTAGAGCAAAGATCAGGAGCGCCACCAAGATGTAACCATCAACGAGAGCAAACCAAAGATTGCGAACTAGGTCCCAAGTGATACGCGGAGTTATCAAAACCGGTGTTTCCATGCCGGTACTTCCAGAGAACCAGGCAAAAAAACCAAGAATGCAGAGGCCGATTGCTGAGCCGCCGCCGAGAACCACCAGGACAGCAGGGCGTCGCCCCGGCGTGAGATACAACATGAACGCAAAGGCCAGCAGCACAACCGTAAAGCTCCACAACGCGGTAGAAAGGCATATTCCGATGGAGATGCCTAGCAGCACAATTCTGGGTACCCACTTGCGTGGGCTGGCATAGACCGTGTGCGCCACGCCGATTGCGGTATAGATCAGCCCAAAGCTGCTCCAGGCCAAGATAATCTCTGGTCCGACATTGCTGCTGACCCTGATCATGGCCGGAGAAAAGCAGTAGAGGGCTAGAGCAACATATCCGCCTTCATCTCCAAACAGACGTCGCGCTACCCACCACAAGGCTGCGCCCAGCCACACACCAAACGTTATGAACGGAAGCCGAAATAGCCAGGGATGGGGAATTGCCAGAGCATCTTTGATCGGCGCAGGCGCTATGCTGCGAAGCGCCGCTGTAAACCTGAATGTGAAGGCCGCAACCGAGGTTGTTGCAGGGGAGCTAACACGCCACTCCCTTCCGGCGCTGCCTTGCTGGTTTGAAGCCAAGTACTGGTATTCGCGATCAAAGAATTTCCATCTCTGCGCTACCCAAAGACACTGAGCAAGAAATGCCAGCAGCAGCAGACCAGCAAAGATTTGTGGCTTGCCGATCTTGAACTCTCGTAGTGGCCCTAACATGAATCGCTCAGAAACTCAGATATCCAGGTTCTTCACGTCCAGGGCATTTTCCTCAATGAATTTGCGGCGGGCCTCAACGTCTTCGCCCATCAGGGTAGTGAAGATCAGTTCGCAAGCCTCGATGTCTTCGGCTTTTACGGACAGCAGGGTCCGCTTTTCCGGATCCATGGTGGTCTGCCATAGCTGCTCGGCAGTCATCTCTCCCAGCCCTTTATAACGCTGCACCGTATATTCCTTGCGTCCCTCGTTCAGCACATATTCGAACAGCTCGCGTGGTGTTTGCTTCTCTACCACCTCGGCTTCCGCTTTTGTGCGCCGCACGGCTGCTTTCGCTGATTTCTTCGCCGCGCTCTCACCCTCTTCACTTCCTTCGTCACTTGTGCCAGCCTTATCGCCGGTGGCGCCTTTGGCCTGCACCTCGACCACAAACGGAGGCTGCATATATTCCTCAATCTGCTTGAACTTGGAAATCATCTGGCGATACTCAGGGGTCGAGACCAAGGCCCAGTTGATGTGCCGCTCTGCTCCCTGAGAATCGGTAAAACGCACACCCCACAGGTTGTGCTCTTCATCAAAATAACTCTCAATCGACTTGAGTTGCTGCTCTTTGGCAATCTTATGCAACTCTTTTTCAAGCTGCTGGATTTTCTTGGGGATAGCCTTCTTGTCTCCCTCAAAGTCCGCTCTCTGAGAGAACCCCTCTTGGGGAAGGAGTTGAGTGATTTTCTCATTGCGGATGCGTTTGTCTGCTTTGTCGAAGAAGCCGAGATATTCATTCAGGGTGGTCATGAACTTCGCCAACAGCGCGCCTTCCAGCTTGGCCGCTCCTTCTCCATAGCGGATCACCATGCCTTCTGCGGCGCGTTTCACCATCACCCGCACAAACTCACGGTCGTCTTTGATGTAGAGAAGCGTCTTGCCTTTCTTGACCCCATAGAGTGGAGGCTGCGCGATAAAAACATTGCCACGCTTGATCAACTCGTTCATGTGACGGAAGAAGAACGTAAGCAACAAAGTGCGGATGTGAGAGCCGTCCACGTCGGCATCCGTCATCAGAATCACCTTGCCGTACCGCAACTTGGCCGGTTCAAAATCATCTTTGCCGATGCCCGTCCCCAGGGCCGTGATCATGGCCCGGATTTCCTCGTGACTCAGCATCTTGTCGTAACGGGCTTTCTCCACGTTCAGGATCTTGCCCTTCAACGGCAGAATTGCCTGGAAGCGCCGGTCTCGGCCCTGCTTGGCGGTTCCGCCTGCGGATTCACCCTCAACCAGGAACAGTTCACAACGGTTGGGATCGCGTTCCGAGCAATCCGCCAGCTTGCCGGGAAGCCCGCCGCCATCCAACGCGCCTTTGCGACGAGTCAAGTCGCGTGCCTTGCGTGCCGCCTCGCGTGCGCGGGCGGCCTCAATGGCTTTGTTGATGATCTTGCGCGCCACTGGAGGGTTTTGCTCGAAGAACGCCCCTAACCGCTCGTTGATGAATGCCTGGACAGTGCCAGCGATATCGGAGTTAAGTTTGCCCTTGGTTTGGCCTTCAAACTGTGGCTGTGAGAGTTTTACGCTCACAACCGCGACCAAGCCTTCGCGCACGTCGTCGCCTGTTAGGTTTTCCTTGACATCCTTGAACAGACCAAGCTGCTGGCCAGCATAGTTGATAGTGCGAGTCAGCGAAGTACGGAAGCCGGAGAGGTGGCTTCCGCCGTCAACGGTGTTGATGTTGTTGGCGAAGCTAAAAACCGTCTCCGAGTAGCCATCGTTATATTGCAGCGCGATCTCCATCTGAACGCTGTCGCGCTCGGCTTCCATATAGATCGGCCTGTCGTGCAATACGCTTTTTCCACGGTTCAAATGCTTGATGAACTCGGCAATTCCGCCGGTGTATTTGAATTCCAGCCGCTTGGCTTCGCCAGTCTTCGAATCCGTCTGGCGTTCATCGGTCAGAACGATCTGCAAGCCTTTGTTCAGGAACGCGAGCTCGCGCAAGCGTTGAGCGAGCGTGTCGAAATTGTATTCAGACACGGTGAAGATCTCTTTGTCAGGAAGAAAATGGACTTTGGTGCCGCGCTTCTTTGTCGTACCTGTCTTCTTCAGTTTGCTTTGCGGCTGGCCCTTGGAATACGCCTGCTCCCAAACATGTCCGTCGCGCCAGATTTCCAGATCGAGCTGGTGACTGAGCGCGTTCACGCAAGATACGCCAACACCATGCAAACCGCCCGACACTTTGTAGTTGGAGCTGTCAAACTTCCCACCCGCGTGCAGTTTCGTAAGCACGACCTGTGCCGCAGGAAGTTTTTCGCCATCCACCACCATGTCATCTACGGGAATGCCGCGTCCGTCATCCACGACTGTGATGGAATTATCGATATGGATCGTCACATCGATCTGGGTCGCATACCCTGCGAGGGCTTCGTCCACGGAGTTATCGACCACTTCATAAACCAAGTGATGCAGCCCCATCTCTCCGTTTGAACCGATATACATCGCCGGACGTAGACGGACGGCCTCCATCCCCTCTAGAACTTTTATGTCTTCAGCGGTGTAGTTCCCGTTTCCGTTACCGGAGGTCTTTTTGGTCGGTTCTGTTTGTTTCAGAGTTGCTACGGAATCCTTTGCGGCCACTCGAAGCTCCCTTTGCGTTGCGGTTAAGCGTATTTCGGGCCTGGAACCAGCCACAACTCAGATGTAACTGACTCGGCCCAAGTTACTGAAAATTCAATTATTTAGTGGAATTCCTGCCACTCCTAATTTTAACACAGGGTGAGCTTTGTTCATAGGCAGAAAACAGACAGAAATAGGAGCGCATGGAGCATGATCTGAGGCTATCTGCTGCATTGGCAAATGCAACGCTGGCCAGGCATGTACTTGCATTTCGCTGATAGAACTCTAATTATCCACAGCCTGTGGATAAAGCCACTCCTAGCCTCCTTTTAGACCAAGTTCCTGGAGGAAAACCATGTTTCTGCGAACCTTATCGACCTTTCCCAAACGGGGAAGAAACCCTGCCATTACCAGAGGATATCTGCCGTATAGGCCAATGAAACGTTGTAAACCGTCCGGTTAACACTAAGGAAGGTGCACACTGGTTATCTGCCTGTGGAAAATGACCGTTTATAAACGTCGCATCCACCTGCTATACTCCTGCCGCACCAAAAAAGCCACCCATAACTGAGTGCTAATAAGAATTTGAGGAGATCCCCTAATGAAAACGCTACTTCGTTCCGTTATCTTTTCTTTGGCCCTTGTCGGAAGCCTAGCCGCCTTCAGTTCAGTTCCTTTAAAGAAGCAAATGGGATTGCCTATTCCCGCTCCCAGACCCAACGCGCCCGATTGCAGTTGCACGCCGCAACCTCAGAACTAGCGGGAACAGCTTTGTCTGCCCCGGCTAACTTATTAATTTGTCGGTATTTAGAGAATGTTACCGCAGTATCGAATGCCTGGGCAGTAATTGCATAAGTAATGTTCAAACAAAAGGGCTCTCAAAGACTTGCAGAGCTGCTTCAGGGAGTGGTATGCTTACGCCCCTCTGGGAGGCCAGCCCATGTCCGCATCTCTGATTTTCCTTGGTGTTTGCACATTTGCTCTTCAAGTGTCTTTGCTGGTGCTAATGGCAAAGCGAAAACTTCGCAAGCAATTTCCCATTTTCTACAACTACCTCTTTCTGCTCTTGTTTTTTACGGTCGCATTGCAGGTTTCTGCCCGTTGGTTCCTCCGGGAGTATCCATTTGTGTATTGGACCTCGACAGGTTTGACGATGCTCCTTGGCTTTGGAGTGCTTTATGAAGTATTCGTCAACGTACTGAAGCCCTTTTCGGAGCTAATTGACCTGGGCAAAATGATGTTCAGGTGGGCTGCGCTTTTCCTCTTAATTACGGCATTCATTACAGCAGTAGCCACCACCGGTTCGAGAACAACCAAGCTCTGCACGGCAATATTGCTGATGGAACATTGCGTCCAGCTCATACAGTGCGGCTTCTTGCTCCTGCTCTTGGCATTTGAAACACGCCTCGGCCTCTCCTGGCGTAGTCATGGAATGTGCATTGCTCTTGGTTTGGGAGTCTTTGCCAGTACAGATCTGCTTTTGACTTACCTGTACCAGAAATTTCCAGCCTGGCAGGCTGGTTTGGACATGACAAATGGCATCATTGCTTTTTCATTATTTGCATTTTGGACCGTTGGGCTCTTGCTTCCAGAACCTGCCCGCAAGAGCGCGCAGGATTCACCAGCCCGGATTATTCTGCAGCGCTGGAATGAGGCGTGGGCAGCCACATCAACGTCAAATGGCTTAACCGACATTGCCTTCGCACCCGCTGATTCATTTATCCCTGGTGTCGAGAAAGCCGTAGAGCGAGTGTTGGCTCG
>DASZEU010000389.1:0-4418 GCA_035940535.1 Candidatus Angelobacter sp.
AACCGAAAATCTGTGCCGCCCCGCTGGGGCTTGTCATTTATCTCTAATCTTTTCCCAGCGTTCACACGCTGGGCTAACTTCTTAGTGCGCCTCCGGCGCTGACCATCTGAGTCCCTGACAACTTCGAATTCCTTAAGTGAAGCGTATTGAGAGTAGCCCACCATGGTTCGGCCCACTAAATTGGGCCGAACCCCAATGGTGGGAAAGATTGTTAGTCATTGAGGAGAGTCCCGGCAGGGACGACTGAAACGATTTCCTCACTCTATTCGGATCAATAGCACGGATTACAATTGCTCTCTCATGGAATCTATTGCCCCAAAGATTGTAGCTTTGGGCCTAATCCTGGTGTTCACTTCAGATAAGAGCGGACGATATCGATTAACTCTTCCGCGCCGTGGCGTTCGTCTCTGGTAGCTTTAGGGCTAAGTACGTGAAAGCGAATATGGCCCTCGATCACTTCGTTCATCAACCCGTTGATGGCGCCACGCGTAGCCGCAATCAATTGCAGCACGTCGCCGCAATCCTGATCGGCATTCAGTGCTTTTTCAATGGCTTCCACCTGCCCGCGTATGCGACGGGCCCGGGCCAAGAGCTTCCCTTTGGATTCGCTAGTGTGTCCCATACTGTACCCCTATACTCTAATGTGGTATGCTTTCCCTTCCGTTGCAGTGGAATTAGTGTAAACCGAATCGCTGCGGCGACGTCTATTAAGTGGCTACAAGCCAGTAATCGTGAAGAGATTCGCGCTCTAGATGGTGGCCAAGTCTGCAAATGTTCAGCGTAAAGATGTAGCGTGAGGCCCGAGAAGAGCAATTTCGCGCATTCATCATCAGCCAAAAGCTGGGTGGCGCTGCTTTGCATGCTGCTGCTGATAACAACCGCGGCAGCGCAGGCGCTGCACTTCCACGCCAATGAACTTACAACCGATGGCAAGGCTTGTCCTATATGCCAGGTCGCGCATTCGACAGTGGCCGTGGTTTCAGCCATTCAGTTACCGGTTGCCCTGCATGCAACTGGTTATCTCTTCTCACATGCAAGCATTGATCGCAAATCTCCCTGGGACTCGACCCCGCTTTTCTCCCGGCCACCTCCTGTTGGCGCTTAGCTGAAGTTGTTCCAAATCAAAATTCAAGAACTTCATTGCTATTCATTTCATTCTGGAGGCGTCATGCGCTTTTCTTTGAAAGGTATTCTGCTCTTATTGGTCTTACTATTTATCGGGACTTTTGTATTCTGCTACAACGTTGAGGCCCAAGGTACATCCGGGTCTATTGAGGGTGTGGTGAAAGACCCTGACGGCGCAGTCGTTCCCAACGCAACGGTGGAGATTTCATATTCTGTTAGCGGCTTTTCGCGGACAACAACGAGCAGAGAGGATGGGGGCTTTCGGTTCACCAACATCCCGTTTAACTCCTACCACCTGGTGGCGAATGCGAAGGGTTTTGCCTCTTTCACACAGGATGTGGATGTACGGTCAGGAATACCTGTCAACATGCCTATCAACTTGAAGATTGCAGCATCCGGGACGACGGTGGACGTCGAGGCAGGTGCTGCGGACATGGTTGAAAACGAACCGAGCTTCCACACAGACGTAGATCGAGGACTATTCGAAAAGGTTCCTCTCGAGAGCCAATCATCATCCGTGAGTTCGCTAATTACGCTCACAACGCCTGGAGTCGTGGCGGATTCCAATGGCCTTTTTCACGGACTTGGCGACCACGCCGATAATTCATTCTCCTACGATGGCCAGCCGATCACGGACCAGCAGAGCAAGGTCTTTTCAAACCAGATTCCCCCCGAATCCATCCAATCGCTGGAGGTAGTTTCCGGCGCTGTTCCACCGGAGTTCGGCGACAAGACCAGCGTCATCATTAAGGTAACGACCCGCTCTGGTCTGGGACAAATCAAACCCACGGGAAGTATTAAGACATCCTACGGGAGCTTTGGCACGGCAACCGCCGGTTTTGATTTTGGGTTCGGCGGACAGAAATGGGGGAATTTCGTCGCTGCCAGCGGCTTGAACACCAGCCGGTTCCTTGATCCTCCCGAATTCCGCGCCATCCACGACAAGGGCAATCAGCAGAACGTGTTTGATCGTGTCGATTTTCAGTTATCGAAAGCGGATTCGGTCCACGTAAACCTCGGCTATAGCCGCTCATGGTTTCAGACGCCTAATACCATCGATAACGTTAATATTGGAGGCACAGACCCTATCTTGGGTAATCCTCTACCCCCAACCGACCAGCGTTCACAGATCCAGACCTATAACATCGCCCCAGTGTGGACCCACTTGTTCGGCTCAACGACCCTTTTTACATTGGGCGGGTTCGTTCGTCATGACCAATACAACTATTTCGGCAGCGGAAACGTGTTTGCCGATCCGGGTGCAACCGTCAATCAGGATCGACAGCTCAGGAATCTGGGGCTGCGCTCTGACATTTCCTACGTGAAAGGCATGCACAATCTCAAGGCGGGCGTTACGTTCGAACATACATTATTGACCGAAAAGTTTAACTTCGGTCTTACCAGCACCACAGCTAATTCGCCGTGCGTGGATAGCACGGGCGCTCCTGTTGGCGATCCAACCCTCACCGATCCTAGCCAGTGTGCTGCAGCCGGTTTTATGTCCAATGCGCAGGCGGACGGCGGAAATTTCTTGCCGCTTCTTGGTTGCATCGATCTAACCAGGCCTACACCGTCACCTAACGACCTTTGCAACACCGCGCAAAGCGCATTGTTCCCGTTCCACGGGCATACCGATATCAAGCAGATTGCGCTTTACATCCAGGACGAGATAAGGAAGGGGAGTTGGGCCTTCAATGTGGGGATTCGCGGTGATATATATCGCGGCATCGTCAGCGATACGCAAGCGGAGCCTCGCCTTGGCCTTGCTTACAACATTAAGAAAACGAGCACCGTTCTACGGGTCGGGTACTCACGCATCCAGGCGACACCCTACAACGAGAATTTGATTCTTTCCAGCCTTGGATCTCAGGACCCAACCGTCAACGCCGTGTTCAATGGCGTGAATGCCGGGCTCTTCGCGCCCATCCATCCTGGCTTCCGCAACCAGTTCAATGCAGGCTTGGAGCAAGCTTTTGGAAAATTCCTGGTCGTGGACGCCGATTACTTCTGGAAGCATACCCACAACGGGTATGACTTTAGCGTCTTCGGAGGCACGCCCATCACCTTCCCCATTGCGTGGCATAACTCCAAACTCGATGGCGTTTCCGCCAGGGTCAGCGTGCCAAATTTTCATGGCCTGACGGCGTTCATGGTCCTCGGTCACACGAACGCCCGCTTTTTCCCGGCACAAATCGGCGGACTGGGCGCCACCATCACAGGCGGCAGCCCTTTTCGCATAGACCACGACCAGAAATTCCAGCAAACTACACACGTGCAATATCAGCCGTGGAAGAAATTGCCATGGGTCGCTATGAACTGGCGCTATGACAGCGGGTTGGTGGCCAGCAACCCTAACTTAGATACTTTCGATCATGCATTAGCGTTCCTGGATGCAGACCAGCAGGCTGCGATTGGGCTTTTCTGTGGCAACTTGGTGGCAACTCTCGCGAATCCGTTGACGCCGGCGTCATGCGCGGGACAGACAAACGTAGGCGCCAAGCTGTTAAATTTTGCAGGAGCAACTTTCGACCCCGATCATAATCCATCGCGCGTCACACCCCGCAACCTGTTTGATGCCGCCGTGGGCGATGACAATATCTTCCGTGGCGACCGCTATAGGTGGAGCTTGCGTGGCACGGTGGTCAACCTGACCAATAAGGTGACTCTCTTCAACTTCTTGTCCACATTTAGCGGAACTCACTTCGTCACGCCGCGCACCTTCACGGCGGAACTGGGCTTCCACTTCTAATACAGCACTTTGGCTTTGGCCTTTAATTAAGGCCGGCTCCCCCAACGGCCTTCCGAGTAGAGCGCAGCTAGCGCTCTACTCGGCACAACCTTTGCAACAACGAAACCGGGGCCTTCATGAGACGGCTGAATTGGTTGCGACTCTCATCATCCGTTCCCGATCTATCGAAGGGAGTCGAACGCCTGATACTGGCTGTGCTCATCATTTTGTTGGTCTTTCTTTGGTGGAAGCTTAGCGCCTGAATGGGCAAGCAAAAAAACGATCCATGTAGCAATATGCGAATTCCAAAAATCTCTCCCCTGCAACTCGACAACATTGGAGCGTGCGTCTCCAGCTTTTGCCTTATTCATTGTGTATGCATGCCCTTGCTTCTTGCCTTCGCTCCCGCTTTGGCCCATGCGATCCCGGGAGACGAACTCACGCATCGTTTGCTTGGGCTTCTGGTCCTAACCGCCGGAGTTCCTTCCTTCTGGATTGGCTTCCGTAAGCACCGGAAGAAAAGGGTCTTGGCTGGTGGACTGGCAGGCTTAAGTCTGGTGTTGGG
>DASZEU010000390.1:0-2539 GCA_035940535.1 Candidatus Angelobacter sp.
TGGAACTCGCGACGCTCTAGTAGATGCAGCTATGTTGCCTGCAATTGACCAGCGAATTCGTGGGAAGGGATACCTGATGTTGAAAAGGATCAAAAACTTCCATCGGCAATATGACTGGTGTTAAGCGAATGGAATACCAAACTTTACGCCTAAAGCGGGAAAAACTTGCTGTTCGCCTCCAGATTTACAGGCCCGAGGCGTCCAACAGCATCAATGGCTGTTTGATCGACGAGATGCTTGCGGTCATGCGCGAATTGGAGCAAGACGCCTCGGTCAAGGTGGTGGCGCTAGAGGGACTTCCAGAAGTGTTCTGCACAGGCATGGATTTCGACGAAGTTGCGCGGGACATTCGCGCCGCGCGCCTGGAACACTTTGACCCTGATGCATACTTTTCGTTGTTGAAATTATTTTCACAGACTTCGAAGGTGGTGGTTTCCCTGATTGAAGGCAAGGTCAATGCTGGCGGTATTGGCTTCGTAGCCTCAAGTGATCTGGCCATAGCCAGTGAAAAGGCTGTTTTCAGTTTATCGGAGGCCCTGTTCGGCTTGCTTCCGGCGTGCGTTCTCCCTTTTCTCGTCCGCCGGACCGGGTTCCAGAAAGCTCACTGGCTTACGTTGACGACGCAGAGCATTTCGGCCAAGCGAGCTTATGAGATCGGCCTGGTAGACGAATACGGCGACGTCCAAGATCTTTTTCGCCGCTACCTGCTGCGAATCTCTCGTCTGGAACCCAGAACCGTTCAGAATCTCAAGTCATACATGAACACCCTTTGGGAGATCGGCATAGAGACCCAGCAAAGGGCTGTCGATAGGATCACATCATTAGTTCATGATCCGGAAGTGCAGGGAAATATCCAGCATTATGTCGCAGAAGGAGTCTTTCCTTGGGCAAAGAGGTAGTTACTTTGGAAGAAATTGCTCCCGGCGTGGCCCAGATCACGATGGCCGATAAGGCAGGGAAGAATACGTTTACCCAAGATTTGATCGACGGCTTGCAGGATTGTTTTGCCAGGCTCTGCGAGCCTAGATACAAGGTTGCGATCCTTACCGGTTACGAAAACTATTTTGCCTGCGGCGGCACCAAGGAAGAACTGATCAGCTTTCACCGGGGAGAATTGACCTTTGATCAGCTCAGTTTTTACCGGATTGCGCTGGATTGTGAAATACCTGTAATCGCAGCCATGCAAGGCCATGCCATAGGAGGGGGATTTGTCCTGGGCTTGTACGCCGATATGGTCGTGTTGGGCTGGGAGAATATCTACACCGCGAACTTCATGCGGTATGGGTTCACTCCGGGCTTAGGCGCCACTTTGATCGTTCCCGCTCGCCTGGGTGAGCCACTGGGCCAGGAACTGCTCTTCACCGGGCACAACTATCGGGGCGAGGAATTGGCGCGCCGTGGAATTCCTTATCCGGTGGTGCCCAAGAAACAAGTACTGGAGCGAGCGCAGACGATGGCACAATCGTTAGCAGAAAAGCCCCGGCTCTCCCTTACTCTGCTGAAGCGTCACTTCGCTGGACCGTTACGACAGCGACTTTCAGAGTTTGTGCAGCACGAGTTGAGGATGCACGAAGCTACATTTAAACAACCAGAAGTGGAAAAGCGCATCCACGCGCTGTTCGGCAACTGATACAAGGAGCGATAACAGCCACTCCGAACGCTTCTTTTTTAATCTTACTTCTTCGACACCAACATCCAGTGTTTTTGACTTCATTCGGGTATGAACTGATATGACCGCTAAAGAAATCATCGCAGCATTTCGCTCAGGCCAAATGTCGGAGGAAGAAGCTGTGGCCCGCCTGACCAGCCTCTATCGTCAGAAGGCGACTCCTGGGGTTAAAGCTGAGGCTTCATCACACGTAGATGCAAGTGATATCCCTCTCAATGGCTCCGGAAATTCGCAAAATGCGTCTGCCAAACCGGCTTCAATCCCATTGCACAAGCAAGTCGTTGACACGCAAGTCTCTGCACCGGCGCTTGCCAGAGGCGACTCGGTTCCAGCGAAAGAGTCTGCTTCTTGCGATATTGCCGTGATCGGAATGTCAGGCAGATTCCCAGATGCCGCCGACGTTGAGGAGTTTTGGAGCAACCTGACGACCGGCCGGGACAGCGTTCGCGAGGTTCCCAAAAGCAGGTGGGACACCGATAAATACTACGATCCGAATCCGGCTGCGCCAGGTAAAACCTACAGCAAGTGGGCGGGACTGCTCGAAGACATCGAGTACTTTGATCCGCTGTTTTTCAATATATCTCCGCTGGAAGCCGAGTTCATGGACCCGCAGCAGCGGCTCTTCTTGCAGGAGGCCTGGCGGGCGTTTGAAGATGCCGGGTATGCGCCCAGTGCTCTTTCTGGAACTCAGTGCGGTGTGTTCGTTGGCGTCTCCAGCGGGGATTACCAGTCTCTGCTGACGGAAGCAGGCATAGATGGAGACGCATATATGCTTTTAGGCAATGCGATCGCTATCCTGGCAGGGCGAATTGGCTATGTGCTCAACCTCAAAGGGCCTAGTGTTGCGATTGATACTGCATCCTCAAGCTC
>DASZEU010000391.1:0-8858 GCA_035940535.1 Candidatus Angelobacter sp.
TCCTGGTGAACGAAAAGTCCAATGAATGCATGGATGCCGTCATGAATCTCGACCGGCTGCTGCTGCGTTGCGGCACCGCCAGTCTCGTCGACCAGGCTCACTTCTTCGCCGACCAAGCCGACCAGGAGATCGCAGCCCGTCTCCATCGCGCGGCAGACGAATTGAAGGATGCGGCCGAACGCCAGAATACCCAGCAAATTATGAAACTGAGCAACCCGATTGCCTCTTTGATTCGGCAAGTTCAGGAAAACACCAAAGGGGTCGAGAGAATCGATGCTGCTCGCAGTTTCGGCGGCCTTCTGCGTGACCGCGCTGGAACCACTTCGTGATCGTTCCAAAGCACGCGATCGGCGAACAACTGCGAACCGGGGAACTGATGCAATAAATTCCCAATAGCGGGAAATTAAGGCTCACTTGGAGTCTGATATGAACGACGCACGAGAAAACTCGCAAATGGCTGTCAATGAAAGAACGGAATCTCCGGTGGCATCGCGGACTGCGGGCGCGCTCGATCTGGGCGGCCTTGGAATTCGCGCCGCCATGAGCTACGGAAGCGCCGTAATCCCTATCGACCTGGAGCAATCGGCGCTTTCGCCTGCTTCTTTGATCACGGTAAAAGAAGACAGCGCCGCTCCCCTGGGGGTTCCGTTTTTTCGCAGCCTGCTCGATCGCTTGGGAGAAGAGCTGCCGGTGATCGTCAATGATTCAGAGCCTCAGAAGGCCCAGGTGCATGTAAGAAACTTGCTCGCGCGCCTTGCCGATCCCCTGCAACAATGGTGGGGTCCGGTGGAGAGCCTGGCAGTTGTGGTTTCCGCTTTTGCCACTGACCTGCAACGCTCCCTCATTCTTCGTGAGGCTAAGGCGGCGGGGTGGCCAAGAACCCAACTGGTGAATAAGACCACGGCATTTGCCATCCATGCCTTGCAACGCAGCCGCCCGGGCGTCTACCTGGCTCTGGTCCTCGGCCACGGACCGGCTGAAGCATCCGTTCTTCAGTGGGAAGCCAATGAACTGAAGCCGCTCTCCTATTCAAAGGAGCCAGGCTTGTCAGGCGAGCAGTTGGACCGGCTTTTGTTACAGCATGGCATTCAAGCACTTCTGTCAGCTCGCGGGAAGCCGCTGCCTCTCGAACTCTACAGCCGCAAGGACTGGCTGTGGGTGCGCGATCGTATTGAGCGTGTCCGCCGGTGCCTGGACCAATACGAGACTGTAACTCTTGAGGTCCCTCCGCTGCTCACCGACGGGCTGGCGGCCGATCTCATCTTCAGCCGTGAGAGCGAACTGAAACAAATGGCGCCGGTATTGGATCTGGCTCAGGGTCTCATCGATCGCTGCTGCCGGGAGGCAGGCGTGTCTCTTCAGCGCCTTCAAGGTTGTGTTGCTACTGGTGGTTTGCTTTGGCAACGGGCGGTGCGCGACCGCCTTATGGAGGTTTGCGCCGGCACTCGCCTCACGGTGTTTGCGCCCGATGCCCAGGTCCTTGGCGCCTGCCGGCTGGCGACCCGTGCTGATATCAGGGAAGCTGATTCGACTAAGCTTGCTCGGCCCGGAAGTGGTCAGTTGCGCATCGCCGCTCCTGCCCTTCCCCCGACTTCTTCCACTGAGCAGGATACCTTTACGACGATCATCTCCCGGGCTCGTTCGCTGGCTACAGCCGGCAAGATGGCCGAAGCCCGGCAGCAAATCGCCGAGGTTCGAAACTATCTGAATGCGGTGGAATTGAGTCTGGTGCCGCCCGCAGATGTGATCCGGGCCTTGGCCGGCGTTACCGGCCCAACCGAGGCCGCCAGTACAAACAACAAGCCCCACACCCCAGAAGAGATAAAGACCGTGGCAGCCGATCCTGAGCGAGCCGGAAAGGCAGAGCAAAGGAAATTTGCCTTGGCCAAGCACAATCTAAAAGAGGCCGAGGCGGCGCTGAAAGACGGGCGCTTAGAGCAAGCTGTCCGCGTAAGCCATGGAGCCTACAAGACCAGTGGCGATGGCCGGATCTTTAGGGCCATGATCGAGGTGCATCTCCGCGCTGCCGCCAAACGCCCGCCCACTCCCCAGACCTTTGAGGAGGATCGGCGCTGGTTGCTCTGCGCTCTCGCGGATGATGGAACCAATGAGCAAGTGCAAAAAGCCGTGGTGCGCCGTTTCCTGGTCCATGCCCAGCAGTTGTCCGATCTGGGAACGGAGCGAGCCCATTCCGAAGCCATTACCGTGCTCAATCAATTGGCCGACCAGGGTCTCCTCGACGATCAAGCCGAGAAGTGGCTCAGCCAGCTCAAGGAGGCTACCCCCGGAAGCGTTAAGCTGACCCTGGCGCGAGGCGAGAGTTGATGGCTGGGCAATTTAACCTCTTCCTTAGCAATGTATGGGAAGAGTTTCCCTGGCACCGGGACCTAAAAGATGAAATCAAGAAGGAATTCGGAGGTTACTGGAAAGTCCTTAATGTAGATCAGAGCAGTAGCGCGCCACTCCCGCATTTTCTAGACGGCATGGTCTCTCTGACGCACCTATTTATCGGCATCGTGGGTCGTCGCTACGGTACTTGCCCTCCTAAGTCTTTGCATTCCTTTACTGAGTTGGAGTATCACACATTCGCCGAATTTCTACACCACCCAAGCATTAGGGAGTATCACGGTTTTGAATATAAAAGTAGAAAATACAAAGATGAGAAAGAGGTCTTCTGCCGCCAGTGTCGTCAACTTCAATTTAGAAATCACCTCCACGCGAAGCACACGCTTAAGCCTGTCCGTACGAAAAAAGAGTTATATAGTTCGGTCAAAAGTGTTCTGACTGATTACCTACAGAGATACTCCTCCTCAGCGCGTAATTGGTTTTATTGCAACTGTGGACATCGCATTGACCCCACTTTCCAAGGCAGGGTGCAGGAAAGGATCGATCTTTCGCGTTGGTTGGAAAGCGATAGCTGCCAGGTTTTAGCATGTCTGGGTGAGGCTTCGATTGGGAAGTCAGCTCTTGCGTGGCTTTGGATGCAGCGAGACGTCCGGGACGAGCTGGCCCCTTGGCTGCCGCCCGATACTAAAGAGGTACGCGACCAATGCCAGATGCAAGAGCCGGTCGAAGGCGTTTTTTGGTGGTCTTTTTCACAGAACTCTGGCTTTGAGGAATTCATCAATCGCCTTTTCGTAACTGGACGGATTTTCCTGCATAAAAAAGACACTCAAGACATTTTAGATGGAGCGTCCGATGAACAAAAACTTGAATATATCTTCAGGTTGTTAAAAAAGTGGCGCTTGCTATTAGTCTTAGATGGCTTTGAGCTTCAATTGATTTATAAAGAGACCACAGAGCGGGCGGAAATGAAGACCGGCGATGGCCGTTCTTGCACGAATCAATTGGCCTCAGCTTTTATAAAGAAAGCTGCGATGGAAGTCATGCGTAGTCGCGTGTTGCTAACCGCTCAATGTCTTCCTAAAGAGCTAGACGATGATAACCAGTGCCGTAAATTGTGGCTCAGGCCAGTCAATGAGGAGATTGCGTTGAGAGTCGGTTCAAAAACTCCGGCTTTTGATAATTCTCAGTATGGAGCTTCTCTGTCAGCCGATGCCCGGCTGGGAGCGATATCTGCTCAAAAACTTGAAATGATACTACATGAGAGACCTAACTTAGATCCTCAGATTCTCCACCCAGGATACTCCATTGAACGCTTTATAGATCCAAGAAAGATTCAATGGGTGATGCAGGCTCATCAACGCGTAAAGCAAATCCTTGGAGAATATCGCATTAGGGATGACTTCAAAATATCACATAGTGACAAAGATAGAAGGCGCTATCTAGACGGGGAAGCCGTGGAATACACGGACCAAATGGTTGTCATGGAAGATATGTTTAGTAATATAGCTCTGCAGAGGTTGTATCCTTCGCTCCGTTTGGATATTTCACGACTACCACGAAAGCAGCAACAATCAGGGTTCACTCTTGGAGGCAAGCAGGCCGAGCTTGAACTTTTATCAGCTTTGCTCTCGAACCGTGCCATTCCAAGATTGGATTCTGAAGCGATTCGTTTTTTTGCAACAATACTATCTGAAGTTGCCGACAATCACGCCATAATGATTCCTCCTGTTGTTGCTGCGATGCGGCATCAAGCTGTCGATCCGGTTTACGAAGGTTTGGGAGAAGAGAAAAACTTCGCAGCGATAGCCATCCAGCAGCTCAAGATGGGTAAATTCGGTTCAGCTCGGCAGAGCCTTAGCCGGGAGATTGAGCTGTGCCGGGAGATCGGCGACACGGACCGTGAAAGAGCGGGAAATCTGGTGTTGCGCGTGATGAAGGATGGGGGAGATTTTCTAGACAGGATGAACTTTAGAGTTCATACTTTTTCTAATGAACGATCATCTTTCCTCCGTAACGTTTACGATGCAATGTACGCTAAGAAAATCGGTGAAAAGAGGTCTGCCCTTAGATTTGCACGAATGGCTTTGTACCACACACGAACCACTGAAGATGCCAGAGATAAGATTTGTGCGAACTGGTTAGTGGGGGAATCTCTCCTTGAGGCTTTGTCCATCGACAACTCTGAGCCAGTACGCAATTACATCCTCAAGGAGGTCCAACGCCATCTGGATCAGGCTCAGACCGATGCTCAGCAAAACCAGTTGACAGACTACCAAGCAGATACACTGCTTTCACTTGCCCGTTGGCACCGGGCGAATGCGAAGATCCAAGAGGCCAGAGATTGTTGTGACGAAGCCTTGCATATTGCTGAAGATCATGGATACCGGCTCAAGAAGGCGGACATTTGCAATTTCATCGGTCATCTGGAACTAGATAACGGGCGGCCTAAGCAGGCGATGAAGTGGGCTGAACGAGCAAAAAAACTGGCGTTTTGGAATCACCCCACCGACCAGTACATGCCGGCAATCACAGAAGCGGAAAAGCTATTAAAGGAGTGCCGGATTTAAAGGTGCGCCTGCCAATCAATTTGAGAGACTCTCCGGAAGCTATCTCCGGCTCGCTGGTGGTACGATACCGTTCATTCGCAGGTATTCCACCAATTGCCCGTAGTGATCGGAGATGTGCCAGACCGTCGCCGTTAGTGCAGAGAGCCGGTTTGTTCCCCAATACGGTCCTGGATTCGGATGCAATAGATTGTTAGCATTCGTGTCTGCAATGACCTTGTCAATCATGGCGAAGGAGTCGTGGAGGTAGCCCAGGATCTCGGTTTTTGTCTTGGCCGTATTCGGACCTCCAAGGTCGCATCGTGCTGGAGGCTTTTCGCCTGACATCTGTTTGGCCCATGCCTCGTTGCCGCACGCAACATGCTTTACCTGCTCGCCAAAGGTTCGGGCGTCTTTGAATTCGCCCTGTGTCGGTTTAAAACTCCACTTATCTTCCGGCATGGCCTCGGCCAGGCTGGTAAACTCGCGCTCTATCTCTTTCCAGATAAAGTTGATTGAGTCTGGAATGCTCTTGGGCTCCGGAGGACGCTTCTGCGCGACTGCCGCCGAACCCACGAAAGATGTGACAATCACAAAGACCCAAAAATGTTTTCTCATAACTCCTCCAGTCCCATTTGCCCAACTGAATTTCGCGAAGTGTGCTGGGGCCGGACTAGCACAAATCAGCGCCAATCAGTTCAAATCAGCGTTCATCAGCGTTGAGCTTTTGCTTGTGGCTATACTGCACTGCATTCTCCGTGGTGGATTTTGCTTTAACTAATTCGACCACGCAGTCGGCTTTCGATCCCAGCGGTGCTGCTTCAATTCGGCCAGCAATTTGTCGTCTAGCGATCCGGCGTCACTGAACGCCAGATTCGTCTGCACATGCTCGGCTTTGCGCATTCCCACAATCACCGTGCTCACCACCGGGTTGGAGAGAATAAACCGCAGCGCCATCTCCGGCAGCGTCATGCTATCTGGAAGAATTGCTTTCAATCGTGCCACTCGCTCCAGCGTAGCGCGAAGGTTTTCAGCATTGAAATATCCAGCGCGCCAATCGCCCTTGGCAAACTGGATTGTGGCGGTCAGTTTTCCACCCAAGCTGCCTTCATCAAGTGGAACCCGCGCAATTACTCCGATGTTTAGCTCGCGGCAAAGCGGAAAAAGCTCGTCTTCGGGATCCTGGTCAAAGATGTTGTAGATGACTTGGACCGTATCCACCAGGCCCGTGCGCAGCGCCCGGATTCCATTGGCTGGTTCCCAGCGATTCAGACTGAGGCCAAACGCGCGAACCAGCCCATCTTGCTTGAGTTTGTTGATGGTCTCCGGAAATTGCCGATGCTCGGTCCAACTGTCGTCCCAAACGTGAAGCTGGAGCAAGTCAATGGTGTCGACTTGCAGCTTCTGGCGGATCATCTCTGCATGTCGCAAAACATGTTCGGCGGGGAACACATCGGTGTAAGCGTCTTTCGACGAAGCAGGCCATTTGCGATTCAACGGTGGGACCTTGGATGCGGCGTAGAGACGTTTGCCTGAGTTGCTTCGCAAAGTCTCGCCTAGAAGTCCATCGCTGCGGCCATCGCCGTAGGCCCAAGCCGTGTCGAAAAAATTGCAGCCTAGATCGACCGCCAGACTCAGCGCGTTCCTGGACTCTTCGTCCTTGGAGTCAGGCCAACTCCCCATGCCCCAAAGCCCGTGTGCCATCTCACTTACCTCGAAATTTGTACGGCCCAGCTTGCGGAATTTCATCGTTGTCCTTTTTTAAGTCCTTATTCTTGAAATGTCACACAGACGCCGTTTGGGTCAATCGCGGCGAACTCTTTTGTGCCCCAAGGCTTGGTTTGGAGAGGACCGTTAGGATGCACTTGGCCCCCGCGTTGGTGATATTCGGCATACAGGGCCTCAATGCCTTTTACAGCGATGCGCACCATCGTCTGGTCGCCAACCGTGCGCGCCAGAGCTTTGTCGCTCATGCCGGCTATATGGAGATAAGCATCGCCCCGGTTGATTCCTGCATAAGTAGGCGGAGTTTTGTCGCGAAAAGTTTCCTTGAAGCCGCAAATCTCAGTCCACCACCGGAGCGATTCGGCGGTGTCGGCGGCTGGCAACACGGGAATAGCGCCTTTGATCGTTGCTTCCATAGAACAAAAGCATAAAAGAAATGCAGGCTGTTGCCTAGACGTAATGCTCCTTCTATTGACGCATCTCCCTTGCAGGTGTTTTCCTAGAAAGATGGAATTGCGCAAGGACCCTATCACGCGCTCCTGGGTGATCGTTGGCAGCGAAGAGGGGAGCAGCCGCCAGTCAGAAGGCTGTCCTTTTTGTCCTGGATCTCCGAATCAGCCTCAGGTGATCTCCACGCTGCCTGCAAACGAGAATGGCGGCGGGCCGGTGATGGCGATGGTGCATCCTTCGCCCCTGTATCGCATTGAGGGCGAGCCGCAGCGGCGCTCCGAAGGTATTTATGACGTAATGAACACGGTGGGCGCGCATGAAGTGCTGGTGCAGAGCATCCGGCATGATATCGAATTATGGCAATCCTCAGATGCCGAAATCTCCCAATTCCTGCTGCTGGCCGCCAATCGTATCCATGATTTGAAACAGGACTTGCGTTTCAAATACGTGGCCCTCTTCAAGAACTGCGGAGCGTTGTCGGGCCAGGAGTTCGATCACCCCGTTTCCCAAATTACGGCGACGACATTTGTGCCCCGGCGCGTGCTCTACGAGTTGCGGGCCTCCCGCGACTATTATCTCGAAAAAGAACGTTGCGTTTTCTGCGACACCTTGAACCAGGAAATGCGGACGCCAATCAGGATTGTCGAAACCACTGGCGGCTATGTTGCGCTGTGCCCATTCGCCTCCCGCGTTCCTTATGAGGTATGGATCATGCCTCGCCGGCACGATGCTTCGTTTGAGCGGACTGTCACCTCAAAGTCGGGAAATGTGGCGGAACTCAGCGCGATCCTGCGGCATACACTACAGCGCGTTATTGCAATTTCCGACTCCTTCCATCTCGTCTTGCACTCGGTGCCCAATACCTATCAGAAATCCAACATCCTCCAATACTGGAAAACCGTCGATGAAGATTACCACTGGCACATCGAAATACTGCCGGTAGTAGGTACTCGGGCCAAACCCTATTTCCTGAAAGAGGTTTACTACAGCCCTATTTCCTCGGAAGCTGCAGCAGAACGGTTGAAAACGCTGCGCGTGCGATGAAGAGGTTAAAAAAGCGCTCGTCATCCCGAGGGTCTGCCCCACGCGCCAGCGAGGGTAGGCGGGAGGGGCCTTACGTTCTTGCATTAACCAGAAAGATTCTGAAGCGCTTTCAATTGTCAAGAACGAGAGATGCTAAGGAGCGGTCAATGAGTGTCGGCGACGCCACAGGACTTACCATTTCTGAAGAAGATAGCACGCGCTTTATCGAGGGACCACCGGGCCGCGAGTTCATGCGTACTGCAAAAGACGTGGATCTAATCGTAGAGGCATGTTTCTCCTCCCACATTAATTCAGCTCTTCTCTATGCCCCCAACCTGCCGAAGAAATTCTTTGACCTAAGCTCGGGAGACGCAGGAACAATCCTGCAAAAGCTTCGCAATTACAGGATCCGCCTCGCGGTCGTGTGTACCTCAGACGATACTGACCTTAACAACAGGTTCCGCGAGATGACAGCCGAAGAAAAACGTGGCAACCATTTCCAGCTATTCGATTCCCGCGAAGCAGCCCAAGAATGGCTAACGAAAATCTGACGGATTTTTGGTTGTTCAGAAAATGAAGCTCTTAGTCGCGCCAAAACTGCCTCATTAATACAGCTTTAGCCTAATATCCCTTAGTTTTGTGCTGACGGTGGAAGAGCGGCCCTTTAGATTTCTGAGGACGTCTGTCAAGTACTAAATCGTTGTTTTTTCGACAAGCCATCCAAGGAAATCCACTGGTTCTTCACAGTTTTGTCACAGCGCTGAAACCGGG
>DASZEU010000392.1:0-4903 GCA_035940535.1 Candidatus Angelobacter sp.
GGGTGGATCAAAACCTGACTGGCAGGCGATGCCGCTATTCACAACGGTGGGAGGCGGTGGGTTGTTTTCCAAAGTCAGATCTGGTAAAGACGGGAATGTATTGGCGAGCTTTGAGAAATTTATTACGGAGACTGCCCCATCCACTGCACAGGCAGGTAAGTAACAAAAGATACACATCTTCAAGCAAAATGACTCACTACCGATCAATGCAACCCTTGTGATCAGCGTCACCCAGCGTCATCACTGGTAAAGGTTTTGATCTCCGCAGCGAATCTCTCCCGCAGTGCAGCCGGATCGATTCCTTGCATCCTAAGTGCACGCAGGCTCAGAGCATCGTGCCGTTTGGCCAGACGAACATTGTTTTCATCGCGCATAAGCGGACAGTGAAAATATTGAGGAACAGTAAGACCCAGGGCGCGAATCAGCAGCAGTTGGCGCGCGGTGCTTTTTAGAAGATCGGCTCCGCGGACAACTTCAGATATCTGCATTTCCGCATCGTCTACAACCACCGTCAACTGATAGGCAGGAATATCGTCGCGCCGCCAGATTAAAAAGTCTGAGAAGTCCTGCCCAGAGGTGAATTGTTGTCGTCCAAAGTAAAGGTCTTCAAAGACAATGACTTCACCTTCGGGCACTCGGAACCTCCAACTCACGCCGGCGGGTGAATCCCATTGCCCGGCGCTTGCAGCCTTGTGGCGACAGGTACCCGGATAAGGAATTTCATCGGCCTCATCGTCATGAGGCGCCTGGAGAGCCCGCTCCAGGTCTTTACGTGTGCAGGTGCAGGGATAGATTAATCCGGTATCGCGCAAGCGCCGCCATGCCTTCAGGTAAAAACTTCGGCGCTCGCTTTGCGAGTAAGGAGCGAACGGACCACCGCGGTCGGGACCTTCATCCCACTCCAGGCCCAGCCAACGCAGGTCTTCATACATGGCCTGAACGAACTCGGGCTTGCATCGCTGATAATCCAAATCCTCATTACGGAAGACGAGTTGACCGGAAGAGGCTCGGATGCGCTGATGCGCTACCCAAAAAGTACGAGCGTGTCCGAGATGCAGGTAACCGGTGGGAGAAGGGGCGATTCTTCCCCGGATTTTTTCAGTGATCGGGATTGTGGGAGCGCTCAATTTTCTATAGGGTCAGAGCACGACACTAGCGGCTTTCCCGTTCTTCCAGCCAAACCTGTTCCATTACCTCATTGGAAACATTTCCTGGTGGCTTTGGCCAGGATGAAGATCACCGCCGTTTCTTCAACGCTGGTGTGAGAACGCCACACGCAACCAACCGCTGCTCCTGTTCGTAGCGTTCTTTCATAAGGAGCCTCGTGTCACTGTTGAGTCTTTTCATCTCGCAAGTATAGTCGATGCGGCCATAATCGTTACTCCTTCACAGTTTCTTGCTCCATCGACCACTGCACCCGCGCCGCAATAAAGCGCGCGAACGGACGGATATCCAGGTCGATGCTGGCCCGGTCCAGGGCCTTGAGATACGCGTTGCGGTCCTCGACCCGAATGACTGTCCATGGATAGCCTCCCGATGCCAGCATCGCATTCATGAAAAATCGCGCCATCCGTCCGTTTCCGTCGGGATAAGGATGGATATAGCCGAACAGCCAGTGTCCGAGAACAGCGCGGACACCGGGCCCGGTTTCTTTTTCGAGCAGGTCGAACAACTCCGGCATGGCGTCGCGCACAGATTCCCAGCGCGGGGGCACATACCGCGAGGTACGCAGGTAAACCGCATCATTCCTGTAGCCCGCCAGAGCACCGGCGGGAATCAGGCCCGAGGCCACGAAGGGTTGGAACAGTTCCCGATACCACTCCTGGTGAGCAATCCGCACCAGCGCGCCAGGAGTGGCGCCCCGGATTATTTTTTCAATCGTGGCTTTCACACTCTGAAAAGCCTGCCAATATCCACGCGCGGCCAGCGCGTTGCGATTCTTGCGATCTTCGTCATGCTGATCGGGGTCCCAGTCTCCCCGCTGGACTCTTTCGATCAATGCCGGAGTAACCCTGTACCCTTCGATGGAGAGTGAATGGTAGGCGTCGCTCTTGTAGATGTTCTCCACGAAATCCAGATACTTCCTCCTGGCCCGAGGAAGGCCTGGGGCCTTGGGGAATGTTTCCATGACCACACCGCGCATCGATTCCCACATCGTCTGCATGCGGGCGACAATCGGGGATTTTGCCACCGGCAACCTTGCGAAAGTCTGTTCCGGTGCGAAGGGATCGGTTTCGCGGACATCATACCCTGTCGCCTTCATCGTGCTGAGGATCTCGTCTGCAATCGCCCCGCGGCCCATACGGCGGAAGACACCGGCAATCTGCCCTGCCTTTATCGTGCGTCCGCCATTCAGAAGGTGACGCAAAACGTCTGATGCGTCCGTAAGGCTGGCCAGCGCCACCTGCGTCTCAATCGGATTACGGCTAAAGAACGCTTCAGGCACCTTCACCAACGCTGCCGCTGGGGATAATAAACGTAGGCCATTTCTCACGGATACGGCTGAACCTGCCGGCATCTGGGCCTGTTTCAGGTCGTAGATAGACGTGCCGAACAATAGCTCTTGGGTATGGTTTGTACCCTTGGGGCTGTAGATGACTACCTGGGCTGGGATGACCGTATTTTCAGCATTCAGAAGAATCGACTGCTCCGGGGACAGATGCCATTCGTCCCCAAAGCGGTCATCGCAATATCGTCCGCAGAATTGCCAGAACGATGCGTACCAGGGCGTGCTGTCGCTGGCCCGCGCGCTCGGACTTGACGAAATAAGCCAGCCCTTTATAACTTCCAGCAGGAATCCGTTCCGCAGCAGCCGCTCCCGGTGGGTGCGGCTCAGATTCTCGGACCGGAATACTCGCTGCCCTCCTTTTTGGAGTTTCCGAAGCACGGCGAGGGACTGAGCTAGTTTTTCATTCGGTGTCGCCATAAAAAGTTGGGACCGGAAGAACAGACTTTCACAAGCTTTTCGTGTTGTATGAATACAAGCATATCATGTTGTGCTATTACAAGCTGATTATGCTGTACGCTTACAAGCGTATTATGCTAAGTAGATGAAAATAAAAGGCTTGTATTCTACATAGCCAGCATTTTTCACGGGTGTCTTCGCGCCTCCCAGGTAGCGCTTGACGTGGGGTAGTGCAAATTCCAGATTCTTTTTGCTCAGCGCGCCAGCCGGACCATGCTCTCGATGTGAAAGGTCTGCGGGAACAGATCAATCAACCTTATGTCTTCCACGCGATAGCCACCGTCGAGAAAGAGCCGCAAGTCGCGGGCCAGCGTGGTGGGATCACAGGAGAGATAGGTAATCCTGGGTACGCGAAGGGAGGCCAGCAGTTTGGCGGCTTTGTCGCCCAAGCCAGCTCTGGGCGGGTCTACGACTACCAGATCGGGGCGGAGGTTATGGCATTTAGGCAGGAACTGCTCGGCCGTGGTGCGGACGGGGGTCACGTTCCTCGGCATATTTGCTTCCAGATCGCTTGCGGATGCCGGTGAAGATTCAATGGCAAAGACCTGCTCAAATCGTTTCGCAAGATGCGTTGCAAACAGACCTACGCCGGCATAAAGATCGAGGGCCATTCTTCCCGACACCTCAGCAGTCACGACCTGGACAAGGTCACGAACCAAAAAGCGATTGGTCTGGAAAAATGATCCAGCGCTTACCCGGAAAGACTTGTCTCCAACCTGATAGCTCAAGGCAGACGCGCCCATCGTTTGCTTCAACTCAGAAACGCCAAGGCTGCCACCTCGACCGGGCTGCTGCGTGAAAAACGAAATTCCTTTGATCCCGGGAACGCGGATTTGCAGATCACGGACAAATTCAGACACTTCCGAATCACCCGGAAGCATGTATATCTCCAGCAGCAAGGCGGAATCGGCGTGGTCGGCAAAAAACTCGATTTCGATGATGCCTTGCGGGACGCGCCCAGCTTCTCCAAGCTGCCACAAATGCTGCACCACCCGGTTGATGGCGGGCGAGCTGATAGGGCATTGCTTTACCGCCAGAAGATTGTGGGAGGAATTGCGGTGATATCCCAGCGCAAAATTTTCACCGGCCCTGACCTTCATGCGCGTGCGGTTGCGGTAATTCCAAGGCTGGGCTGAGTGGACGACGATTTCATTGGTCCAGGTAAATTTACCGATTCGCTGCAGGGTCTCTCGCAGGATTGCGTTCTTGATTTCGAGTTGGGCGGGATACCCGGTCTGCTGGTAATGGCAGCCGCCACACTGCCCAAAATAAGGACAGCCAGCCTCGATTCTGGCTTGCGATGGTTGCACAAGCTGATTGAGCGTGGCCCGCGCAAACCCGGTCTTTTCTTCCAGAATGGTGACATTGACTTCTTCACCAGGCAGGACAAAAGGAACAAAGACGGCTTTGCCCTCAGGGTTACGGGCCAAGCCGTCTCCGCCATAAATCATTTTTTCGATGGTCAGGTTCATAAGTAAAAGAGGCTAAGGCGCGGAATCTTGGCTTGCTCAAACAGACGCTTATGAACGAATTGCTTGATTAGTTGATCAATCTGCGCTGCGGGCATTTTAGCGCGGTAGGGAGCAATTTCCCGGTCTGCCTCCGTCCGCAGGCCCAGAAGCGTGGCTTCGGCGGCGGTTATGGTCAAGGCCGCCAGAAGTTTCTCCTCCAGGATCGTAAGATGTCGTTCCAGGTCTTCCAGCCGAACGGCTGATGCCTGCTTCAGGCCTTCTGCCATCGCTTCGAGAGATGAGGCACATTCTGCTGCGATCGGTTGCATCTGTGCAGGAACATTTGCCTTCCGCAGTTTGTCTGCATTCCCCAGGAAGAATTTGGAGAGCTCCTCCACTTCCAAGCCGGGAGTTGATGGTTTCTGCCGGCTCGTGCCAACCGCAGCTTCTTTCATGTCCTCGGCAGCCGTCAATACTGCCTGAGAAC
>DASZEU010000393.1:0-4458 GCA_035940535.1 Candidatus Angelobacter sp.
GGAGCGCACATTCACGGGGCGCATGAAAATTTTAAATTTCAAATTTCAAATTTTAAATTTGATTCTCGCATGATGGATTTGACCCGGAAACGACTCCTCTACATCGCCTACCCTCTGCTCACTGTTTCCGAAGAGAGTGCCGGCGGGGCCGAACAGATACTGTGGACTCTGGAGCGGGAGATGGCTGCGCGGGGCATCTCCACTACCGTTGCCGCTTCTGCCGGATCGTATGTTAGTGGAAAGCTTTTTTCTACAGGCAATGCATGTACCCAGCCGGATGATTTTGAGAGCCGTAACCGCGAACATCAGGAGCGGACCATTGAGTTGATCCGTGTTCGTGCGCGGCATGGACGGCCATTTGATCTGGTTCATGATCAATCGGGCAGCTTCTGGCCGCGCGCCTCAGAAATTGATGTCCCGGTATTGGCCACATTGCATTTGCCTCGTCATTTTTATCAACCACAATATTTCGAGAGTCTGCCCCCGAATGTAAGCTTCAACTGTGTTTCCGAATCGCAGGCCGGTGAATTCTCTGACTTGAATCCAGCAATCGTCCCGAATGGAATTCCGCTGGAGCGCTTCCATGCCAGCCTTGGTTCACGAAACGGATTGCTGTGGCTGGGACGCATCTGCGAAGAGAAGGGCCCTCACCTGGCCCTGGAAATTGCGGCACGCGCAGGGTTCACGATCAGCATCGCAGGACAGGTTTATCCCTTCACCTATCACCAGCGGTATTTCGAACGGGAGATCGCTCCTCGATTGGCAAAAATGCCGAACGCAACCTGGATCTCTTCTCCTTCTGCAAAACAGAAACGCAAGTTGGTGCGCGAATCCAGGGCGGTATTGATCACAAGCCTCGTCAACGAAACCAGCTCCCTGGTCGCCATGGAGGCCGCTGCGTCCGGTACGCCAGTGATCGCCTTCCGCCGGGGTGCGCTTCCACAAGTAATTGAAGAGGGAGTAACAGGCTTCCTGGTCGATGGAGTGGATGAGGCAATTCAGGCGTTAAAAAAGATTGAGCAGATCAAGCCTGAAGAGTGTATCCGGTATGCGCGAGAGCACTTCAGCAGCAAGACCATGGCCCAAGCATATACACGGCTCTATACGCAACTCTTGCGACAGTCAATCGAGAGTCGAACTGCCTGATTTTGAAGCAAAGAAAAAGCCGAGCTGGTTGGCTCGGCTTTTTCAACGATCTGAATGATGCAGTTACATCACCAGAGCTAAAGTCTCAAGCTCCTTATGGAGGGACTCGACATTGCAATGCATACCTTCAATTCGGCCTGCGGCATCCAAAGCGGACTCCGGTGATATACCGTAGCCTCGGCCTACGAGGAACATCTTGAGAAGCTCTGCAGTCTGGAAGGAATCCAGTCCGCCCTGCAGAAGCTCATTTCTGAGAGCCGTCACCTCTGCTACTGAGAATTTCTCACCCATAGGTCACCTCCGACCCATTACGCCTGTGCTACTGATTCATTAGACACATATTGGGGGTACTTTGTTGCAGGAAAAAGTTCATCCGTGCACACCCAGGTAACAGGACGAAAGTAATAGCTGCAATCAACGTTTTCCCCAACCCGGAATTCTTGTCCTTCAGGCAAACATAACTTCACAGTTCTTAATTCACAATCTTGCTGAGATGAACGTCGAAATTCTGTTTTGGCAGAAGCGACGTGAGTTCAAACGCTTTGAATCTGTCTCCCGTCATTTCCGTCTGCCGATAAAGCCCCGGCTCGCTTTCTATCACTTCATGAGTCGTCTGCCAGTTATCCAGAAACTGCTGCGCCGATTTGCTGGTGATTTCGATGCGTTCGCCCGGCATGCTCAGCGCTTCCGCCGCATAAGACTGCAACAACTTTGGCCAGTACTTGCTCAACAACCCGGTGCTGGCAAACATATCGGCCCAAATGATGTGGCCTTTAACGGCTACCACCACTCCAACTGCATTTTGTTCCCGCAATTGCTTGATCACGCTCTCGTAGGATTTTTGCATCGGCTGCACAATGTCATCCACTTGCTGTTGTATGACCTTGTTTTCCCGGGTTTTCGCATAAGAGGTGGTGCTATCCAACTTGCGAAGTTCGGCCATCGGAGGGGAGCTTTCCACCGCGACGGTGGAGGAGGCTCCGCTCGACAATTTCGCCCTGCTATTGGCCGCCATGGCCGCCTTGCTGCTTGCCACCTCATCCCACACCTTCTGCTGATTGTTGGCCACCATTGCCTGCTTGCGAACGCTGGGCTGGGCCATCACATAAGCATGAGTGTCAAACTTGGCCGAACTTTCTACCCAGCGGCCGTGCTCCACGCAAAAGACGGAAAGATCAATCGGATCGCTTTCCGCCGGGACAATTCTGTCCTTGCCGACAACCCGGTCCTGCTTGCCGCCGGTTACCACTTCACCCGCGAGCAGAATCAGCGGATGTTTCGAGTTGTTGACCAGAACCAGCCGGTTGACCACTCCTCCCGAACCTTGCGGAGGTATGACTGTGGTGCGCCGCCGGATCATCGGATGAATATTTCCTACCTCCGTTACAACGACATCCCCTGAGCGAATCCCTTCGTCCAAGGTCAGGAAATCGCTGGCGTCGTGTACCTTAGACGCCACGATTGGGAAAATTGTTAGGTCTCCATGCGAAATAGGCGCCAGCACTTTATAATCACTGCCAGTAACCCCCATGCCGGCCTCCACCGGCTTGGGGCGAGCAGTGAGCAGCAGAATGGCCATCAACGCCATCGATATCCCAAGAATCGAGCCCTTTTTCATGTTTCGGGCCTCCCCCCGTCGCCTCTAAGAACGTAAAAAGGCAGACTTCTTGCACTGAAAATTGATACTATCCGCATAGACATGAATTTCGGGTCCAAGCCAGCCGAGGCTGCTTTGCCAGTCGTGAGCGAGTTATTCCAGAAGAGCGGAGCTGCGCGCTTTGGCCTGACTATCGCCTGCTTTGAGGAAATCTTGGAACAAGTGGCTTCCAAGTATTCCCCTGGGGCCAATTCCCAGCAAAAAGATCAACTCTGGCGGGAGCTGCGAATTGAAGAGCTGGTCCTGGCTCGGGCATGTTCTGCCGGGAATGAATTGGCCTGGGTGGAGTTCTTAAATAAATACCGCGAGAAACTTTATGACATTGCCAGGGGGATCGCCAAAGAGGATTCCAACGCCCGCGATTTGGCCGACTCTTTGTATGCCGACCTCTATGGCACCAGCGAGAAAGAAGGCCGCCGGGTTTCAAGATTGAACTTTTATATGGGACGAGGTTCGCTGGAAGGCTGGTTGCGCACCGTGATCGCCCAGGAGTTCGTCAACCGCTACCGCAAAACAAAGCGGCTGGTGAGTCTTGAAGAAGAGACGGAAGAAGGAGTACAGTTCTCTTCGGCTAATTCTGTTCCCATCCAGATGGCTGATCACCGCCTGGGGGAAGCCACGGATGAGGCTCTGGATCGATTGGCTGCTGAAGATCGCTTGGTTTTGGCAGCTTACTACTTGGACGACCGTACCCTGACTGAAATCGGTAAAATTGTGGGGGTGCATGAGTCTACGATCAGCCGCAGGCTGGAAAAGCTCCTGAAGGCGATACGAAAGCAGGTCATGCTGGGCCTGCAATCGAGGGGCATGAACCGCGGACAGGCTGAAGAAGCGCTGGAAGCTGATGTACGCTATTTAGCTGTAGATGTCAGAAGAAGATTGCAAGAAAATCGTTCTGCTGCGTTCCAACAAGATAAGGGTTCAGATTAGAAATGCCAGAGCTTTCCAATTCGGTTCGCCACAGGCTGGGAGCACGACCAGTGCCGCAGATGCATCCAGATGCTGACACTCTCACGGCTTATGTGGAGCAGTTGCTGCCTGCGGGTGAGCGCCATCAGGTCGTAGAACACCTCGCGGGCTGTGCCTTCTGCCGCGAGGTGGTTGCCGTCAGATTGCCGAGCTTGCCCGAGGAAATGGCGGTGCACAGCCTCCCCGCTTCGTCCAGATTTTGGAAGTTTGGCTTCCGCTGGGCTGGCGCGCTTGCTGTGCTTGCTATTGCCGTTGCCTTGGCTGTTGTTTATCGGCCAGCCAATAAAGACCTAGCGCAGAACCCTGTTGCCAAGACTCCGGAATCCCATGCTACCGAAGCCAGCACCGCGAAAACCTCAGCAGACTCGGTGATAACGGAGAGGCCGTCGGTTTTGCCAGATTCAGAAACTTTGAGGACGCGTTCCGCGCCACCATCGATTGCACCACCACCGACAATTGGCCGCCTATCTGGCGGGCCGTCGAACCTGACAGCAACTCCCCAATCAGCGCCTAGACAGCACCGGGAAGATGTCCCCCGCAACGAGGCCCAGAATGCTGACCTGAAAGATTCAGTGAATTTGAATTCGACATTGGCTCTGAGACCGGTACTGGAATCGAACCCGCAACCAAAACCCGCGTCTCAGAACAGGGAACATTTAAATAGCCTATTCTTTTCCGCCGAGGAA
>DASZEU010000394.1:0-2896 GCA_035940535.1 Candidatus Angelobacter sp.
AACCGCGCGCTAAGCTCTCTCCGGCAATATAGATCTCGCCACGGCAGCCCGCAGCTACGCAATTCAACTCCTCGTCCAAAATGTATGCGACGGTGTTAGATATCGGACCACCTATGGTTGACGGAACCAGAGGCGATAGTGGTGCACTGATCGTCGCGCACACCGTCGTCTCAGTTGGGCCGTAGGCATTGACCATTCGTCGTCCCTGTGACCAGGCCATGACGAGATCTTGCGAGCACCGTTCTCCGCCAACAATCAAAGTTTCTAAAAGTTCTTCCGATTCAGGATCCATTGTCCGTAGAAGAGTCGGTGGAATCAAAGCGTGCGTGACGCGATAAAATCGAATCGTGTCGGCCAATTGCTGCCCCATCAGTCGACCAGGCGGCGAAAGCACGAGAGTTGCGCCGCTTGCGAACGCCATTAATATTTCCAAAAAGGCGGCATCGAAGCTAAAAGAAGCTAATTGAAGCACACGAGCATTGGGCGTAATTTGGAATCGATCAATGATGGCCGTCACCAGACTGGCAAAGCCGGCATGAGAGACAACAACTCCCTTCGGGAAACCAGTGGATCCTGATGTGTAAATGACATACGCTGCATTCGCCGGGAGCAATGCCGCCTTTCGATCTGCCTCTGACGGATTGGCAGCGTGGTTCTCATCGATTTTTGCGATATCAACCGGGTCATCCAGAAGCGCGGTCGAAATTTCCGGCTGTAGTGATGGAGCAATGAACGTAGTCGATAGGAGCATCGCTGGTTTCGCATCGTCAAGCATAAATCTCATGCGCTCAGCCTTGTACTCTGGATCCAGCGGCATGTATGCCGCTCCGGCTTTCAGGACCGCCAGCACCGCCACAATCCTTTCCAGCGAGCGAGGCATAGCGAGTGCCACAATGTCTTCCGGTCCGATCCCCTTCTTTATCAGGAAATGTGCCAAACGATTGGCGCTCTGATTCAGCCTTGAATACTCCACGGAGCCACCTTCGAAGACGATGGCGATCGAACCGGGAGCGCGGCCTGCTTGTTCTTCAAATAGCTGAGGGAAGGTCATACTTTCTCTTAAAGTTCGAAATCATCTTTTGCTGACCGCAAATACCTCACCAATACATTTTCTAGAAACAGAGCATCAACCTGCGATGTAATGAAACTGTTAATGGCATCCTGCGGTGTATTTACAATCGGCTCACCGGCTACATTGAAGCTTGTGTTAAGGACCATTTGTCGCCCTGTGACTCTTCCGACCGCTTGAAGAAGAGCATGAAAATGTGGGTTGTCATCTACAGAAACCGTCTGGACGCGAGCCGATCCATCAACGTGCGTAATTGCCGACAGCTCCTTACGATACTCAGGGCGAACATCGACCGTGAAAGTCATGTATGGCAAATGCTGATTTTTGGGGACATCAAACCAGATGTGCGCCTGTTCGATAGAAACGGCGGGAGCAAATGGCCTAAAGTTCTCCCGTTTCTTGATCAACCTATTGATTCGGTCCCGCATACCTGCATGCGCCGGATTAGCCAATATACTTCGGTTCCCGAGCGCCCGCGGCCCGTACTCCATTCGCCCTCTATACCACGCGATTATGCAGCCTTCAGCGATGAGTTGTGCGGCTTCAGCGCATGCCGCATCGACATCTATCAATCGGCAAACTGCGAAACGGTCCTTGAATGGCAGGAGCGCTCGATCGATATCATCAATCGGATAGGAAGGCCCGAATAGCGGCACAGGGAATCGCTGATTCTTCGCTTCATTCGCAACGCACGCTCGAAACAGAGCGGCCCCAACTGCGGTGCCGCTGTCCCCAGAGACCGGTTGGACATAAACATCCTCAAAGATTCCCGCTCGGGATATCGTGCCGTTCGCTGTGCAATTCAGCGACACTCCACCTGACAGGGCCAATCGCCGCATGTTGGTTTTTTGTCGGGCGAAAGTATAAACATGCAGCAGGACACGCTCAAGACACTTCTGCAGTGCGGCTGCAACGTCCTGCTGGTCAGAAGTAAGTTCCGCGCCAGGGTGCCGTCGTGCAATCAGGTGCCGGTCAAGATATTCTCGCGTGTGATCGTAAAACTCTCGACTTTCTTGTCCGGAATTGAGATGCAGGATCGGTATTCGAAATGTGCCGTTGGGGCGCAGCTCAACTATGTTTTCAAAGAATGATCGGAAACGGGATGGATCACCGTATGGAGCGAGCCCCATAACTTTATATTCGTCTCTGCCAAAACTGAACCCAAGGTGCATCGTTACGATGGAATATAGAACTCCCAGTGAATCGCTAGCGGGAATTTCCAGGATCTTCGTGAATCTTCCGTTACGCACTGAGAAAATAGTGATGCTCTGCGCTTCACCCATGCCATCGCTCACCGCGGCAATACATTCGTTCCAGCCGGACGTGAAATAGGCGCTCGCAGCATGAGCCAGGTGGTGCGAAACCTGGTAAATACGGTCATCCGGAAAATCCGGAAAATTCCGGCGAACCTGT
This sequence comes from Candidatus Angelobacter sp., assembly GCA_035940535.1. GTDB lineage: Bacteria > Acidobacteriota > Terriglobia > Terriglobales > Acidobacteriaceae > Angelobacter. Next base: position 2,483 of record DASZEU010000394.1, read on the forward strand.
TGAATCAGAGCCTCTCTGGACAGGACTTGCGAGTACAGATCATTTGAGCTGGAATCAAGCCGGTATACATCACGATAAGGCGCATAATCAAAACCGTGTGCTATCTCCTGTATGTCACGGATCTGCAGCCCAGCCTGTCGCAAACAGAACTTTATGGCATCTACAGGGAACTCACCGGTGTGCTTACGGCGCGTGAACCGTTCTTGTTCTGCCGCCGCCACCGTCGATCCTTCTACAACGAGCGCGGCCGCTGAGTCTTGCCCCTGGCAGATCAAGAGATCTCGTTGTTGCCGGGCTGGCCAGAGTGCGCGTTTAAAGGCCATTGAGTTTTCTAACCCACTTATCCCGATGATGATCATGGTTTTGTCAGATACTCCATATAACGCGGTCTGCAGCGCCATGTGAAAGGATCAG
>DASZEU010000395.1:0-6296 GCA_035940535.1 Candidatus Angelobacter sp.
TTGAATGATGGGAAGGCTGCGGTTTTCTTCCACGAGCCTCAGCCGGTTAACGATGGTGTCGACGTTTTCACGGTGGGAAGCGGGAAGGCTGGTCATCCGCGCAGCCAAATCAATGGGATTCACCATTGGCAGCAGCCGGTCATCCAGGTAATTCAGTCCCTTGCAATAGTTCAAAATGCGCTCATCGGCGCGCAGGGCGCTAGTGGTGAAGGGCTGGCCTCCAGGTTGAATGATTTCGATCAGCCGCCAGAAACGCAAGGGCCGTTCGGGAGAGATCGCGTCCCATGAAGCATTCTCGAATAGCATGAATGCCAGAGCGAAGGTCGGATAAGTGCGCGCCGGATCCTTTTGGCAGCGGGCGCACAGGCCGGCGACGGAAGGATCGAGCTCCATGCCCAGGCAAAGAATCAGCACCTGCTGCTCGAACTGTGAGAGTCCCAGCCTCTGGGCCAGGATCAGCAGCGCAGGTGGCGGGTCAATTTTCGCAGCCTCCTGCATGGCCGCTGCAGCTTGCGCGATGTCGCGGTCTGGGGTGGCCGAGTGTCCCGCCAGCAACAGCCTGCGAGTTTTGGCGGACAACTCCGGTTTCCGCCCCACAGATTGCCGCCGGCTTGCCTTGGGTTGTTTCTGTTGTGAATCCGGTAATGCCGGCGGGGCGGGCTTATCATGCTGCCGGGCTGCCAATCGTTCCAGCAACAGGCGCAACCACGCGAGCGCGGTAGCCAGATACAGCGTATTGCCTTCTTGCCAATTGGCTCCTTTTTTCATGTGACTGTCACCCTCTGGCTGGCATCGAATTGCGGCGGCGTCACACTCCGGTCTACAAGCTGGCTATCCACACCATCAATGCGGAGCCGGACATAGTAGACTCCCGCGTTCAGGTTCTGGACCTTGAAAGTCAGAATGGCGGTCTGAGTCGCGTGCGGCTCGGACAAAATGTCCTGGTCCGCAAGCAAAAGCGAGGCGCGTTGCTCAAGGCGAACCTCGGGGCTACATGTGACGGTGTAAGTGACGGCCGGCCCCGCGGCACTAGCTGGAGTAATCGTGATCTTCGGCGACAGAGAAAAAGAAAGCAGATTCGTGCTTCGGCGATAGTTTTCCCCAGGGCGCTGCACCAGCAGCCCAAGCGTGTAGAAACCCGCTGGCCAGTTTGCCGGCGAATTTGGGATTTGCACTTTGACTTGAGTTGCGCTTGCTCCCGGCAAAGGACCGATCTCCAGCGGCGAACTCCACAGCGGATGGTTGAACACGATGCCTACATTGGTTCCATCCAGGTTGTTTCCAGTGAGGGTAAGGACATCTCCCAGAAGGGCGGAACTCCGGTTGTTCAGGAACTGGACCTGGCTGAGAGCCGGGAAAGGAGAGAGCAGGCTTCCCTGCGAAACAATGCCCTTGTCACCTGCTCCTCGTGCGAGTACCGGTAGAGGAATTTTCTTTGGGTGAGTGCTGTCGATTAGCGTCACAGAAACTTCATAGCCGACCGAGAGCCTATATTGCGTGACCAGCCCGGTCCACAGCTTGGAGATGTCCTCCAGCGTGAGTGGCTGGAACGTGATGCGCACCCGTTCGACTTGTTTATCCAGATTGCTTGCCGGAAATGATGCGGCGGTGGCTGCCCGGATTTCATCCGGGCCAAGTAGCGCATGATCGTACAGAATGCTCATAGCCTTGCCCAGCAGATGATGCCCGAAGGGCAGAGTGGTGTCGTTGTCTTTCCCGAAAGCAGTCACGAGATAGTAAAGAGTAAGCGCCAGCGGAGGATTGCCGGTCTCGCCGGATGCCACCTGGCTGGGAATGTTCATATTGCGCCAGGCTGCGTTGGGAAGAATATGGTAAAGAAAAAGATTCAATTGGTTGGCGCTGGCGTTGCCACGGGCCTTGTCGGGTGGCAGGATCGTCACAGTTGTATCGTTCAGGTCGGTATCGTCGGGATCGCTGAGAATTCCGGTTTGCAGAATCGACTGAAGCGTGAGAGTCGTGGCTGCGATGGCTAGAGTATTACTCATTGGCCACCTCGCCGGCTCCGTTTGCCCAGGTACTCTTCGAGGCTCATCACGGGGGAAGATGCAGCGGGCCGGGTGGATCGCTCGCTTTCTTTTGTGGCCCGAACTTCAATTCGACCGATGGTTACCTGAATGGATGGTTCTGATGGAGGCGCCACATCCATCGGCCGGTGGACATCTTCCCGCACGCCTCGCCCAGACTTTGCACTGAGTGCCAGATTCGTAAGCCGCAGCTCGCTGGGAATACTCGGGCAAACCACCAGACTGCGTTCATTTTTCCTGCCTGTTACCGTCTCGACGGACGAAACGATGTCAGGCCGAGCGATATGCCGCGCGCGGCCCGTCTGTAATTCCCGATGGACCACATCCTGATGGGAAACCGTTGTTGCAGAAAGCGCCGGCAAATCTAAAGATGAAAGCGTGAGTTCGGAGTCATTGCTCGGCTGTGTTTCTCTTTTCGAGACCATGACGCTTTGCAGTGGCTGCTGCAGGTGTCGCTGCAGATGAACCATGAGAGGTTGCATCGGCAGTACGTCGGTTGCCTGCGCGGCTGCCGGCATGTTCTCCTGAACGCTCTTGTCATTATCTCGTTTCAAAATGGGATTCTCTGGCACGCGCGCAACAGGCTCTTTAGTATCTTTTTGACGCACGGCGCCGGCATCGACGTCGTTTTCCATCGCCGCGAAGGACTCTTCAGGCTTAGAGACCGTTTCCGTAAGAGGAACCATGTTCCCGCGAACGGGCTCGAAGAGCGAAGCTAAGCGTGGCCGCAACGTGGGCGCAGGACCGAAGCTTCTGGCAACGAGATTGGTAAAGAAGTCGGTCATATCTCCGCCATTGCCAGGTAGATTTGTCGCCGCATGGGGCTGAGCGCCAGGACCTCACTCTCGTTCCAGCCATAGGCCGAGGCCAGCGTATGGACTTCACGAAACAGCCGCCTGGCCCAGGCATCGATTTCAGCCCAGAAGAATGAGACCACATCGAAGGGCTCGCTCCAGCGATGTTCACAGGCTGGGCAGGTCAGATCGATGCGGATGTCAGCCAGGGGTTCGGCTGCCGCGATTCGGTCGATGGCGGCCTGAACAACCGAACTCGGCAATTGTTCTGCCCCGATCGGTTCACCCTGGTAGCTGGCTTCAATCACGCAACGAGTGAACAAAGTTTGCCGGCGCAGGTTCACTTCCAGCGCGGCACAAGTGATCAGGTCTTCGCTATCAGGAGGCCGGCATCGCAATTCGTAGTCCTCGACACACACCGACACCTCCGGAATATGCGCGCTGTTGTCCAGCGGGCACAGATCTGCCACCGGTAGTACCATCTCCAGCAACTCGTGACAGACCGGGCAGGCTGCCTGGACCACCAATTCCGGGCCAAACGCCCATTCTCGAAGCCGGAACAGGCTTGTATCCCGCTGGCCGATGGTCACGCGTGACAAGGCCGCCGGCGAAGACTCAGGAGAAGCCACCGATAGAAGTGCCACCGCCTGCTCAAAAGGCCGGGCTGAAAGTCCGTGCTCCCAGACGTCAAGCAGTTCTGGAGTCGATAGAGGACGCATGGACCATTTACCCTATTGCCGGCACGGTGAAGGAAGGCTCAGTCGGCTCGGTAACGTTAATGTCCCGCTCCCATCCTTCGTTCTCCAGCTTGATGTGTTGGATCGCCACTGCGTTGGCATTGGCATCCAGGTCGGGTGTGGCCTGGTATTCCGAAACCCAGCAGCGGTACACCCTATAGGCGATCGCAAGCTGGCCGGCTTCGTTGTAGATCTCGAGGGTGATGTCTTTGCGGAAATCCTTGAGCGAGGTCTCCGCTCCCAGGCCAGCGCCAAAGTTCCACACTTTGTTGGCCCATTTTTCAAATTCCAGGTCGTGCGTCACCCCGCGTTCCAGGGTAATGGCGTCGAATTCGGTACGCCCCGGCGACTTCCGGCTGCTCGATGGGTCGCCACCCTCGCGGTGCTTTACCACTTCCGTAGTGCGCTTCAGCATGCTGCACTTGCTGGTTCCGGCTACATATCTGTTGTCCCACTTGAGCCGGAACTTGAAATTCTTGTACGGATCGAAGCGCTGTGGATTTGCTGTAAATTGCGCCATTATGAAATCCCTCCTTAGGTGGCGATCTGCCCGGCCATTTGCTGGATCTGGATCACCACAAACTCTGCCGGCTTCAGTGGGGCGAAACCCACAACAATGTTGACGATTCCCAGATTGATGTCGTTCTGGGTGGTGGTTTCCTTGTCACACTTCACGAAGTAAGCCTCGGCTGGTGTCTTTCCCTGGAACGCGCCCTGCCGGAACAGGTTGTGCATGAAGGCGCCAACATTCAGGCGAATCTCCGCCCAGAGAGGGTCGTCATTTGGCTCAAAGACCACCCATTTCAAAGCGCGAAAAAGGCTCTCCTCAAGAAACAGGGCGGTTCGGCGCACGGGGATGTATTTCCATTCCGAGCCAGCCTCGTCGTTTCCCTGCATCGTACGAGCTCCCCATAAGACAATCCCATACACATTCAGGTTACGAATGCAGTTCACGCCGAGTGGGTTCAGCAGGCCATTCTGGTTGTCGTTAAGCTGCACAGCAACACCTGACGCGCCAGCCAGGGTGGCCTCTGTCCCGGCGGGGGCTTTCCAGACTCCACGCGACCCATCGGTTCTGGCATAAATACCTGCTACGAATCCGCAAGGCGGATAGTAATTGGGCCGGTTCTGGTTCAATGGATCGGGCGCCTGTACCCATGGAAAATAGAAAGCTGCGTTCTTGCCCGAAGTCGGAGGACCTTTGAGCTTCGTAATGTCTGTGATTCCGGGATCAGAATCCGCAATCAGAAAAGCCCGGCGCTGCTCGCAATATTGCTCCATCGTGCTGATCGTGGCAGTTCCGATCTCGCCTGGGATACATAGCAGGTTGAACAAATCGATCTGGTCGAGTAGGGGTTCCGCTGCCACAACCGCTTTCTCAAAATCCCCTTCGTTTTTGCTGTCGGTACTTGGCAGGAGGACTGTACCATCGTCTCCCGTATTGCCCTTCAGTTTTGGCGAAGGTACTTTTGTATCGCCCGGGGGATTGGTGGCGCCAGCCGCCACCGAAGCTGTGACAAAGCTGGATTGCTTGTTGATCACATCCGCTACGTAACGTCCTTGGGGATCAGGGCTACTGATCGAGAGATTTTCGAAAGACTCCACCACGACTTCCGAAGGTGCGCCTTGAGGTGCATACACGACCTGTACGCGGAAGCGGCCAGTCGGCTTGTTCGATGCGTCAACGATGTTCTTGATTGCAATTCCATAGGACTGCGCCCAAACACCGGGGTTCTCGGCATGTGCAACCAGGCCGTCCGGCCCCGTACCGCCAGCCGTGAAGGTGAGACCATCCAACGTGAGCGTTGCCGAAGCAGCATCTTTCCCAACCAGACGCACGATGTAAGCATTCTGCCCGCCGTTGATGAAGAAATGAGATACCGCGTATCCCAAATAGGGACTGCGCGCGTCGAATCCTCCGTAAAGCCGTTCGAAATCAGCCCAACTTTGAACTCGTCCTGCATATTTCGTCGGCCCTTTTGGCGCCCATCCGATAAAAGTCGTAATCGAGGTGGCCACGCCAGTGATCGTGCGCACGCCGCTTGGTATTTCCTCGATATAAACGCCGGGATACGAGAGTGCAACTGGCATTCGGCATTCCTCCTTGGGCAAAACCCATTTTCGGGTGTCGCCATTGACAAGCTTCTTTGTGTTCTCTAAACCTATTCCCGATTAGGGAAAAGCAACATGGTTCGATTTCAACCTAAAGCAGAAAAGCGCGCTAGGAGATTCTTGCGGAATCAGTAAGAGTTTTTTGCATTGCTGGCCTATGTGCCACCCCTTCTAGTGGGAAAGAGCGGCAATTGGCTAGGCTGACTTTCCTTGCGATAAAGTGAAGGAGGCACACCCATTTGCCGCCGAAACATGCGGGCAAAATGGGAAAGATCGTTGAAGCCGACGCCGAAAGCGGCCTCCGTCACCGAAACCCCCGAATCCTTCATCAGCTTGGCCGCGCGCTCGATGCGCAACCGGAGAACAAAATCGCGAAAGGTAAGGCCGTTCTTCATTTTGAACCGGCGGCTGAATTGAAACGGGCTGAGGTGGCACAATCTTGCGGCGGTTGCCATGCTGATTTTTTCCGCATAATTTGCCTCCACATACGACAAGGCAGGGTCAACTCTGTCTGCGCCGTTCAATTTTCTGTCTGGGAACGCAGTGTGACTTTGCATGCTTAACACATTCTTTACTGCCATGCCCGCTTTCCTCCTGAGCATTCCAGT
>DASZEU010000396.1:0-17440 GCA_035940535.1 Candidatus Angelobacter sp.
TCCTTCGCTCCCACCTGCATCAGAACCAACACCAGCCAGTCCTGATCGGTTTGACATTTAACCGCAATACATCGCTCTGTCAGTCTAATGCCTCTTTCTCGAATGCCGTCATTCCACTGCAATGACATGATTTCCTGCGGCCGGAGGATATGATCTTCAAACGGTATGCCAACATAGTTGTCACAGGTGCACAGATATCCGACAAAACCTTCGCTTGCAGGCGTAAGAGGAAATTCTTCCGAACATCCGGCACAAACGGCGAATGTCGCTTCCTTCTGAGCGCGTTTGAAAGCACCACGCGAAAAAATGCCCTCACAGTGAAAGCAGCGAAGCCCGGTATCCGATACAAGGACAAGATCGTCCTCACTTAGCCCTTCACACTCAGGACACCGGTAACAGTCCAGCAATCCTTTCCGAAGCGACTTTGCGCCCAGCGCTTTCAACACTTGCCTCACACCAGTTGTCAAAATTGAGTTCAGAGCATTGATGAAGGAATACGCGGCATCGAGAAGAGCTTAAACGAAGATCACCCACAGCAGCGAGAACGCGAAGAAAGAACAGCGCCAGAAGTTAGAGCAGCGCTTTTCCGCAGTCCGCCAGCGCATTGACCAATCCTATATGGACAAGCTGGACGGCAAAATCTCTGAGGATTTCTGGCAGCGCAAAAATGCCGAGTGGCAGCAGGAAGAACAGCAGATACTTTTCGCTATGCAAGGCTTGGAACAGGCCAGCCCTGACAGGCTTTTGACTGCAAAAAGGACTTTAGAACTCGCGAATCAGGCTTATTTTCTATATGTTACACAGAATCCAGTCGAGCAAGGCAAATTGCTGAAAAAGGTACTTTTGAACTGCCGTGTAGATGGCGCAAGTCTTTATCCTACATATAGAAAGCCCTTCGATATCATCTTTAGAAAGAGTCAAAAATAAAGATTGGTCGGGGAGAGAGGATTTGAACCTTCGCCCCCTGGTCTCGATCCGTGTCGGGGCATTTTTTGAAGACTTGAAAACAGGGGTGCTTTAGGAACTGGCTTGGAATCAGAGACTTGCAAAAGTTTCTCTCGGCGCAGATTCAAAAATTTGAAGATGCGCCGTTTGCCACCTGCAGTCCTCCCGTCTGGACTAAGAAAACCTGAGATGTTCGAATCGGTGCATCCCATTACGTCATTACAATGTTCGAGAGGGAAGATGCAAACGATATCCACTATTTATCTCTTCTTAAGTCATTCCTGGCGAGATAAGGACTTCGTCCGCAAACTGGATCAGTCTTTGCAGCTACATGGCATCCCTACTTTTCTCGATGAGAGAGACATCAAGATCGGAGATTCGATACCCACAAAAATCTCAGAGGCAATCGAGCGGAGCTCCCATGTCGCTTACGTCATTTCAAAGCACTCTGTTCAATCACGGTGGGTCACCGAAGAACTGGATGCAGCCCGTGTTAGGCACAAAGAGCGGGAAGGATTTAAGATCCTTCCCTTGCGAATTGACGACGTTGAGATACCGATGGGTGTGCGTCACCTCCGGTGGGCAGATTTCAGAAATTGGGAATTCCCTGAGAGTTATTTTTGCTCGTTACGAGATCTCTTAAGCGCAATTGGATATGAGTGGACAATCTCTTCGACGACTGAAACGCGCCTTTTTCTTGACCTTCATGTTGAGTTGGAGCGAGCATTTCAGGCAACGCTGTTGGCGTACCGGATGAGCGATCTGGCAATGGACATCGGCTTGGAACTCTCCCGCGCACATAGCTGGTCAATAGAGGCCGCTATGCGTATGTGCTGGCACCGATTAAGGGACGTAGAATATCTAATCTCTATGAAGGCGGTGCTCGAAAGATTGGATCGGTTTCGCGAGCACGAGAGCGATCGGCTTCGTCAACTGAGAGAACTGTGCTCGAATGCGGTTAGCCTCTATATATCGGAAGAACCCAGAGGAGCGGATTTTGTTAGTAACAAAGAGATACAGCGAGGCGGATATGCGAATTTTGAGGACGTAAACTATCAAGCATCTCGGATCCTGTTTGCAATACTTTCAGAGAATCGTAATGTGATTTCAGCGGGTCTCGCCATTAACCAACACAATTGAGCCGCTTAAAAGCTACGATGAACCGGCTCCGGGCGCGGCGCTAGGTCGGCTGCTAAACTGATCACCCAAGCCGCCTACCGCGGGAATGTAGCTTCCAAACCTCTTCTTCGCACGTGACACTTGCTACAAAGTCTCATTGGCATTGTTTTCGCATTTTATCCCCTAACGATTCTAATGATCGTTGTCGATATCAGGCTGAAAGAATTGATTCAGAAATGCCGGGTGCCCCATCCTTCGCGTTCTTTGCGAAGGGTGGGTCTTTGGCTAAATGAAGAGTGAGCACTAACTGCTATTGACTCTGATCCAGAATGAACGATTTGCGTGCGTAGCTCCATGGAATCTCAACATGGAGTCAACATAGCAGTGTCACTCAAGACACACATGTCTATCCATTGACACGCTCTTTACAAGCCTCACTTCCCTAATCTCCCCAATTCCAACAACTTGCAAATTGGCAAAACAGATGCTTCAAACTTCATTTGCGTAGGCCATTTCACTCATGACTCTGCGAATCAAAATCCCGCGCTCGTGGAAACTCCCCAAGCTTTTTTCGAAGCGCTGGATTCTGTGGCTCATAGCCAGCTTAGTCTTCTCATGCGGCGCGGGTTCGCTATTGTTTCTCTATGAATACGGCAAGTACCAGGAGATCGTGAACACGCGCATGAGCGGGCCGATCTTTGCTAACACGGCCAGCATTTATGCTGCCCCGCAGGTCATTCGCGTGGGCGAACAGATTGGAACCAAGGAGATCGTCAGTGCCCTCCACCGTGCCGGATACACGGAGGTCGGCGGAGCGATCCAATCCAAGATTGGAACCTATCGCTTGCATGACAATTCGCTGGTTGTGATGCCCGGGCCGGAATCGTTTTATAGTCCCGAAGGCGTCAGAATTTTATTCGCGCGGAGCACGATCATCAGCATTTCCCGCCTGGGCGCCAAAGCAGACGACCCGAACCTGGAAAGTTATGCTTTAGAACCGCAATTGGTCACCGGACTCTACGACCAAACACAGCGTTCTAAGCGCCGCCTCGTCACCTATGATGATGTTCCCAAAACGCTTCGGGATGCGATCCTCTCCATAGAAGACCGCCGTTTCTTCGAACACAACGGCGTAAATTACAAGCGTTTGGCCAAGGCCGTGGTCGACGACATTCGCTCCGGGCAAAATACGCAGGGCGGCGGAGGCTCGACCCTGACCATGCAATTTGCCAAAGGGTATTTCCTCACCAACGAGAAGACCGTCTCCCGCAAGATGGCGCAAATCATGATCGCCTTGCAACTCGAGCAGCGTTTCTCCAAGCAGCAGATCTTTGAAACATACATAAATTGGGTGCCGATGGGCCAGCGCGGCTCATTTTCAATCAATGGCATGGGCGAAGCGGCCCGGGCATATTTCGGCAAAGACCTCAAGGATATGAACCTTCAAGAATGCGCGCTTCTGGCCGCCATCATTCAGCGGCCCAGCTATCTCGCTCCTTTCAAGCATCCGGAGCGCGCCCTGGAGCGGCGGAACCTTGTCCTGAAAGCCATGGTTGCGACCGGCTCGATTACGCGTGAGGCTGCCGATAGAGCCATAGCCGCTCCGCTGAAACTTGCTCCACTCAACATCGATGGCAGCGACGCACCCTATTTTGTGGATATGGTCCGTGAATCTCTGCTGGAAAAATATAAAGAAGAACAGCTCAATGAAGATGGCATGCGCATCTACACCACGCTCGATCCGGACTTGCAAAGAGCAGCCTCCGAGGCGATCGAGTCCGGTGTCGCTGAGGTTGACGAACTGATCCGCCAGCGGCGAACGAAGAAGATCACTACAGGGAGAGGCAAGAAATTCAAAACCGAGGTCAGGGAGACATCCGGCCCGGAAGCCCAGGTAGCCCTGATTGCGCTTGATCCGCACACCGGACGGGTACTGGCTCTCGCGGGCGGCCGCAACTATGGCACGAGCCAGTTGAACCACGCGATCGCCCGGCGTCCTACAGGCTCGATCTTCAAACCGTTCGTCTACGCTGCGGCACTGAATTCGGCCATCAATGGAGCGCAACCGGTCTTTACCCAGACCACCATGCTAGATGACTCGGAGTCCGTCTATCAATACGGGAACAGGTTCTATGCTCCACGAAACTTTCACAATGATTATCACGGAGAGGTGATTGCCCGCTATGCCCTGGCCCACTCGCTGAACAATGCCACGGTCAAGCTTGCCGAGATGGTTGGCTATGACAACGTCACGGACCTGGCGCGGAGCGCGGGCATCTCCTCGGTGAAGCCCACACCCGCAATGGCCTTAGGAGCCTACGATGCCACACCTCTGGAGATGGCCGGCGCCTACACTATGTTTGCCAATGCAGGCCTGCGCATAGAACCCCGGATGATCAGCTCCATCCAAAATGTGCGCGGTGAGATGCTCGAAAGCTTTCCCATCGAAACCAAGCAGGTGCTTGACCCGCGTGTCGCCTACGTAACCACGCACATGATGCAAGAGGTGTTGAACTCCGGTACTGCGGTCCGTGTTCGCTCACTCGGTTTCACGGCACAGGCAGCGGGCAAGACCGGCACGTCCCACGATGGCTGGTTTGCCGGTTATACCAACAATGTGTTGTGTATCGTGTGGGTGGGCTTCGATGACTACAGCGATCTGGGTCTGGAAGGCGCGCACTCCGCAGCGCCCATCTGGGCCGCATTCATGAAAAAAGCCGTCGCCCTGCCCCAGTACAAAGACGCAAAGCCATTTACGCCACCGCCAGGCGTGGTATTGGTTAACCTGGATAAGGCAACCAACCTGGTCTCCAATTCGACCTGCACGGATTCCTACGAAGCTGCGTTCATAGAAGGCACCGAACCCAAAGAAACCTGTGACCACCTTCCGGTAGCACAAAAGCAAGCTGAGAAGAAGCCAGAGATACATTCGACCACATAAGCAAATCAAACCTTTTTTACCGCTGATGAACGCAGATCAACGCTGATAAATCCCAACTCAGATCCGCGTTGATCCGCGTTGATCAGCGGTAAGACGTTCGTGTTTTGTTGTGTCGTCTGATTTATGATTACAGTCAATGAGCAATGCGGGTTGGATGACACCGGGATTTCGGCGGCTGCTACTGGTATGCGTTGTATTGCTCCCTTGTGTCGGATGCGATCAGATGGCTAAGGTGACTGCCAGACATTACCTCCCCATGTCGCCGATCACCTACCTGAGCGGCCTTTTGCGACTGCAATACGTTGAGAATTCAGGAGCGTTTCTTAGCGCCGGCTCAAACCTCTCAGAGAGTGGACGCTTCTGGGTCTTCACCATTTTCACGGGAATGGGCCTGATTGGATTGTTGTTGTACGTTGCAACCTCGCGCAAACTGCAATCTGCGCAGGTGATTGCATTTTCACTCATGATAGGGGGCGGCGCTGGAAACCTGATCGACCGGATATTCAACCATGGCGCGGTCATCGATTTTTTGAACCTCGGCGTAGGCAGCTTGCGGACCGGAGTTTTCAACGCCGCCGATGTTGAGATAATGGCCGGCATAACCCTCCTCCTTCTGCAAACCTTTGTGCCTACCAAACCATCAGCCAACCTCACTCTAGAAGAAACCGGGCGATAGAAGAAACGAACCGCCCGGAAATCGAGTAATTTTTTACAACATTTGAATCTTCACTTGCTGCGAATGCGACAAACTTCCACTTGTGCCGGTCACCGTCAAAGTAAAGGTACCTTGCGGCGTATTCGGTGGCTTTTGGGTCTCAATGCCGAATCCCGATGTGCCGGAGCCGGTTACAGGCGTCGGAAAATCCCCAGCCCCCATAACCGCTCCTGGGAACAGGCCCGTCACCTTGAAAGTAACGGTCCCGTTGAATCCATTCACGGCCGTAACCGTTATGTCCCACAACATGCCCGTGCCGCGCTTTCTTGCAGAGAACGTAGGCGTCACCGACATGGTGAAATCCGGAGAGGCAACGACCGGCGCGGCTGGCGCAGATGTTGCGTGGCCCAACATAGCAGGCGCGGTCAACGCCAGCATGTAGACGAAGAGTGTGAGTACTGCTTTGAATTTTGTTTGAAACATAATCTATCTCCTTGGGTGATCGTTCCAATACAACTTGGTTCTTGGTCGATTCGTGCAAGCGAAGAACCCGAGCGGCAAAGGAAACCGGCCGGGTCAATCCTCAGTTCTTCACACCATTTGGATGGTTACTTGTTGTGAATGTGACAAACTGCCGCTCGTTCCAGTCACCGTCAAAGTGAAGGTGCCGATTGGGGTATTCGGTGGTTTTTGCGTAAGAATGCTGAACCCCGATGTGCCGGAGCCAGTTACGGGCGTGGGCACGAATCCGATGCGTGAACCTTGGAACAGCCCGGTCACATTGAAATTAACGGTTCCGTTGAAGCCGTTCACGGCTGTAATCGTTATGTCCCACAACATGCCGGTACCGCGCTTTCTTGTGGAGAACGTGGGCGTCACCGACATGGTGAAATCCGGAGAGGCAACGACCGGCGCGGCTGGCGCAGATGTTGCGTGACCCAACATGGCTGGCGCAGTCAACGCCAGGATGTAGACAGAAAGTGTGAGTGCTGCTTTGAGTTTTGTTTGAAACATAATCGGTCTCCTTGTGTGCTAGTTGGAAAGACTCACTTGATTGCAAAGCAGGATTGAGCTTCGGCAAAGATAATCAAGGCATGTCTGGCGCAACCGTGGCTGTTAAACATCGGGCGGATGTTTGGCCGGGGGATCCATTTTGTCCGATGGCAGCAGAAGCCAGCACGTCATCGTAGAGCTTCCATCAGGCGCTAGGACGATCCTCTGTAGGCAAATCGTGGACCGGAAAAACAGTAGAAGTATCTTAATCTGATATTCCCATTTTGGTCTTCCGGCAGGCAGCTAACATACTCCTACTCGCGTCCGAATGCAACGCAGAATTGGTGAAGTTAAGGCATTACAAACGATGTAGTTCACTGAAAACTCGTATCAGGGCGCGACTTCGGAGCTTGCGAAAAAAGATGATCAAAATCGATTTGTGTCAGGGCATGACTTCAAAGCTTGCAGAAAAACTCAGCGATTTGAAAAGGCACGGCTTCAGAGCCTGAGGTGAGCCGAAGGAAGTTTACTCGTGCCGCAAGCCGTTTAAAATCAACCGGGCTTCACCCCTTCAAACTCTTTTTTTCTGGCGAATTGGTTTTCCGCAGCCTCAATTACGCACTTACCAAATTACTCAACTACCCAATTCTTTTTCACTTTCTCCGCAGGAAAAAAATAAACAAACGTTCTTATCAATAGCGTCGTCTTCAACTATAGAGACTCGCAATGTATGTTTCGAAGGAATTGATCTTGAGCCGAACTTTTCCGGCGCAATCGACCGCCGAACAGGTGGAAACTGTGGTGCGGCAACATGCCCGTTTCGTCTACCAGGTAGCTTATGCGGTGCTGGGTCATCCGCAAGAAGCCGAAGATGCGGCCCAGGAAACATTTATCCGGGTTTGGAAACATGCCAAAGAACTCTCAGGAATCCTGAATGAACGGGCATGGCTGGCGCGTATCGCATGGCGTGTCGCAAGCGACAGTCGCAGAAAACATTCCAAGTTGGAAATCGTTGCCGACGAGGGTTTGCTGGAGAGTGAGGCCAGCGGGATCGACGCAGAGGAAGGCATGATCCGCTCTCAGCAAGTGGCGCTGCTGCAACGCATGATTGCAATGCTGCCCAATGATTTACGCGAAATCCTGGCTCTTTCCACTGTGGAGGAGATGACCTCGGTGGAGATCGCAGCGGCCCTGGGTATTTCGGAATCGTCAGTGCGGGGACGGCTGTTGCGGGCACGCCAGTTGCTGCGCGAAAAAGTACAAGCGCTGATGGAACGGAGACAAAAGCAAGGAGTAGAAACATGAATCCTGAAGAACGCAAACGCGCCGCCGAGCAATGGTTAGATGAAACTCTCGATCTCTGCAAGGCCGCTTCGCCCCGCGCAGGATTGGAAACCCGAATCCTTGCCCATCTGCACGCGCATGCCGTTCGATGGAAGCAGCGCTGGATTTTTGCCCTGGCAGGTTCTGTGGCTGTGTTATTTGCCGTAATCACAGTTCGCGTGATGGAGTCCCGGCGAGCTGCCGCTTCACCCGACAGTCCGCAAACTAAGGCGACACAAAGAACTGCGCCGGAAGACACCGCACGTGGGCCGCGTGAAGCCAACATGCCGGTTGTTCAGGCGTGTACTGAGTGTGACCGAGGGAAGCAGCACACAGCCATGTGGAAGAGTGGAACGAAGAATGATGTTGCAGTGCTGGCAGCCGGTCTGAAGGATGTGAAGCAAGAACTCTTTCCTAGTCCGATCCCGCTCTCCGAAGAGAGAACGCGTTTGCAGCTTTACCTGCGGCAAACTCCCAAGCAGGAGTTGAACATGATTGCGCAACGCCAACGGTCGGCCCCCGTTCCAGATTTGACCATTGAACCCATCGACATCAAGGAACTCACTCCCATCGAAGATTTGGATCCAAAAGGAAACTTATGATCAGAAATATCCGCAATGCATTCGCAATCTCGCTTCTCGCAGGCGCCATGCTCTTGGCTATTCCATTAGCTTGGGCCCAGGAACCGGCAGAGAAGACACCGGCTGAGAAGACCACCACAGAAAAAAACCAGACGGCGAAGCCCCAGCCTGACAAGACGCCAGCACAAAAGCCTGCAACCGAGAGTCCAGGCCGGCCGCGGGACTTGGAGCCAGGCATCAACAAAACGTTCTATCTTTCCAATGTGTCGGGGCCTACCGACCTGCAGGATGTTGTGAATGCGCTGCGCACAATTGTTTCGATTCAGCGCGTGCAACAGATTCCAAGCCTGGGGGCCATCGTTATGCGAGGGACTGCCGAACAGGTCGACTTGGCGCAAAAGCTGATTGACGATATCGATAAGCCAAAGAAGAAGTTTGGCGGAGAGTATCGCCTGGACTTCAGGATCCGGGAATTGGAGAGCGAGAAAAGACTCAACTCCCGGACTTATACACTGCTGATCGAGCCGCACGAACTCGCCAAACTGCGTCTCGGAACCAGAGTGCCGCTTTCAGCCAATAATGATCCCGACAAGAAGCAACTGCAATTTATCGATGTGGGTCAAAATATTGACTGCCAGGTCCGGACCGAGACGGAGAGCGCGGTTGGAGTGAATATTGATGTGGATTTCTCAAACTTCGGAATGAGTGAGCAACTCACGGGCGAAGGCCATGGATATCCCGTCCTGCAGCAGTTTCGAGTCACGGTCAAGACCACACTGGAGTTGGGCAAACCCATCATCATCGACAGCTTCGACGACCCCAGCAGCAAGCGTACCTTTCAAATTGAGGTAGTGGCTACACGAGTCAAACAGAAAGAATGAAGTTCGTGAGTGCAGCGTGGTTGTCATTGATTTTTGGCCTTTCAAAATTATTCATGATTCGAGGAAGCAGCTCAGCATTGCATCGAATGCGAGCGCCGGAGGCGCGCCGATAACTCAGCCCAGGTTGTAAGCCTGAGACTGGAGTTTCTACATTTGTAGTCACGATTTTACGGGGTTAAGTCCCCGAAGGGGACGTCTGACAGTAGCCCAGCATGATTCGGCCCTGTCAGGCGTCGAATCCAATGCTGGGTTAGGTTCAAAACCAACGGAGTCCCGTTTAGGGACGGTTGAATCATTCTTCCTGGATTCCGTAAGCCGGCAATAATCTCTTGAATTCCTCTTCAAAGCTGATCCGCTTGTGATGTTCTGGTTGTCGCCGGATGTAGTAGGATATCGTCTTATCTCGTTGGGACGCTCCCATATAGAACCGTCCCTATCCCTCCTGCCAAGAGAATCTTCTCCTTGCCGGAAAGCTTTCGTTGACCCATTTCGAAGATCCAGCTTTTAGCAATTGAATAGCTTTCGCTGGCGACATGGTTCGTCCCAGGGAGAGCAACATAATGGATAGGATCGGAAACGCCCCCAACCGCCAGACCTGTCATGCCATTCTCGCGGGCGATTCCTCCCAAATGCGATACACCTCCCAATAATTCTCAAATAAGTCTGAAATGAATCAGCATTTGTAGCCAATTCGAGTCGGTCCCTTCCTAATTTTGGTACCGCCCCCATCCTTAATCTCATAAATTTATAAGAGTCTGTAGAAACCGCCCGCAAAATCCGCTGAATGAATCCTCATTCAGTTCGTTGACCAAATTTTTACTTTTGTTTAACAAAAAATTAACGAAGTTGGCTTCCTGTTGAATCCAGAGTACCTGTATCGTAATTTTTGGTTCGTGTTCCTTCCTTTTGGTCTACCAGGAGATAAACTCATGAGAAGTATCCCCCGATTCACCTCTCTGTTGCTCGTCATGTTATTTGTGACTTGCGTTGCAGCAAGCAGCTTCGGTCAAACCCAGGACGATGGCGCCGCCGCACTGATGCAATCAGGAGGACCAGGCTTCCTCCGCGTGATGCCGCAGTCAATCGATCCATCTCAACAACCTGCATCCATCGATTCCAGTACAGTCTTGACGTTTCCGTCCGCCGCAGTATCGTCGCGTGAAGTCTTTTTGACGGACAGCACAGCCAACGCCGGCAGCACTAGCAATGGCGCCAGCAGCCCTGCTCGCAGCACCTCTGGGCGCGAGGGCGATGACGAAGGACAGCGTGCCAACCGCCCTACCATTGATGGTCTTGACAGCGTTGCTACATTTTCCGGGGCGTTCATCAATCAAGCCGGTCCCAGCCTGGGCCGCTTCTTTTCGTTCACGATGATGGGCAATGATCCGCGCTTGGGCGGCGCCACAGTGATTCCAGCCAAGATCACGGCCGTCAGCCTGCGGTTGCTCAATGCCGATGGCACCCTCAACGTGAACGTGCCCTTCACTTTCAGTGACTTGGTGGAAGACTCTCCCAACTTCGCAGAGACCAACTACCGCTCTGGACGGCACATTCAGTTTGCCGACGCGATTCAGCGCGCCGAGTTCTTCAACACCATGGGAGAAGACTGGCACACGGTGTTGCGCCCGCGCTTTGTGAATAACGTTACCTTCACCATACCGAGATTCGTCAATGTGCTGTTCCCGGACGGAACAGTAAAACCGGTCCAGGCCTATCGCGTGGGAACGGCTGCGGACGGAAACCACTTTGTCTTGTTGCTGGATCTATTGTTCAACTTTCTCTTTAACAACCAGGTAGTGAGCGACATCAACGCTGGCAACTTCACGACCAACGCTCTGAACAACCTCCTGTTGCCCAATACCTTCTTGTTCTCCATCAACCTCCAGGGGCAGCCCGCAGGCTGCTGCACGATTGGTTTCCATACTTTTTTCCGTGTGCTCAACGCAGTGCCTCAGCCCCGCTGGGTCACCCAATTCGCGAGCTGGATTTCGCCGGGACTCTTCGGCCCCAGCGTGCAAGATGTTTCTGCGCTCTCCCATGAAACGTCTGAGTCGTTCAATGATCCCTTCGTGAACAACATCACCGCGCTGTGGCAGTTCCCAGGCTTCCCTCCGACCGCCAGGGTCTGCCAGGGAAATTTGGAGACCGGCGACCCGGTAGAAGTATTGCGGACGTCGAGCGTACCGATAAAACTCAGGGAGCGAGACGAAGTATTTACCTACCACCCCCAGACCGAAGCCCTGTTGCAGTGGTTTGAGATGGGGACAAAGTCGAATGCCATCGATGGCGCATTCAGCTTCCCCGACGAAACGGCCCTGCCGCATTCTGCATTGCCGTGCCCACAGTAAGCATTCTGCCCTGGATTCGATACCTCTGGGATCACGAGTTGTGAAAAAAGGCGACGGGAAATCCGGCGCCTTTTTTAATTTGAAACACGGAGACAAAAATCTTTGCCGCTGATTTGCGCGGATGCACGCGGATCAATTACGGCGATTATGGCAATCATAGCCTGCACTGAGGCGCGCCGAAGTGGCAATTCTGGGAATTCGAAATTTACCAACTTAATCCAAACTCTTCTTCGCCCAATTACAGAATTCGAATCATCGATAAGTCAACTGCTTTTGTCGATCTGCTTCAACATATCTCTCAATTCCTCCGGCGTGGCCACCGGAGGCTGGCAAGCAAAGCCGCTGCAAACCACGGCCACGGTTTTGCCTTCTTTGATGGCCGGCAGGTTGGGCACCGTCTGGGAGAGAGCTGGAGGAAGCATCTGCGGGACAACCTCTCCATGTCCCAGGCGCACCACCGATTTATTCAAAGAGAAGTGGGCAAGTGCCACGGCCTGGAGTGCATCCGCCTGCGGTCCTGTCCCGGTAACAACCACTTGAGTATGGGGATGCAGATAAAGGTTCAGAGCAATTCCATAGGTAGCAGCAAAGAGACCATAGTGTTCCACGATGCCGGCAAAAGCTTCCAGAGTGTTCTCGGCAATGTCGCGGAATCGGGATTCATTGGTAAAGCCATGAAGCCGCAACAGGGCAATCACTGCCGCCGGATTTCCAGCGGGCGTAGGCGAGTCTTGCAAAGGTTTTCGCCGCGCCGCCAACGCACCGAGAACATGGCCACCGGCCGAGGCGTTGATGGCAACATCAAAAAACCCCCCGCTGGTCTCGTCGTAAAAGCCGCGAATCATCGCGTCGGCGATCTTTTCGGCAAAATGGAAATAGCTCAAGTCGGCGGAGACCTCATAGGCATCCAGGCAGGCAATCACGGTAAAAGCGTAATCATCGAGCACGCCCGCAACTTGCCGCTGGGCCGCTTGCGGATCGGAATAAGCGATTACATGGAGCAGGCCCGAACCTGCATTCCAGCCCTGGGAAAGAATCCGGTCCAGGGAGCGCAACGCAAACTTGCGCGCGCTATCCAGCTTGAGCGCCTGGGCCGCCGTGAGATAGGCAGAGATGCACAGCGCATTCCAACTTACATACACCGTTTTATCTACATAAGGAGTCGGACGATTCAACCGCGCCTGGTACATCTTCTTCTTGGCTGAACCCAGAAGAGATTGCACCTGTTCTGGGGTTTTCTTTATTCGCTTCCCGATATCTTCAATGCTCGCGCGCCGGTGCAGGACATTCTTTTCATGATTGTGGTGCATCTCGCCCACTTCGCCAATGTCGTAATGCAGCGTGGCTACCTGCAGCTCTTCGTCTTTTAGGACTTCCTTCGTTTCGGCCAGGGTCCAAGTGAAGTAGTCGCCATCATCGTCGAGGGAGTAGTCGGCATCTTGCGAGGCATAAAAACCGCCATGTTGCTGGTCGGTGAGCCACTCATCCATCCAGCGAATGATGTCCCGAGCCACCCAGGCAAAAAATTGGTTGCCGGTAAGCTGGTAGCCGTGGACATAGTTCTTAAGCAGCTCCGAGTTGTCATACGCCATCTTCTCAAAGTGGGGCACGATCCAGTGCTCATCCACCGAGTAGCGATGAAAACCTCCGGCGAGGTGATCGTAGACACCGCCTTCCGCCATCTTCTGCAGCGTAGTGGTCACGATGCCCATGAGCGTCCGGGATTCAGCGTCGCTATGGTGTTCACTCAACCGCTGCATCAGTAGATCGATGGCGCTGGGATGCGGGAACTTGGGCGCCGATCCAAAACCTCCATGTTCGGCGTCATAGAGTTTCATTGCCGATTCCACCAGCCGGTCAATGATATGTGGACGAAGAGAGCCTGACTTCCCAGTAAACGACTCCGCTTGGGCAATGGCGTTCATCACGCTCTCGGCCGATTCCAATACGTCCCCGGGCTTTTCTTTGTAGGCCTGAGCCAATGTAGTCAGCACTCGGCGAAAACTAGGACGCCCATGCTGGTCCTGCGGCGGAAAGTAGGTGCCGCCGTAGAAAGGTTTGCCCTCGGGCGTAAGAAACGCTGTGAGTGGCCATCCTCCCTGCCCGCTGATGGCCTGCACCGCCGATTGATAGCGGCTATCCACGTCAGGACGTTCGTCGCGATCGATCTTGATGGCAACAAAATGCTCATTGATGAGTGTGGCAATCTGCGGATCCTCATAAGATTCGCGGTCCATCACATGGCACCAATGGCACCATACCGCTCCGCTGTCGAGCAGGATAGGCTTGTTTTCCCGCTTCGCTTTTTCAAACGGCTCCAGCCCCCACTCATGCCAATCAATAGGCTGGTGCATGGCGGAACGCAAATAAGAAGAAGAGGCGCGCGCAAGGGAATTGTGGCTGTCGTTGCTCATCCAGATTAGTGTATTCCTTTCCATCACCTCAGATGGCCGTGGTAAAAAATAGGTAGCTGTCGCTTGACATCCAAACGCTCCATCACGAAAATGACTTCCCGTGAATCAATCCTATAGCAGCAGGCTGGCGGACATTACCTTACCCGACTGCGATGGCCAAGTGGTTCGCCTCGGCTCTTTGTGGTCCGAAAAGCCCGTGGTGCTGGTCTTTCTGCGTCATTACGGCTGAATCTTCTGCCGTGAGCATGTTGCGCAGTTGCGCGAGTTTGAACCGGAGTTCCGTAACAAAGGAGCACATCTTGCTGCTGTGGGTTTGGGCGATCCTCAGTATGCAAAAGCCTTCCGCGAACAGACCGGAATCAAGTTTCCCTTGTTGATCGACGAGCGCCGCGAAGCCTACGGCGTCCTCAATCTCAAAAAGGCAAGCCTTCTTCACCTCTTTCGCAAAGACAACATGGCCGCCCGCAAACGCGCCAAGTCCGCCGGACATCGCCAACAACGCCTGGGCAAAGACCCACTTCAACTCGGCGGTAGCTTCATCTTCGGCCCCGGCGGTAAAGAATACTTCGTCCACATAAGCGAAACCTTTGGCGACAATGCTCAACCTGCTGCCCTGCTGGCTGCCCTGCCATAACCAGCGCCCATTTCGAGTTAGTCAGCGGCAAGAAGGGCCTTTGCTATAATCGACATCGCGCGGAGGTACTCCTCTCATGCTGCGAAATTGTGCCATGAAGGCTGCATTGGGCCTCAGCTTTACTGCTCTCCTTGTTGCTCCAGTTCTTGCCCAGGAAGGGATGAACGGGGTTTTTGTTACGCCTGTCGCTAACGCTCCGTTTTCAGCCGTCGTCATCTTGCAGAGCACCAAGCCCCTGCCCGATGGAACAACCCAGCGATTTAAGAGCATCAACAATATCGCCCGTGATTCCCACGGACGCATTTATAACGAGCGCCGCCAGCTCATGCCTCTGTCGTTTACTGGAACACCTGCGCTTCTCTCCGGCCATATTTTTGATCCGGAAACCAGGATCAACATATTTCTCAATCCATTTCAGCACATCGCCCGGCAAACGATACTGAAAGGACCCGCGCCCAACTGGGATGAGATTCCAGCCCCGCCAGCCAAAGTTCCTGTGGCTGCCAAAACTGGAGAAAACGGTCCACGTGTGGAAGACTTGGGTACGCAAGTATTGGACAACGTGACCGTCCATGGCCAACGCTTCACCTCTACCATCCCCGCAGCCGTCAGTGGCGCCGACAAACCCTTGGTGGTGACCCACGAATATTGGTACTCCGAAGAGTTGCACCTGAACATGCTCATCAAGCACAACGATCCGCGCATCGGCGAACAGACATTTACTGTTAAGCAAGTCAAGCGAGACGATCCCGATCCACAGATGTTCAAGGTCCCGTCGGATTACAAGGTTGTGGATGAAACACCGCCGGAGAACTAATCGACAGAATCATAGATCATCAATACGTAGCTGCACGTCGGCGTTTTTCCAGGACTCATGGAATTGAGAAGTTGCTTCCACGGCTTCGTTGGTCTTGCCTTGAGCTTTTAGTGCCTCTGCCAAACCAAAAAGAGACCGGCCATTGTTCAGGTTCTGGCGCAAATCGGCGCGGAAGGCCAATTCAGCCTCTGCCGCTTTGCCGGCGGCCAGCAATAATCCGCCCAACTGCTCGCGTGGTGGCAGGTACCAGTCAGGTGGTTCGTCGTAACGCAGGGCATCGTAAGTTTTAACGGCTTTCTCCAACTCAGCTACCGCCGCACGATAGTCATGGCGGGCTGAGGCAATCTTTCCATCCAGCATATTCAGTGCTATTCCCATGACCTCATGGACACGGTTGAAACCAAAAGGTTCATCCGGTGTAACGGCAGCTAAGAGCTTGGCCAACAATTTGCGCTCGGCCTCTGCCTTTGCAGGCTGGCCCTGAGCGGCATCGGCCATGCCACGCGCAAAGTGCCACGCCATGTTGGTCAGCCGGAGCCGCGCTTCGGGTTGAGGAAGCTTGGCAATCTCTTGCCACTGGGCTAGGTGCACCAGAACCATCATCCGGGTCATGTTGAACCATTCCATGGAAGACATCCCTTGGAGATGAGGAGCAATGTTGGTTTCGAGCCTGGTGGCTGCATCGAGCGCTGCTTTCAAGTTGCCCTCCATCGCAGCGGCATAAGCCAGAAAATGAAGGTTATGGCTGTAGTACATGGAAGGATAAGCACCCGTGGTGTGATAGGAGCGGAGATAAGCTTCGTCAGCCGCCGAGGCCCTCTGGTTGGCTAAAACTGCATTGGGGTAGTCTCCCAAGCGAACGTAGATATGGGATGGCATGTGGACCAAGTGTCCGGCGGAAGGCGCGAGGCTTCCTAGACGGTCGGCACAGGAGAGCGCCAGTTCAGGATGCGGAGAGGCCTCGACGGCATGAATGTAAAAGTGGTTGGCGCCGGGATGGTCTGGAAAGCGGGCCAGCACTAACTGCAACACGCGAACTACTTCTTCCGTTCCGGGAGCAGGCTTGCCATCAGCAAACCAAAGCTGCCAGGGGTGAAGGTCCATGATGGACTCTGCATAGAGCGCTCCCGCATCTGCATCTTCCGGAAATTGCCTGAACAACTGGACCATGGCATCGCGGTAACTCTCAAAGAGCTTTTGCTGGGCAGCTTTGGGATTCGCGGAGAATCGCTGCGCCAGGGCTTCAATGTAGGCACGTTCTGCCGGGGTGACTCCTGGCTCCAACTCCCGCGCCTTCTGAATGGCGTCATAAGCAGCCTTGCCGCGTTCCCCGCCGATGTCGGTATCGTTGTAGTTCGGGCCGATCGCCAAAGCTACTCCCCACCAGGCCATGGCGCACTTAGGGTCGAGTTCGAGGGCATGTCGAAAAGAGCGGGCAGCATCATCATGATTGAAGGCATAGATCAAGCTCAAGCCTTGATCGAAAAATGCCTGTGCCTGAGGACTGCTGGTGGTCACTTGGTGATGCACCGATCCCAGTCCGGGAACCAATGAGTCCAATGATTGATTCTTTGGTTTTGGATCCGATAGCGCGGACATGTAGTAGACCGCAAACAGCAACAGCAAGGCGCCCGGCAGCTTTTTGAAGACCATGATTTGGCAATTATCTATGAATCTGGTCCAAATCGTCACATCATTGAGCTTAGATCAATTCCGTTACCGGCAGCGCCCTAAATCCATTTGGGAGAAGAAAGCTGTTGGCTGCGCGACAGACCACTGAGGCACTGGC
>DASZEU010000397.1:0-6896 GCA_035940535.1 Candidatus Angelobacter sp.
AGTCACGTCGAACGCGGGATTCTCTACCAACACGCCGTCGGGAGCAATTTGTTTGCCTCCATGGTGAGTGACCTCGCTGGAGGATCGCTGCTCGATGGGAATCTGTTCCCCGGTAGGAGTGCTCATGTCCACTGTTGACCAGGGCGCGGCCACGTAAAACGGAATACTGTGTTCCTTGGCTAGTACAGCGACCGTATAGGTCCCAATCTTATTGGCCACATCGCCATTTGCCGCAATGCGATCTGCGCCTACTACGACCGCGTTGACTTTGCCCTGCTTCATCATGGCGCCGGCCATGTTATCGGCGATCACCGTAGTCTGAATTCCATCTTTGGTAAGCTCCCACGCTGTAAGTCGTGATCCTTGCAAAAAGGGCCGGGTCTCATCGGCAAATACGTGGAGCTTTTTGCCGGAGGCGATGGCGGCGCGAATTACTCCCAAAGCAGTCCCATAACCGCAAGTAGCCAGCGCTCCGGCATTGCAATGGGTCAGCACTCCGCCCGAGGAGGGCATGAGCGTAGCCCCATGACGGCCCATGGCTTGATTGGCGGCAATGTCTTCCAGGTACATCTGCTGCGCTTCGCACAACAAGTCATTCTTGATCTGCTCCATCGGTCGTCCTGCAACCGAATCAAACTTCTCGGTCATTCGCCGGATGGCCCAGAAGAGATTCACGGCTGTAGGGCGGGTCTTGCCCATGGTTGTGCATATTTGGTCAAAATCACTGCGCAGTGCCGAGATATCTTTGGCTTGCGACTGTTTTACACCCAGGGCGATGCCCATCGCCGCAGCCACACCAATGGCCGGGGCGCCGCGCACAATCATGTCGCGAATCGCTACTGCCACCTCTTGGTAATCGCGGCAGGTGACATAGATCTCTTCCAGAGGAAGCTTGGTCTGGTCGATAAACCTGACGCCTTCATCGGTCCATTCAAGGGTTTTGATCATTTGGTAAATGGATAATCACTATCAGATTACACAATTTCTCAATCTCAGGTGTTCAAGGCCTGTGTGCGGCGCAGCGGAGGCCGGGCATATTTGTAACTGCTGGACGTCCGCATACCTCGCAAACTCCGGAATAAGCGAATATCTGGCCTGTATCTTTCAACCTTAAATGCGCGGTTTTTATTTGGCTGGATTTGAAGATCGAGATGAAGGCGGCAGGCGACGCTGCCTGCTCCACTGCCGGACGCCCTCCAGCCTCTTCGCGCTCTACCAGGCAGGCTGAGCCAATGACTTTGAATCCGAATTCGCGGGCCGCCTGAATGGCTTGGATAGTAGAGCTTCCGGTGGTGCATACGTCGTCCACGATTACCACGCGTGCGCCCTTCTCCTGAAAGCCTTCAATCCGCTGGCCCATGCCGTGGGCCTTTTCTGCCTTGCGCACCAGGAACCCATGGATGGGAGTCTTGGCCTGGGAACTGAGCACGGCCACGGCGCTGACGATTGGGTCTGCGCCCAAGGTCATCCCGCCAATGGCTTCTGGCTGCCATTGCTGGTTTTGGATCAGCTCCAGAAAAACGCGTCCGGTCAGCTCCGCTCCTAACGCGTGCAGCGTGGTGGTGCGGCAGTCAATGTAATAATCGCTTTGCCGCCCCGAAGAAAGCGTAAAGCTGCCCAATCGAAACGACTGCAATGCGATCAGGTCGAGGAGCTGTTGACGAGAGTCGCTGGTCATCAACCTTAAAAATATCAGATTTCTGACTTGAGAGATTTGAAGTGCTTGCTTTACGCCATCAATAATTGCTCGGTGGATTCGACCGTAGCAGGCGCTTCCTCAAATCTGGATTGGCGAACGGCACGACACAACAGGTCAAGCATCTCCTGCACCCGGTAGACGGCAAACACTGACCGCAACTTCGTGAGATGCAGCAGTTCTTCCACTTGGGGAGTTAAGTTCATCAACTTAAGTTGTGTGCCGGTTGCACCAGCCCACTTTCGCGCAGCCAAGAGACCTCCCAATCCGGCTGCATCAATAGTGCTGATTTCCGCCAAATCAAGCACTGCAACGCGAATCGGCTGCTGCCTCGAAATGGCAGTTTGCAGGGCGTCTCCATCACCAAACGTGATTCGGCCAGCACAGCGGAATACTGCTGTATCACCTAAATTGTGGATTGACAAGTTCAGCATGGTTTCGCTCCTTCCGGCAGCGTTGCATTTTCTCTCTGTAAGGTATAGACGTTTGGGGAGCAGGAATATTGACAGGCGAAGGCAAAATTTATTCGATTGCGGTCCCGGTAATCGGGAATTTCCATCAAAAAAGCTCCCCTAAAGGGTTCCGAAGAGGGTTTCCGCACCGACGAGGGGTGTTTTCAGACACTTGTAACGGTTTTACGCAGGTTTTTGAAAATTAATGATTGCAATTTTCTAATGAAGGGTTATGCTTGGAATTAATTTAACACCAGAGATGGTGTTATGTGGAGGAGGGTGGGGTAGCAGTGCTCAGCTAAGTATTGCTACCCCGGTTTGTAACTTGTGGTGAACTCCTGAACTTTCATTGGGGGAAGGTTAAAGTTTAGGAGGGTAAGGGGTAGCTTTTTGCACTTTTTTACGAGTGCGCTACCCCTTTTAATTGCCCAGGTATAAGGAGAAGGTTGAGTGCAATGTACAGTACGGCAGGCTGTACAGTTAAAAAATTTTATTTTGTTCTGCTTTCAGAACAACCCAAATTAACCCCCTTTTTTATCAGTTAGTTGCGATTTTGCCGAAAGTACTTATCCAGGGCTTGGCCGGTGTGTGATTTCTTAATTTTGGAAACCTGGCTGGGAGAGCCTTGAGCCACAATGCGTCCGCCCTCTTCGCCTCCTTCGGGACCAAGATCGATGATCCAATCTGCGTTGCGAATCACATCCAGATTGTGCTCGATGATGATGATGGAGTTTCCAAGATCGGTGAGCCGATGAATGACCTCCAGCAGCTTGTTTACATCGTCAAAATGCAGCCCGGTGGTAGGCTCGTCGAGCAAGTAGAGTGTGCGTCCGGTCTGGCGTTTTGAGAGTTCTTTGGCCAGCTTCATACGTTGGGCTTCACCCCCCGAAAGTGTCACTGCAGACTGGCCCAGCTTGATGTATCCCAACCCCACATCGTCGAGGGTCTGGAGTTTCTGGCGAATTTGGGGGATATCTTCCAGGATGGGCAGGGCATCAGAGACTGCGGTTTCCAGCAAATCTGCAATGGAATAGCCCTTGAATTTAACCGACAGCGTTTCGTGGTTGTAACGCTTCCCGCTACAGATTTCGCAGAGCACGTAGACATCAGGCAGGAAATTCATCTCGATCCGGCGCTCTCCTTCACCCTGGCAGTGCTCACACCGCCCACCCGAGACGTTGAAAGAAAAACGACCGGCCTTGTAGCCGCGTTCACGGGATTCCGGCAACATGGCATAAAGATCGCGAATGTGGGTAAAGACGCCAGTATAAGTAGCTGGGTTCGATCTTGGCGTCCTTCCGATTGGAGCCTGGTCAATTCGAATCACTTTATCAATGTGTTCCGCGCCGGTGATCGCTTTGTGGGCGCCAGGCTCTTCGCGGGAGCGATAAAGCTGCTTGGCCAGCGCCTTATAAAGAGTGTCGTTGATCAGCGTCGATTTTCCCGAGCCGGAAACTCCCGTTACCACGGTGATCACTCCCAAAGGGAAGGTGACATCAATGGAATGCAGGTTATTGGCGCGCGCTCCCAGCACCGTAATCGCTTTGCCATTCGAAGGACGGGGCTCAAACCGCGCAGCGATTGATTTCGCCCCGGAGATGTACTGCCCGGTCACGGACTGTGGCTGCTGCATAATTTCATCCGGTGTGCCATGAGCAACCAACTCGCCTCCATGCAGGCCGGCGCCGGGACCGAGATCGATCACGTAGTCTGCGCGGCGAATGGTTTCCTCGTCGTGCTCCACTACCAGCACGGTATTGCCCAGGTCGCGCAATGCCTCCAGCGCCTGCAAGAGGCGGTTGTTATCACGATGATGGAGCCCGATCGAAGGCTCGTCCAGAACATAGAGAACGCCGCGCAGCTTCGAGCCAATTTGGGTAGCGAGACGAATGCGCTGGCCTTCACCGCCGGATAACGTGGCGGCCGAGCGATTGAGCGACATGTATCCCAGCCCCACGGCATTCAGGAACTGCAAACGTTCGCTGATCTCATGCAGCACGCGCCCGGCAATGGCTCTTTCGCGCTCCGTCAGTTGGATCTTGGCGACCGCCTCCACAGCCCGCCACACCGGCAACGCTGTGAAATCCGCGATAGAGAGGCCATTGACCTTGACCCCCAGATTCTCAGGACGCAGCCTTTTTCCCTGGCAATGCGGGCAGGTCGTGGCTGACATGAACGCCAGCAGCCATTCACGGTAGCTTTCTGAGGTGGATTCTTCCAGATTCTGCTTCAGGAAACCGATTACGCCGCGAAAGCCGATACGGGGCGCTTCTTTTTCGCCCGGCCCGAAGAGCAGCAGGTTCTGAGTCTTTGCCGGAAATTTTTCGAACGGAGTGGAAAGATCAAGCTTGAATGCCTGGGCAACGATGTCGAGCATACGCTGCAAGTAGGTGGAGCCGGAACCCGGCCCGAGGGCGCCATCCAAAAGCGGTTTTGACCAGTCCACAATGATCTTGGCTGGATCGAAGTCGTACTTGCTGCCCAACCCATTGCACTCCTGGCAAGCTCCATAGACGCTGTTGAAGGAAAATGAGCGTGGCTCGAGCGCCGGAATATTGATACCGCAGTCCGGGCAGGCCATACGCGACGAATATAGATGTTCTTCCCCGCCCACCACCGATACCAGCACCAGGCCATTACCCAGCTTCATCGCCGTGCTTACCGACTGCTCCAGACGCTTTTCAATCCCGGGTTTGACCAGCAGGCGGTCGATCACAACTTCGATGGTGTGGTTTTTGCGCTTGTCGAGCTGGATGCCCTCCAGCTCTTCATCCAGGTGGCGCAGCTCTCCATCAATGCGGGCGCGCACATAGCCGTGCTGGACCAGCTTCGAGAGCTCCACCTTGAATTCGCCCTTACGGCCTCGGACGATCGGCGACATGATCATGACCCGCTCTTCCGGCTTCAATTGCAGGACGCGCTGCACAATCTGTTCCGCCGATTGTCGGCTGATCGGCTTACCGCACTGCGGGCAATGGGGAATGCCTACAGACGAATACAACAGGCGTAAATAGTCGTAAATCTCAGTGATTGTCCCTACTGTGGAGCGCGGGCTGCGGGAGGTAGTCTTTTGTTCAATGGAGATGGCGGGGCTCAGGCCGTCAATTGAATCGACGTCGGGCCTCTCCATTTGGTCGAGGAACTGGCGAGCATAAGCAGAAAGAGTTTCCACGTAGCGGCGCTGTCCCTCGGCATAAATAGTGTCAAAGGCCAGGGATGATTTGCCCGAACCGCTCAGTCCCGTGATGACCGTAAAGGTGTTGCGGGGTATCTCCACGGAGATGTTTTTGAGATTGTGCTGGCGTGCTCCGCGCACGGTGATCTTGCTAATGAACATGGAAAAATAACCGATAACTTCAATTCAAGCTGGGCGAAAGGTTGCTCCGCAAGGTGGCGGTTTACAGCCGGGTCCGGGGAGGTCAATACACAGCTTTACTCCGTATCTTAGTTGTCAATACTGCAAAGGGTCAATGCCGGGTAAAGTAGTAGATAGAGCTTAGTCGTGTGACTTCAGTTACTTGCGGCCCAAAGTGACCAAAGTCCATGATGCGGTTGAACGCTGGTGACGGAGACTTTAGAAGGAGCTTGAAAGAGAATCCTTGCACCGGCAAAACCAACCGGGTACTCACAATTTACATCTTAAAAGATTCGACAATGAAAACGTTAATGGTATCTACCACTCTCTTTTTGACTGTAATGCTGGCTCTCGCCTTTGGCGTTGCCTGCGGCTATGCCGCAATTATCCTCATCCTGCGGGCCTTTGGCCACAAGCCCGAAACTGCCGAACGCGCCCCCGCGACTACGGCTATGGCCACCTCGGCCTCTGGGCGATAGCCACGAAATTGCCATAATCGCCGTGATTGCCATAATTGCCATGATTGTGCGTTGATTTAGCCTTGCGGTAATTCCTTTTCAATTCTTGACAATCGAAAAAGAAGAACGCAGCCGAGAGCGGCTGCGCTCCAAGTCATGTTTTTACGGCTTGCCGAGCTGTGGTTAATAGGCTTTGGTGCTTCGCTGCGCTGTGACCTTGGTTAAAGGTTTGTCCTTACAGTTGCCCACCTGCATCAGGTTTTTATTTTTCAAATTACAAATTGGAAATTATTGGAAATTATAAATTTCAAACTACTCAAACCTCGTGGCTGTTACTTCAATCTGTGTGCGTTTCTTACTATTGATGTCATCGAGGCTGGTGACCAGCACCGGCTTGCCTAACGGAAGCTGGATACGAAACACCTGTTTCAGTTGTCGTATGACCGGATCGCCTCCACGTCGCGGGTCTTCAACCTGTTCGGGCAACGCAAAATTACTCATTTCCACACTGATGCTGGCTGTGAGCTTCCCTTCTACATCTTCCAGGGTGCAATCGAGATTCAATCCTACATCGAGGTATTGGATTGCGCGTTCTTTGTCGTGTTCTGATGTGACGATCGGCGTGCGCACGCCCACCCTGACCGAACTGGGCCGTGATCGCTGATTCGCCAACGTCGCGATAGCCGGAAAGGCATAGCTGCGTTCGTTAGTTCTCTTCCCATCTTCAAGCTCATAGACTTTGAAGTTGAGCTTGTAGGTGGTTTCCGCTGGTTTAGGTTCTTGTGATGCTGGCTGCGCTGCTAGTGCTGACACCAACGCGAATACCAACCAAAGTGGCAATAGTTTTTTCATAATTCTCCTTATCGAGTGCTGTTATTGAAATCCGTTTTTGTGGGTGGTTGAGATTGCATGAGAAAAGGTTCCGCCGCATCCGG
>DASZEU010000398.1:0-5071 GCA_035940535.1 Candidatus Angelobacter sp.
CACTTTGGGCCTGCGGCCCGCGAAAGCTCATGAAAATCAACTTTGCTATGTTGGAGCGTGGACAAAGTGGACGTTGTGGACGTGGTGGACGGAGTGGAGGCAGTGAACGATGTGATTTTCGACCCTGCCATAATTGAAAACCGCTCAGGCTGCTAAAAGTTATTGATTGAGTTACAGCTTTCAAAATTATGGCAATTTTGGCAATTCCGGCGATTTTGGCAATTCATTTAAAATATGTCGCTTGCAGCATCAGATCGTTTCGCTCTTTTGGAGGATGCATGAGGAAACTTTTGGTTCTATGCCTTCTGATCGCCACTCCTGTTTTTGCTCAAAATGTGATTGCCATCCGCGCGGGCGGAGTGGTCGATCCCGCAAAAGGCTCGGTGGCAAAGAACCAAGTCATCCTTGTCGAGAATGGCAAGATCAAGGCCCTGGGGCCGAACGTTCCAATACCCGCCGGAACCACGACCGTCGATCTTTCCAATGAGTGGGTCACCCCTGGCCTGATGGATGCTCATGTGCACCTGACACTCACCGAAATCACCGGCAACGCCCCGTTTGAGTCTTTTTATCTCAAAGAGAGTTCGACCTATCGCGGCCTGCGCGGCCTAAGGAACGCGCAGGATCTCTTGCACGCTGGTTTCACTACGGTCAGGGAGGTAGGCAACGACGCGAACTACGCAACCGAAGATGTTCGACGGGCCATTCAAGGTGGAATGTTCGACGGCCCTACCATTCTTACGTCGGGGAAGATCATCGCTCCGTTTGGCGGCCAATCCAATGCCATCCCTGCCGAGCAAGGCCCATTCTGGCGCTATGAATACATCGATGCAGATACGCCCGAAGAAGTCCGGAAAGCAGTCCGCCAAAACATTTATTACGGCGTTGATGTGATCAAGCTGGTCGCGGACAACAGCCCCTTTCATTATTCGGTGGCGGAGATCAAAGCTGCGGTAGACGAAGCTCATCATGCCGGGCGCACAGTGGCGGTACACGTTTACGGAGGCGAGGCTGCGCAAAACGTGATCGATGGCGGTGTCGATTCAGTGGAACATGGATTTTTTCTTACCGACCAGCAGCTACAACAGATGAAACAGAAAGGGATATTCCTGGTGGGTACTGACTTTCCCCGAGCCCAACTGGATGTGACCGGTACCGCAGGCGGCATTTTTGCGCCGCCGGAAGTATTGGCCCCAAAAATTATTGATCGCTTGCAGCGCGCCTACCGCATTGGCGTAAAAATGGCATTTGGCACAGATACCACCATTGAGTTGCCCAACAAAACCCGGGCTGACCTAATGCTCGACTACCTGCCGGTATGGCGTGCTGCCGGAGTCCCAAATCCGGAGAT
This sequence comes from Candidatus Angelobacter sp., assembly GCA_035940535.1. Lineage (GTDB taxonomy): Bacteria > Acidobacteriota > Terriglobia > Terriglobales > Acidobacteriaceae > Angelobacter. Next base: position 1,352 of record DASZEU010000398.1, read on the forward strand.
TCTAAAGTGCATGACCACCAATGCAGCCGAGCTTCTGCGGGTTAATGAACAGCGGGGAGCGCTCGCGCCTGGTCTGGCCGCTGACATTATCGCGATGCCCTCGAACCCGCTGGACGATATTGAATCTTTGCGAAAAGTAAACTTCGTTATGAAAGACGGCAAGATCATTCGCCGACCCTAGTGATTTGACCGTGTAATCCCAAACCTACCGGACCTTCACGGGTTCGGTCTTTTGCCGTCCGGCCACGATGAAGTGCATCTGGTGTCTTGGGATGTCGGCGTCGATGATCACATGGTCGCCATGCAACACCTCACCTTCCAGGATCTTCAAGGCCAGCGGGTCCTGAATCAGCCGCTGGATGGCCCGCTTGAGGGGGCGGGCGCCATAAGCGCGGTCATAACCTTCCAGGAACAGCAACTCCTTGGCTGCCGGAGTAAGCTCGATCGTGATCTTACGGTCTGCCAAGAGGTTGCGCAGGTCGTCGAGTCTCAGTTCGATAATGCGCGTAAGTTGCTCTTCGCCGAGCGGGCTGAAGACGATAATGTCATCCACGCGGTTCAGGAACTCGGGACGGAAGTGTTGCCGCAGCGCCTCCATCACATATTCGGTGGCCTGCTCGAAGGCCTCGGGTGAACTCACCCCTTCGGCCTGCAAGTAGCTCGCACCGATGTTGGAGGTCATGATGATCACGGTATTCTTGAAATGCACGGTGCGGCCTTTGGAATCGGTCAAGCGGCCATCGTCGAGAATTTGCAGCAGGATGTTGAAAACATCGGAGTGGGCCTTCTCGATTTCGTCGAACAGAATTACGGAATATGGCCGGCGGCGGATCGCTTCTGTGAGTTGGCCACCTTCGTCATAACCTACGTAGCCGGGAGGCGCGCCAATCAGCCTGGCTACTGAGTGCTTTTCCATGTATTCGGACATGTCGATCCGCACCATGGCATGTTCATCGTCAAACAGGAACTCAGCCAGGGCGCGGGCCAGTTCAGTCTTGCCCACGCCGGTTGGGCCCAAAAAGATGAATGACCCAATGGGCTTGTTGGGATCGCTCAATCCAGCCCGGGAGCGGCGGATAGCATTGGCTACGCGGTTGAGAGGCACGTCCTGGCCGACGACGCGCTGGCGCAGCCGCTCTTCCATGCGGACCAGCTTCTTGACCTCGCCTTCGAGCATCTTGGCGACTGGTATTCCTGTCCACTTGGAGACGATCTTGGCGATGTCTTCCTCGTCCACCTCTTCTTTCAACATGCGGGGCATGGTGCGGTTGCTATCCATCTCCGCGTTCAAGCGGGCTAGTTCGGTTTCCACCTGGCGGAGTTCGCCGTAGCGAATGGCAGCCACTCTTTCGAGATTTCCCTGGCGCTCGGCCTGCTGCTCTTCGAGCTTCAACTGCTCGATGCGCTCTTTGAGCTGGCGCAAGCGCGTGATCGCTTCTTTTTCCTGCTTCCAGCGGGCCTTGAGTGCGCTCGCCTGTTCCCGCAGATCGGCGAGTTCACGTTCTACGACCGTAAGGCGCTCGCGCGAATTCGGATCGTCTTCCTTCTTGAGCGCCTGTTTCTCGATCTCCAGTTGCGTGGCTTTACGCTCCAGTTGGTCAATTTCGGTAGGCAAGGAGTCAATCTGGATCCGCAGGGAGGCCGCCGCCTCGTCTACCAGATCGATGGCTTTATCGGGAAGGAAGCGGTCGGAGATATAACGATGCGAGAGCGTGGCAGCGGCAACGATCGCCGAGTCTTTAATACGCACACCATGATGGACCTCATAACGCTCCTTGAGACCACGCAGAATTGAGATGGTGTCTTCGACGTTAGGCTCGCCCACAAAAACAATCTGGAAGCGCCGTTCCAACGCGGCATCTTTTTCAATGTATTTGCGGTATTCATTCAAGGTGGTGGCGCCAATGGCCCGCAACTCACCCCGAGCCAGCGCCGGTTTCAGCATATTGCTGGCGTCAATTGCGCCTTCGGCGGCTCCTGCGCCAACCAAGGTATGCAATTCGTCGATAAACAGAACGATCTGTCCGTTGGAATCTGTGATTTCCTTGAGGACGGCCTTGAGCCGGTCTTCAAATTCGCCCCGGTATTTGGCTCCAGCCAGCATCGCGCCCAAGTCGAGCGACACGACTCTTTTGTTCTTGAGGATTTCAGGAACATCGCCCGAGACAATCCGTTGGGCCAAGCCTTCGACAATAGCAGTCTTGCCGACTCCAGGTTCGCCAATCAATACCGGATTGTTCTTGGTGCGCCGCGAGAGCACTTGGACGACGCGGCGAATCTCTTCATCGCGGCCAATGACAGGATCAAGTTTGCCGCGACGGGCCAGCTCCATCAGGTCTTTGGCATAACGCTCCAGTGCCTGGTATTTGCCTTCGGGATTCTGGTCGGTCACACGTTGTGAGCCTCGAATCGAGGTAAGGGCCTTTAGCAGCGCGTCATAAGTGACTCCGGCAGCGACTAGAAGTTGATGGGCATCGTTGCTCTTGTCTTTTTCCCGGACCATGGCCAGCAAGATGTGCTCGGTGGAGACATATTCATCTTTGAAACGGTCGGCCTCTTTGGTCGCCTGATCCAGTACCTTCTGTCCCGCAGACGACAGGCGAGCCTCCATTGCACCCCCGCCAGAAACTTTGGGCAAGCGGCTTATAAGTTCCTTGGTTTGCGCCTCAAGAGCTCCCGGATTGACGCCGAGCTTGGTAAGGACAGGCACAACAATGCCTTCGCGATCGTGCAAGAGGGCCGCCAGGATATGAACGGGAAGTATCTCAGGGTTGCCGTTTTGCGAAGCAATCTCATTCGCCTGCTGAATTGCCTCTTGCGCTTTGATGGTGAATTTGTCCCAACGAATTGCCATAGCTCACTCCTCAAGCCTGTAACCTTCAATCTTATTTTCTCTATTATCCTGATGCTTGCAAAGAAAAACGGGAGATCAGCATCATCTCCCGTATTTCATTCGCTAACAACTCTGCTAGAGCGGAAGCTGGCGCTCTTATCCCTGGAGGGTCTTGCTGCCGTTGCTGGCGCCGACTTTGATCTGTTTCGGCTTGGCTTCGGCCCGCTTGGCCAAGGAGATCTTCAGGATGCCCTTGTCGTAATGAGCTTCCACTTTGTCGCTGTCGATGGTGTTAGGGAGACGGAAGGTGCGCAGGAAAGAACCATAACGACGCTCGATGCGATGGAAGTTCTCTTCTTTTTCTTCCTTTTCAAACTTGCGCTCACCTTTTACGGTCAAGGTGTTGTTTTCAACTTGGACGTCCAGGTCCTCTTCATTGATGCCTGGGATTTCGAGCTTCAGCACCAGGTTATGCTCGTCCTCGTACACGTCCACCGGCGGAACAAAGGTGCCCGCCGAGAGCTGGTCTTTGCCGGTAGCCTCTGTAAAGTTCTCAAAGAAGCTGGCCAATTCGCGGAAAGGATCGATTCGGGTAATCATGGTCATGTGAGTTTTCTCCAATGAACTTAAGTTGCCTAATATCTACTGCGTTCGATGCAGTATATTTAATTACATAAAAATCATAAAATATGAGTTAGTTATTGTCAAGTATCACATTTAAAAAATATTGCCTTATTTTTCAATTGCTTATAAGCCGATTTAGTTGTGCGACATAGATTCAGCCGTCCTTAAGGGGGTCAATTCCGGCGACATGACCCCAGCATTGGGTTCGGCGTCATGCTGGGCTACTTTCAATACTGTTCACTTAAGGAGCCGGGAACCTCCTC
>DASZEU010000399.1:0-5479 GCA_035940535.1 Candidatus Angelobacter sp.
TTATTGCATGAACGCGGAACTTCAATGAGTTACTTGGTGACCGGTTTTTGGTTTTTGTCCTCAGCCGGTTGAGAATTTGTCACGTTGGCATGGGCTTTTCGGTAAGGCTCAAAGTCGGCCCAAACACGTTCAACGATAGCGCCATCGACGACTCTTGTAATGGGCGTGTTCGGTTCCTTTTCGGAAAACACCTCCAGGGCCACGCTGCCACAGGAAGGCGAGATGGCTTCTGGCAGGTAGATATAACCCAAAAGAACTACGCCGCTGTCCATGCCTTAACCCGCTGGAGGCTGCCCAGGAAAGGCTTGAGCGATCTTGAGAGGACCAAGGCTGCAAGCGCGCAGGCAATCGAACTCACCACGGCTAGCGAGTAATGCACGGCATCATCGCGGCGAAATAGATATTGGGTGCAAACAGCCACTGCCGTCGGCCCAATTCCCAGACCAATCAAGTTCACGATCAGCAGATACAAAGACGAAGCCTGAGCGCGCATCGTCGCCGGCATGATCTCCTGGATCGCCGCAGGCGCAATCCCGAATGGGGCTGCGGCCAGCGCCAATGCCAGCGGCAGCCACAAAAGCGCCCAATTGGCGGAAGGCGACAGATAAGCAAAAAAATGGATGGGCACCAACACCATGGCCACCAACATTGCCACATAGAGGTTGGCGTTAGCGCGTCCTCGGGAGCGCAGATGATCAGCGAGCCTTCCCGCCCCAATGATTCCGAGACAACCAAAGACCGCCACACAGGCCCCAAAGACGATTCCAATGGTAGGCACGCTGAAGTGGAAACGGCGCCGATAGAATTCCGGTATCCAAGCGCCGCCTGCATACGACGAAAGTGAAAGCAGGCTAAAACCCAGGTTGTGAAACAGAAGGGTCTTCCAGTTTTCGCGCATATAGGCCAAAGTTTGTGTGCTTAGCATGGACCCGATAAAACGCAAAAATATGGAGCGTGACCATAGCCCTCGCGGCAGTGCCGCCAGAGTCCCACTCGCATCGGCTGAAGTGCTTTGCGTCTTCGGTGTGCTGGCAGAAGCCCTTTGTCTCTTAGGCTCGCGGATGGTGTAGAGCAGTAACACCAATGCAATACCCGGCAAACCTACCATGAAGAAGATTAGCTGCCACGAGCGGATAAGCCCTACCATCGGAAGATTCCACATCGCCTGCCCGGCGGCATAACGCACCACCAGCCCGCCCAGCAGATAAGAGAGGCCTCCGCCGATGTAGATTCCCATGGAGTACACGCTAATAGCTGTGGCCAGCCGGTTGCGTGGAAAATAATCGGTGATCAGAGAATACGCAGCAGGCGAGAGGGCTGCTTCTCCGGCTCCCACGCCCATTCGCAGGAGCAGCATCTGCGGGAACGTGTGCGCCAAACCGCAACCAGCAGTGAACAAACTCCAGACCACGAGTCCGACACCGATGATCATGCGGCGGCTGTAGATGTCTGCAAGTCTTCCAATGGGAATTCCAAACAATGCGAAGAACACCACAAATCCCAGGCCGATCAGGTAGCTGATCTGGGTATCGCTGATGTGCAGGTCATGGCGAAGTGGTCCTACCAGCAAACTGAAAATTTGCCGGTCAATGAATGAGAATATATAAACAAAAGTGAGGACCCCAACGATGTACCAGGCGTAACGCAGTGAGGCCCGCGACTGTTGGGGCTGCGCCGGAACAACCACTGCTTCTGCGGACATGGCGCGCAATTCTATAGAATGAAGGGCAACTCAAGCAATGAGTTCCAGATTTTTGAATCTCGAAGTTCTCTAATTTCGCATGATTTCTGGCAAAATCGTAGGAATCGGTGAGTCGAATTCCCAGGAACAGCGGAGATTTTAAAATCAGTACCTCGGTAACCACAGCACCTGCTAATTCTCTGTTCGAAACCTCCGCAATTAGGTAAAAAAATAAGCAGATTCCCAAGTGATCTTTGGTTTGTCTGCAACCGAGCCTCTTGTATTGTTAATTCTGGTTTTTACCGATAACCTGACCAGACGTTCGATTTGGAATCGAGATTTGCCGGTCATAAGAGGTAAAACTCGATATTTCAGCGGGGCAGAGAGCATGAAAGAAGAAAAACATTGCGTGTTAACGGCAAACCAGCAGACAATGCAGGCTCAAATGGATAGCCAAATCAAACCCTTTCAAGGTTTGGCCAGCGACAGTTTTGATCCGGTCTCTTTGTGGGAGCGGGTCAATGGCGATATGGAGTTGCTCCGCGATCTCGTTGGGCTGTTCGCCCTGGAGTATCCGGAGTTATTATTAAACATCAAATCGGCCATTGAGAGAGAAGCTTTTGCTGACGTTCAGAGATTCAGTCACAAACTGAAAGGCTCAGCTCTTCAGTTTTCCGGCAAGTTGGTTGTAGCGGCTGCGGGCAAACTGGAAGAGATGGGAAGAACTGAATCGCTGGACGGCGCCAGCCAGGTTCTGACGACTCTGCAATATGAAGTCCTCCGCTTAATGGAGGCACTTAAGAGAATGGTTTCTTCAGAGCGGCCAGTGATGTGACAGGCCATGAATTAACGTAAGATTTTGGATTTACATGAATGCAATGGCAACCTCAGTAATTGACGGCCAGCAGACAAAATTGCTGAATATCTTGCTGGTTGAAGACAATCTGATTGATGCGCGGCTTATCTCCGGCCTCTTGAAAGGCCCGGCGGATACGCTGAAATGCCGCCACGTAAACCGTCTTACTGAGGCCCTGCAACTACTCCGGGCCATACAATTTGACGTCATTCTCCTCGATCTCAATCTGGAAGATAGCGCCGGCTACGAGACCTTTTCCCGAATTTTGCCCCAGGCCGCCAAAGCCGCAATTCTTGTTCTGAGCGGTTCCGACGATGAAGATTTAGCCATCCGCACCGTCCGCGAGGGCGCCCAGGATTACCTGGTCAAGGGTTCCTTTGACGGCCGGCTCCTGCTGCGGGCCATTCGCTATGCGTTTGAACGAAAGCAGTCGGAAGAAGCACTGCGCCAGAGCGAATCCACGGTTCGCGCCATCTTCGAAAATTCCCTCGATGGGATCGTGATAACGGAAGACCGCGGTATATGCATGGAGTCCAACTCGGCTGCTGCCACTTTGGTGGGCCTTACCCGGGAGCAGTTTATCGGATCGAGCTTGTTTAAGTTTGCCGTGGACGGCCTGGAAAAGGAGTGGCGTGGCTTCCGAGAAACCGGCAGCGGACGCGCGCGCTTCTGGATACGCCGCTACGATGGCGTAAAGCGTCTGATCGATTGCAGCTTCAACGCCAATATCATGCCCGGACGCCATCTTTGCGTGCTACGCGACATTACCGAGCAGCAGAGCCTCGAAGAGCAACTGGGTCAAGCGCGAAAAATGGAGGCGGTTGGAAGGCTCGCCGGAGGCGTCGCCCATGACTTCAATAATATTCTGGGCATCATTGGCGGCTATGCTGAGCTTCTGGAACTCAACTCCACTGATCAAGCGCAGCGGTCTAAAGCGGAAAAGATTTTGATCGCTACCCAAAAAGCGGCCTCGTTGACCAAACAACTGCTGGCTTTTGGCCGTCGCCAGGTCATGACACCCAAACTGCTCGACATCGCCGCAGTGGTGTCTGAAGTAAACAGCATGGTCCATTGCCTGCTAGGCCCGGAAAGCCAGATGATCGTTCATACCCAGGCCGACCTCGGCCTGGTGAATGCCGACCAAGGACAACTCGAGCAAGTGATTTTGAACCTCGCAGCCAATGCGCGTGACGCCATGCCCAATGGCGGCACCTTGACCATTGACATGGAGAACTACATCAGCCATCCCGGTGCTGCCGAGGTGCCTGCCGGGGAATATGTGCTGCTTTCCGTGACCGACAGCGGTACGGGCATGGATGCTGAAATCGAGTCTCGCATCTTCGAACCATTCTTTACCACGAAGAAGAATGGATCCGGTTTGGGCCTCTCCACCGTTTATGGAATTGTCAAGCAAAGCGGCGGTCACATTACGGTTCACTCGGAATTGGATGTTGGTTCCACCTTCAACATTTACCTGCCTCTCATTACCAGTCCCAAGTTGAAACCTCCAAGTGTCGAGGGGAAGAAACGCGTCGATCTGGAGGGGCACGAAACCATCCTGCTGGTGGACGATGAAGATGATCTCCGCAATGCCGCCGCAGAGTATCTTGAAAACTGCGGGTACCGCGTGCTGAAGGCCTGTAACGGCAAAGAAGCCATCGAGACTGCCGACGAATTCGAAGGCCATATCGGCTTGGTAATCACCGACATCATCATGCCCAAAGTCAATGGCCGCGGCGTCGTTGACCATATAAAAAAGAGCCGCCCGGAAACCGGTATTCTTGTGATTTCTGGCTATGCGGACGACGCAATCATTCGCCACGGTATCTTTCTTGAGACCACTTGCTTTCTCCAAAAGCCGTTTACCTTTCAGATCCTTGGATCAAAGATAAGGGCTTTGTTGGAGCAGAACTCATGATTCTGGATTTCTCAGTGACATGACCGATTTGACCCATCACATCTGCACCGCTTTCGGATGCATCGATTCACGTTGAAATGAACGAAGCAAAACCAGCTATACTTGGGTCATGGTTTTCGCCACCCAAGAGGTGAGCTATGGCAACCAGCATACGAATTTCATTTGATGAATACCTGCGACTTCCCGATGATGGTCCTCGCTACGAGTTGAGCGAAGGAGAGTTGCTAATGGTTCCTTCCCCGGCGCCTCAGCACAATTTGATCCGCCAGCGCATTGCGATGGATCTAATCCAATTCGTAAAGGCCCACGATCTGGGCATCGTTCTGGAAGAGATGGATTTTCGGCTCGCCCCCGAAACTGTGCGCAATCCGGATGTCGCTTTTGTTACAAAGGACGCTGTCGCTAAGATCGATCTTGAGCGTTCACCAATTGAAGGCGCCCCGGCGCTGGCTATTAAGGTTATTTCGCCTCGTAATCGCGCTGACGAAACAGTCAAAAAGGTCCACCAGTATCTGGATGCCGGCTGCCGTTCTGTTTGGCTGGTTTATCGTACATTGCGGCTCGTAGAAATCCACTTCCGCTCTAACTCCATGCCTCAGCGCCGAGACATTCGCGAACCTGAGGAAGTCACCGATCCCGGGTTGCTCCCTGGGTTTTCCATTTCCTTGCCCTACATCTTTGATGACCGGAGATAAACATCGTATCTGCTCAGCCTTCGGACGCACAGTGTCCCATTAAAAAATCTCGCAATGATTCAATTACCCATTTACCAACTTACCCAATTACCCAATCCGATAATTTGATAACCTAAGAGCAGCATCCACTCACTTCCATGCTGGCCGTTCGCGACAACCTTGTCGAGTGCTTCAACGCCTTGCGCGCAAACAAGTTACGTGCGTCGCTCACCATGCTGGGCTTGACCATGGGAGTGGCGACACTCATTACCGTCATGACGATTGTGCAGGGCGCCAACGTTTTCGTCGAAAAGAAGATTGCGAATCTGGGCACCAACGTCTTTCAGGTC
>DASZEU010000400.1:0-5439 GCA_035940535.1 Candidatus Angelobacter sp.
TCAGTCGTGCCATAGAAACTGCCGTCGCTGCCCTGCACCAGCCCAGCGTATGGATTACCTCCATCATTGCCACCGGTGAATGAATACAAACTGGTCAGCACACCATTGGCGCTGATTTTGAACACAGTGCCCTGGTTGTTCGTGCCGCCGCCGGAAGTCGTGCCGTAGAAATTGCCGTCGCTGCCCTGTACCAGCCCATTGGGATTTACGCCGTCATTGGTGTCAGCGAAAAAATACAAATAGCTCAGCACTCCGTTGGTGCTGATTTCGAACACAGTGCCCTGGCTGTTCGTGCCGCCGTTGTAAGTCGTGCCATAGAAACTGCCGTCACTGCCCTGCACCAGGGCATTGGGAGCGGCGCCATCAGTGCTGACGAGGAATGAATACAAGGTAATCAGCATCCCATTGGTGCTGATTCTGAACACGGTGCCGTTGCCACCATAGGAAGTGCTAAAGCCGCCGGACACAGTGGTGCCATAGACGCGTTTTACCCCCTCCTTTGAGGCAGGAAATACCATTTGAGGCCTGCGTATCAGTGGTTTAGGTGATGTTGTTGTTTTTCAATTGTAGCCATACATGACGCAGATATGCGTTGACTCAAACGATGCATTTGCATATTATGTAGCCATCTTGAAACCAATCCGCCCGGTCCATCTCGAGATTCAAACTCATCGGGCCCATCCTGTGGGCGTCTTGCGCTCGTCCTTCCGCCAAGGCGACAAGATTCAGCACACCAACCACGGTCGCATCACCGGCCTGGCTCTGGATCAACTTAAACTCATTCAAGCAGCCTTCCGCGGCGAGGTGATTCCGAAGGATTCGCCCCAGGCATTTCAAACGCTTAACTCCAGAGAATATGGAGCCAGCCATGCCCTCCTGCAGCTGGCCAAGGAATTGGAGCTGGATCGAGCGCTCTACTCTCGCAACCAACCATGGGTGCAGGATTGCCTGGCCATGATTGTTGGACGGGTCGTCTATGCAGGCAGCAAACTGGCCCTCTCCAACCAATGGAAGAACACCGCCCTTTGGGAGTTGTGCGGCGTCGAGGGATCAGTCGATGTCGAAGAACATTGTTATCTGCCGATGGATCGCCTGTTGGAGCGCCAGCAGGCCATTCAACGCACCCTCGCCAGCAAGCACCTCAAAGACGGTCACCTGGTGTTTTACGACATCACCAGCACTTACTTTGAAGGAGCCTATGTAGAAAGTGAGATCGTGCTCTTTGGCTACAACCGCGATGGCAAGAAAGGCCATGAACAAGTGGTGCTGGGCTTGTTGTGCAACGCTGAGGGCTGCCCGGTCGGGGTCGAAGTCTTTGCCGGCAATACTCAGGATGCCAGCACGGTGGTGACCAAGATTCAGGAACTGCGACGGGATTACGGATTGAAGCAAATCACCTTTGTCGGTGATCGGGGAATGGTGACCCAGTCCAACGCGGAGGAGCTCAAGCAGGTGGAAGGGTTACACACCATCTCGGCGCTGACGCATCGTCAGATCGTGGAATTAGTGGAGCGCAAGGTCATCGAGGCGGAGTTATTCGATGAGCAGCGAATCGCTGAGGTGATCGATCCAGCCAAGCCCAAGCAGCGCTATTGCTTATGCCGCAATCCGCAGAGCGGCGCCCGGGAGACCGCGACGCGCCAACGGCTTTTGGATCGCACGCAGGAGGCCTTAGACAAGATCGTCGGGCGCAAGAAGAAGGGCTCGACCGAGAAGCTCTCGGCGCAGGTCGGAAAGATTTTGGCACGTTACAAAATGGGCAAGTTCGTGGAGTGGCAAATCGAGGCGGGCCGACTCAAGTGGCACTTCAAAGAAGCTCACATTAAACAGGAGAAACTCTTTGATGGTTGCTACATTGTCAGCGCCACTGTGCCCAAGGAGCAGATGAACCAGGACGAGATAGTGCAAACGTATAAGAATTTGAGCGTCGTGGAACAGGCGTTTCGGAATTTGAAAACGGTGTCGTTGGAAATTCGTCCGGTGTATCACAAGAAGGACGACCGGATCCGCAGCCACGTGTTCTTATGTGTCCTGGCCTTCTATGTGCAGTGGCACATGCAACAGAGGCTCAAGCCGCTGTTCGAGGCTGATGGTGTTGGTAAAAATCGTCAATGGACCGTCGAAAATGTGATCGCGCGGCTGATGAGCATTCGCAAGCAACGAATTAAAGTCGCCGAGGTTGAGTTCGATCAAGTGACTCAAGCAGACCAAGAACAACAAAAAATCTTAGATCTATTGAAGGTCAAGCGGTAGCCATCCGCCTGAAATCAAAAAATGAATAAAGGCCCTGTAATTATCGAGGGATTCTGCACTCCCAAGGGGGGTAAAGTGCGACTAATGAAGTGGTTGAGGCCTCTTTACGCCTTTTTCCGGACGCAGCCCTTCATGGTTATTAAAAGTTAAGACCCCGCCGAGCCCGCCCGCTGGCTGCAAACCGTTGCAGGACCCGTCATAAATGTAGCCGGCCCCTCCAGCTCCGATGACCGTTCGCTCGATGCATGGAATCAGCAGGCGGGGCGTGCGTTCTGCTTACATAATGGACGTCGCTTTCGTGGCTCCGGTCGTTGGTTGAACGAAGCCGCTACGCGGCGGGGAAAATGGAACTCCTGCGGCTTCGCAGGACGCGCGCTGGAGGCTTGGTTTTGCATTGGCGCTTTACCTCAGATCCCCGCAGGCTGCCGACGGTTCGCCGGGCACTGATGCTCGGCAAACCGTCAACATCAACCTGTAGTATCACCGTTATGCATATAAAAAAACACCCGTCCATGCAATCCTGAAGCGCTTTGCCGATGATCTATCGCTGCTTCCCATCCAAGCCCGCACGCAGCAGGCTTACTGGGCCTGTGTGCGCCACCTGGCCGAGCATTTTGACCGCTCACCGGACTTAGTTAGCGGCGAGGAACTGCGCCAGTATTTCATCTATCTCAAGGACGATCGGCGCTTCGCCCGCCAAACCTCCACCCAGGCCCTTTGTGCGATCAAAATCTTCTGGGAGAAAACTCTCCAGCGCACTTGGCCCGCAGAGTTAAAGTTTGCTCGCGCCACACCTCAATTCAAACTTCCCGTCGTCCTCTCAGCCAGCGAAGTACGCACCATTATCGGCTTGGTTCGCGCCCAAGACCATCGAGTGGCTTTGACCACCATTTACTCCTGTGGCTTGCGCTTGGGCGAAGGACTCAAACTGGAAGTTGGCGACATCGATTCCAAACGGATGTTCCTGCATATCCGAGGGGGCAAAGGCAATCGTGACCGTTACGTCCCCTTACCCCAACGCACCCTTGAACTCTTACGCCAAACTTGGCTCGTCCACCGACATCCACGCTGGATTTTCCCCGCCAAAGGCCATAGCGGTTTAGGTGCTTCCACCGCCACCGAACCCATGTGCCGTACCACCTTGCAACGAGGCTTCCGTCTGGCCCTGCGCGCTAGCGGCGTCAAAAAGGCCGCTCATATTCATACCCTGAGGCACTCGTACGCAACGCATTTGCTGGAGCAGGGCGAAAACCTCCGCCAACTCCAAGTCAACCTCGGCCACCACAGCCCCATCGCCACTGTTATCTATACTCATCTGACTACCCTCTGTCAGACCCAACACCAACAGCGCATTAACAAGTTCATGGGCGATCTCTAAGCCGCGGCTCCAGTGGCCGCTGCCGCCCAGAACAACGGCGGCTCCTTATCCGTCCACGAAGTATTGTGCCGATGGGCTCCTGCCTATCTGGCTCAATTCGGAGCCGCCATGCCGCCCCGCCAGCGCGAGGTGCTTCAAAGCCTTCTGGCTTGTCGCACCCCCGCGCTGGGCGGCGCGCTACACCATTGCCCTCAATGCGATCACCGACACTTCAGCTATCACTCCTGCAACGATCGCCATTGCCCACAGTGCGGTGGTCAGGATGCCCAGCAGTGGTTGGTAGACAATGCCGCCCTGTTGCTGCCGGTGAACTACTTCCTGATGACCGTCACTGTCCCCGAAGTCTTACGCCGTTGGATCCGCTCTCATCCGGCTTTAGGCTATAACCTGCTTCTGGCGGCCAGTTCCCAGGCGCTGCAGGACCTGGCCCAAAATCCCAAACGCCTCGGTGCCACCCTGGGGCTACTGGCCGTGCTGCACACCTGGACGCGCACTCTGGAGTATCATCCGCACGTCCATTATCTGGTGCCCGGCGGCGGCCTGAGCTTGGACCATCGCCAGTGGATCTCCAGCCGCCCTCAGTTTCTTTTGCCCGTCAAAGCACTGAGTGATCGTTGCCGTACTCTCTTCCGGGAAGCGCTCCAGAAACAAATGCCCGAGGCCTTGAAGGAGCTCTCGCCCACAGTGTGGACACAACGCTGGGTGGTCCATAGCGCCGCTGTGGGTAGCGGCCAAAAAGCTCTGGGCTATCTTGGCCGTTACGTCTTCAAAACCGCCACGGGCAACCGCCAGCTCCAATTGCTCTCCAACGGACGATTGCGTTGGCCCTTTCGCCACAGTGGAACCGGAGCGTGGCAGCATATCGACCTCGAACCCTTCGAGTTTCTCCGCCGCTTCCTCCAGCACGTTCTGCCTTTAGGCTTCCATCGCGTGCGCCGCTTTGGATGGCTGCATCCCGGTGGACGCGCCAAGCTCAACCGCGTGCGCGGCCTGCTCAAAATCCCAGCACTGCTTTCAACGGCTGAGCAAGTCGCTTGGCAACCGCCCGCACCCAGCGAGCAAACCAGCCCGATTCCGGCTGCCCAGTCTGAACCTATCAAACCCGCACAGTTATGCTGCCCGCACTGTGGAAGGAAACTGGTCATGATAGGTCAGTGGCGCCCGGGGCAAGACGGCCGCGCCACGCTGCCCGCCCCCGGCGTGCAACGCACTATCCGGCCACCTTGAAAAGATGAAACTCCGCTTTTCGTTCTTAGTTCTGCTTGAGGCTCAGCCTCCATCCACCCGCTCTGTCCAGCCCCAACTATCCCAACCATCCCAATCTCGTTCCAGCCATTTGCGCCGCCTCGACGCTCACTTCCGTCTAGGCCGTACCCATTCGCGCATACTTTTTCACCCGCTGGCACAGCCGCCACATAGAGCAGGTGAAGGTGAGCCCAAGACTTTTCGCATACTTCCGGAACCACGTTCCAGCGAACCTTGGGCCGCAGCTTCGTTCAACCCTGGAATGTAAAGAACTCGGGGGCGCAGCCTCAGCTCATCTAAAGTCAGTTCTGCTTCCCAAAGTCACTGGTTATCTCGCCCCCCGAGTTCTCTACATTCCTTGATCTGTTCGACCACCCACTCACGGCTTGCTCCTTACTCTCTCTGCCGACTCGGCAAGGTTGAGAATCTTCGTGATGCGACCCCGACCAACAACGCGTGCTCCCTCACGAACTTCAAACTCCTTCCCAACGTGCGCTCGTTTAACGTGCGCATCCGGACTCAAAAACCAAAGCAGCGTCCGGGCCGTATCACCAGGATGCACG
>DASZEU010000401.1:0-22462 GCA_035940535.1 Candidatus Angelobacter sp.
AGGCATCGCGGAGGCCGTTCTTCAGCCGCAGTTTGATGCAGTCGATGTGGTAACCGAGGTAATCAACCGTGTAGAGGCCGCCTTGGATGAAGCCCGAGCGGAAGGCGGCAACAAAGCCCACTCTTTGGCGCCCAACCTTCAGCCAACGGCTCTGAGTTCGTAACAGCAAAATTTGGCAATTGGGTAATTATCCCTTGACAACAAGTAGAATATCTGGCAAACTGTTTTTATCATGAACCGCCGCCAGAGGATCCTGAAAGAACTCCGCTACACCATCAAGGATTTTTACCGAGAATTCCCGAATGATGACGTTTGCCTTGAGCACATCAAAGAGCAACGCTGGCCTAATGGTGTAACGCAATGCTTCAGTGAACACTGCAAAGGCTTGCCGCGCAAGCATCACCGCGTCTCTGGCCGCACTGCTTACGCTTGCGACCATTGCGGACATCACGAGTTCCCGCTGGCAGGCACCATCTTTGAGAAAACCAGCACATCTCTGCGTCTCTGGTTCTATGCCATGTACCTCATGGGTTCCACCCGTTGCGGAATCTCCGCAAAACAGATTCAGCGGGAGACTGGCGTCACTTACAAAACAGCGTGGCGCATGTTTAAACAGATTCGAACCCTGATGTCGGAAGAGATCAGTCTGGAGGGTTCGACGGTGGAGATGGACGAAACCTATATGGGCGGAAGAAGCCGGCATGGCTCCAAGCGTGGTCGCGCTGGTGCTGGCAGCCACAAGCAATGCGTGGTCGCCAAGACTTCCGAAAACGCCAGTGCGGAGAAACTGATAGGCATGGCGAAGGAATTCATCATGCCTGAGTCCACCGTGTTTACCGATGAATGGACTGGTTACAGCGGTCTTGGTGAAGAGGCAAAGGTATTTCACAAACGCATCAATCACGCGGAAAAGGTTTACGTTATGGGGGACGTTCACACCCAAACCATTGACGGATTCTGGAGTCTCGTAAAGCGGGGAATCGGCGGGGTGTACCACCAAATTTCCAAGAAGTACATGCAGAGCTATTTGGGTGAGTATTCGTTCCGGTACAACCGGAGAGATCAGGGAAACCTGATTTTCACTTCGATTTTGAAGAGGGTTTCTGAGCGGGCGTCTGAACAGCCCGGTGGACAAGTTGCAGAAAATCTGCCCGTGTAAACGGGCGCGTTCGATCTTGATTTTGTAGCGTTTCGCCTTTGGCATTCTTGGCGGAAGACTTAGGGCGATTCGGCATATATAATTCGCTACCCCCCTGTTCTGATGTGATTTTAGCACGGGGAGGGTTAAGTGCGTATCCAAAGTTCCAGTGTTGTTTCTGTCTTCCCGGACAAAGAAATGGGAAAACTGCTTTCCGTCAAATATCGCGCTGGGGTCGACAGCAGGGAGCAGCCACTTTACACCACCAAGGAGGCTGCCCGATATCTTGGAATTGAGCATCAAACCCTCAGCAACTGGCTTTTTGGCCGTTATTATCCAGTGAAAGGCGGCAAGAGATTTTGGGAGCCGGTAATCACTGCAGCAGACCCAGAGTTGAAACTCTTGTCCTTTTTCAATCTTGCGGAAGCGCACGTTCTTGCAGCTACTCGCTATGAGCACAAGGTTCCTTTTTGGGCAGTGCGAGATGCTATTGCCAGCGTGATCGAATCCATACCAGCAGCATCCAAGCACCCGCTTTTGTCGGATGAGTTTTTCACTAACGGAAAACTTCTATTTGTGAAAAAGATTTCCGAGTACGTCAACATATCAAGTAAGCAATTATCACTTGATATCATGGATTCATTTTTGGTGCGTGTCCTAAAAGATGACACTGGCCCATTCAAAGTGTTTCCACTCCGCCCAAACGAGCCACACGACAGAGTCATTTCCATTACTGCTGGGGTGCGCTCATCTAGGCCAATCCTAGATGACTCTGCTGTTCCCGTACTTGCGATATGGAGACGATTCAAAGCCGGGGAAGATGAGAAGTTCATCGCGGAAGACCTTGAGATTGAAGAATCAAAAGTAAGGCGGGCGATAAAGTACATTGAGTGGAAAGCAGCCTAACCCGACCATATTTTTCTTTGATGGCACTCACGGCAAATTGATACCTGATTTGTTGCGTGGTGTGGGAATGCAAATCAGAATTCATAGAACTATGGGCTGGCAACCAGCCATGAAAGATACTGATTGGATAAGGGAATGCGGCAAGATGAATTTGGCCATTATCACCGGCGATAAATCTATTGAGGAAGTCCCTGAAGAGAGACAAGCCGTTATAGATGCTAAGTGTAAGGTTTTCATGCTTGACGATACTCACATCACTAAAACCCAAGATTGGGGAGCTTCATTACTTGTTGGACGAGAGCGGATACTGGAAATCGCCGCGAAAGCAAATGGACCATTCTTTGTGACCATACAGCCATGTCGAATGCGCGGCCACGTATCAAAACCACGCTTCATTGAGGAAGTTGGAGGTGGCTGGAAACCTTCGGAAGAAACTGCGACTCCCGAAGCATCCGAACCAGCTATCATCCCACAACCAGTGCAACGCCCCAACCGCAAACAGCAGGGCGAGTTATTCACAGATATCAAAGACTAACTACTGGCGTATATTCTCAGCAATCACCCCTTGGCAAATCTCACGATACAACAGGAGTCAACATGGCTTGGTACAAGTATGCCAGCATACTCAAAGAAGTTGGCAACGATGAGTTTGATAAGTTTTATAGCCCAGGGACAACCGGAACGTGGCCGGGAATATATCGCTGCGAAGGATGCGCTCGTGAAGTCGTACACACCCGCGAAAAACCGTTACCGCCTCAGAACCACCATCAACACTCTACTGCGCAGGGCACGATTCGCTGGAGATTGATAGTAACTGATGCCCCTGATCCATCTTAGTGCTTCCTAGCGTGACGGAGACTACAGGCTCCTGCTGGAATGACCCCAAAGGAGTTTTGCCAATCCTGGGAGTTGCTCGGAAATGGAAATCAATTTGGACGAGGTGATATTTTTCTGCATGTAGTCCAATAGATTCTTTACATCACCATCAATAAGTAATTCCACGTTTAGTTCTCCAATAAAACAGCCCCGCCAAAGGGGCTGAGTGTATTTTTGTAATACGGTTATTTGCCCTTGAGGTACTTCTCCCTTGCATTGCGAACCTTGCCCCAGCGATACCATTCCTGATCTTCAACAGAGTGCATTTTGTCTGTGATGTCGTGCGAGATCTGGGATTGGAGTTCACGAGTGAGACCGCGCAAGACGCGCATCTTTTCAGGACGGAAGAAGCCAGTCTCTTCCAAGGTGCGGCAGTGGGCCACGATTGCATTGAAAGCCCGGTTGACGTGAAATAGCGAAGCATAGACTTGAAATTTGTTACCCTGAGTAACAGCTATTGCATCCCTCCGTGGTTGCTTTGGTTAGGGCTGTGTCAGTGTGCAAGCACTGGCATGGCCCGCTCAGTCAATAACAGAGCATCCAAGATAACGCAACGAAAAAAGAGCGAAAATGGCCGGTTTGTGAGAAAATTTCCGGGAATTACATTACTTGTTCACAAGGGATAATTACCTTTGGGTAATTGGGTAATTTGAATCATGAGGTTGCGCGGTCACCCGATTCGCAATCCTTCTGCTAAAATCGAATTTAAGAAGTCCTTTAGTTCCGACGGAATAACGCAGGGCGCTTAACTCAGCGGTAGAGTGCCATCTTCACACGGTGGAAGTCATAGGTTCGAATCCTATAGCGCCCACCATATTTCCAGAAGTCGAGATCCTCAGGTTGGAAAGGCGGCGGGAGCGAAACTTTTTGCTTGCGCCCAGGCCGGTTCGTGGTAACATCAGAAAGTCTTCAAATCCGTACATTCTGTGCGGGGCTGTTCACGCGCAAACTGAGGCGCTGATAACAACGAAGATTTCACGTGGGAAAATTTTCAGCCGGCTACATCCAACCAGGGCTGCATTTTAGAGGTTCCCAGGCAATATGGTTTCCGTCTTAGGAGACCTTCGCAAGCTACCATAAACCACACAGGTAACCAGATGAACGATACATTCAATCAGCCGCAGAACCCGTCCAATCGGAAACCGCGGCGTCGCAGACGGACTTACAGCAATCAAAACCAAGGCGGTCACCAGAATCAGGGCGGCCAGCAAGGCCAGGGCAGGCAGGGCGGCGGAGGCCAGAACCGCAACAACCGCAATCGTAATCGCGGGCAGCGCCGGAACACGGTCTTTGTTGGTCCCATGGACCATAGCTACCGCAATCAGGGCAATGGCGCTGGTCCCGGCCAGATGGGGCGTTTTCGTAATGGTCTTAGTTCCAGCGCCTCCGGCGCCGAGCTGGAGCCGCTCCAGACCCCCCAGGACGCCCCCGCCAAGATATTTGCCTTCATCGACGATCTCTTCTTTCTCGCCAAAATCCAAGAGGTTGGCCGTAAGCTGAATGTTAAGGTGGAATTCGTAAAAACCGAGAAAGAGATTACCGCAAAAATGGCGGAGAATCCTGAAGAAAAGCCTTCTCTGGTCATCGTCGACCTGAACAGTAACAGCATCAAGCCTCTCACGGTAATTTCCAAGCTGAAGTCCAAGCTAAAGAAGGGCACCTCGATTGTGGGTTTTGTCTCGCATGTGCAGGGCGATCTCAAGCTCAAGGCCCAGGAAGCCGGATGCGACGCAGTTATGCCGCGTTCCGCCTTCTCCCAGACTCTGCCCAGCCTCCTTCGACGCCATGGTGCGCCTGACGAGGCTGAAGATAATCGTTTCAACCGAGCGTAAAGCCAACAGCCAGTAGCCAGCAACTATTTCCAAAGCAACTGACCAGCTCTGCCGGACGTCCAACTCTCTGGAGTATTGTCCAATGGCGCTCACCCGCGCTTATGAGGAGCATGAGGTCACCCCGGAACTGCGCAGGCTCTATGGCAGCATACGCACCAGCTTCGATCTTCCGTTTGTTCCTACTCTCTTCAAGCTGATAGCCGGTGTTCCCGAATATCTTCGCAAGATTTGGGACGACCTCGGCCCAGTCTGCCGGTCAAAAGAATTTCAGGCTGCCGCTCGCGCTTTCCAGGAATTTGCGCATTCCACCGCAGTGAGTGGTGGCTGGACTTTCTCGGACCAGTCCAAAATTCTGGCGGCTGAAAAATTCTCCAATGCCGACATGCGTGTGATTGGAGGAATGGTCACTCTGTTCCATCGGGCCATGGTGCAAGGCGCGCTCTTTGCAAGGCTCATGCAGCGCGGCTATTCCGGTGGACAGCGGGGGCGAGTGAGCGCATCCAAGCAGGTCTCCGCCCTCTCGCAAATGGTGCAGATCAATGTGCCCAATGAACGCGATGCCGGCTTGCGAGTCTGGTTGATCTATTCCGAGTTCAAGAAAACTACTGGGGCGCCGGCTGTTCCAGGGCTCTACCGTGTGCTTTCACCTTTCCCTAGCTACCTGGCTTCGGCTTGGCTGGAAGGCAAAAAGCTGCTTCAAGAGACCTCTTTCATCGGCTCCTGGGAAGACCTGAATCGTCGAGCGCGGGCTTTGCTTTCGGGATTGCCAGTGAAAGATCATCGCGCCCTGCTGAAAGATCTCGATCCAGCGAAGTGGCGCGAAGTCGAAGAAACAGTGGATTGCTTTGCCCGCCTGCTGCCCCAGTTCGTGTTGCTAACTGCTGTATGGGAGCGGTCTTTTCCAGGCGTCCCGCGCCTGATTGGGGCAGCGTAAGCAGTTATTTAGTTTCTGGTTTGCTGGGCCAGTTTGATCTTGGTGCTTTCGAGTTTCTTCTGGACCCTTGCCAAATCTTGCTGGTCAAAATCGCCAGGCATGGATTTGTTCCACTCACCCACCGCCCGCTCCCAATGGGCTGCTGCCAATTTCAGGCGTCCGGTGCGGGCGTAGAGCTCGCCCAGATGGTCGTGTATGGTGGCATCGTTGGGGGTCTTATCGATTGCTTTGCGCAGATTTTCTTCTGCCTGATCAAAATTGCCTAACTTGAAGTATGCCCAGCCCAATGAATCGAGATAGGCGGCATTTTGCGGCTCTATACTCAGGGCCTTCTTGATCAGGGTAAGGGCTTCTTCCAGGTGAGAATTGTGATCGGCCAGCATGTAGCCAAGGTAATTCAACGTCATGCTGTTGTTGGGATCCTGTTGCAAGACCTGGCGGAACATCTGTTCAGCTTGATCAAATTTCTTCTGCTTCTCATAGACCGAACCCATGAGAAACTGCATGTAAGCTTTCTCTTCCGGCCGCACCGCGACCTTATCGGCTTGCGCAAGGGACTCTTCGGCATCGGGCCAGCGCTTTTGCCGGCTGTAAATCTGAAACAGCATAAGATAAGTTTCGCGGTCTTCTGCGGTTCCCTTGAGCAACGACTTGGCCATCCGGATCGCTTCGTCTGCCTTGCCTTGATCGGCAATCTGGTTCGCCAATGCCAGTTTGACGCCCTTGTCATGAGGGAACTTGCCGGCTGCTTCTTGGGCAGTGCGGGTTGCATCCGCCCATTGTTTCTGGTCGCGGTAGGTCTCAATAATGATCTGGTAGCCTCGGGACGCCTCATCACCACCCAATTCCACGATCTTCCGGAAGGTTTCAAGGGCCTGCTGGGTTTTGTTTTCTTCGCGATAAATATTTCCCAGCCGCTCCAAAAAGAGCGCTCGATTACCCCGCTCCCCTGCGTTATAGGCGCCGTCGGCCTTGGCCGTCCGAGTCAGCAGCTTTTGCAGTGTCTCCGCAGCTTCGTCATATTTTCCCTGGAGCTCCAGAATCTGGGCCTCGTTGAACGGAATCTCCAACAAATCTGGAACCAGCGGCTCTGCCTTCTTCAGTTGTTCTAGAGCGGCATCGAATTTCCCGGTGCGGCGGTACAGGTCCGAGACACGCAGCGCTGTCTGGGCATCCTGCGGATCGGACTCTTCTACGGACAGGTACTCCTCCAGCGCAGCCTCTATTTGGTTGTCGTTCATCAGGTTCAGAGCCAAGCCGCGCATGGCGTCGAGGTTCTCATGGTCCAGCGTGACTGCCTGACGATAAGCGGAGATGGCGTTTTTATAGTCCTTTTGCTGCTCGTAGGTGTAGCCCAGCGCTGAGTAAAGCTTTGCGGTGCGGGCGGTCTCCGGCACCGAATTCAATGTTTCCACGGCTTTCTTGCCGTCGCCCTCTTCGTTGTACAGCACGGCCAGGTTGGTAATGGCTTCCTCGGAATTGGGTTCCAGCTTGATGGTTGTCTTGAATTCGTCTTCGGCTTTGAGAAAATCCTTGCTCAAACTGTAAAGCCTGCCAAGCAGCAAATGATTATCGGCGTTGCGCGGCTCGATCTTGACGATGGACTCGTATTGCTCAATGGCCAGTTTCAAAACCTCTTGGGATTGCGTGCCCGCCTGCATGTCCCCCAAGGAGCGGAGATAGATCCTTCCCAACAACTTTCGTGCTTCCAGATTGTTAGGATCGCGCTTGATGATGTCCTGGGCCTCGCTAATGGCATCGCGAATACGCCCGGTGCGGGCATAAAGTTCCGCAAGCCCAGCATTCAGGAACTCCGAAGAAGGGTCGTTCTCAATGGCCAGGTGGTATTCCTCGATGGCTTTGGTTACATATTCCGACCGGCCATACATGGCCACCATCTCTTCGTACATGTGGGCCAGCGCATAGTGGTAATAAGACGCAGCATGGTCTGTCTTTTTAGGAATAGCCGTCTTTGGAGCAGACGACTGAGCTGCACCGGCTTGCTTTCCGGCGGGCAAGCTTAGGCTATGCCCAGCAGGTGGTGTCGAGGGAGGATTTTGCTGAGCAAAAACGGAAACAGATGCCAGAATCAGCCCTGCCCAAAGAGAAAGACATTTTAAGAAAGTCATGGCTTACGAAACAACCCCTTTGTTGGATGCGGAGGAGCAGACGCGAGAGTACGTTTTTTACCGGTCAACCCCCTTTAATTGTAAACTTTTGGAGGGGTTTTTGCGCAGCAACGAACAATTCTTAACCCTAATGGCGGAAATGACGAACTCCCGTGAAAACCATCGCCACGCCCAGGCGATCGGCAGCGTCAATCACCTCCTGATCCCTCACAGAGCCTCCTGGTTGAATGATGGCTGTGGCCCCGGCTTTAGCAATTTCTTCCACCCCATCTGGAAAGGGGAAAAAAGCATCTGAGGCGGCTACGGTGCCTTGAAGCGGCAAAACGGCCTTCATCGCGCCGATTTTGCAGGAATCCACGCGTGACATCTGGCCTGCCCCTACACCCACCGACTGGCCATCGCGCGCATACAAAATGGCATTGGACTTTACATGCTTGCACACCTTCCAGGCAAACAATAAAGTACGCATCTCCTGATCGGTAGGCGGTCGCTTGGTAACGACCTTCAGATCAGCAGAGGTCAAGGGACGATGGTCCACATCCTGCACCAGCATCCCGCCGGAAACGTGCTTGGTGCTGAATTTCTCCTGGCTGGCGCGTACCTCAACCAGCCGCAGATTCTTCTTGGAGGCAAATCTCGCCAGGGCAGCCGCGTCGAAACCAGGCGCGGCTATGGCTTCAACAAAGAGCTTGCTAATCTCCTCCGCGGCTTCTTCATCCACGATGCGATTCACTCCAATCACCCCTCCGAAGGCAGAGACAGGATCAGCTTCGAGCGCACGCTGGTAGGCCTGCCGCAAGCTGCTGCATATTGCCGTTCCGCAGGGATTGCTGTGCTTGATGATCACACAGGCAGTTTCTTCAAATTCCTGGGTCAGGTCCCATGCGGCCTGGAGATCGACGATGTTGTTGTAGGAAAGCTCTTTCCCTTGCAGTTGCTGGCCATTGGCTACGCCGACGCCTGATCCATCGGAGTACATGGCGGCTTTTTGATGGGGATTTTCGCCGTACCGCAGGTCCATGACCTTCTCCAACGAAAACTTCAGATGTTGCGGAAAGCCCACATCGTCAGCTTGAGGCATCGCTCCCAGATGGAATTGATCTCCCTTAAGATCGATCTTCGCGAGAGTAGCCGAGATCGCGCTGTCATAAGCTGCGGTGGTAGAAAATGCGCGCTGCGCCAAACGCCAGCGAGTGGCCAGGCTCAACCCCCCGCCGGAATCAGACATTTCCTGAGCTATCGACACGTAATCCTCGGGCGAGGTCACAATGGCAACGTCGCGGAAATTCTTGGCGGCGGAGCGCACCATCGAAGGCCCGCCAATATCGATGTTTTCGATGAGTTCGTCAAAATGTACTCCTGGCTTGGAAGCGGTCTTTTCAAATGCGTAGAGGTTTACCACCACCATATCGATCGGCTGGATGCCATGTTCGCGTGCGGCTGCAACATGTGTGGCGTTGTCCCTGATGTGCAGAATTCCGCCGTGCACTTTTGGATGAAGAGTTTTCACTCGTCCATCCATCATTTCCGGGAAGCCGGTTAGCTCTGAGATGTCCTTGACCGGGACACCCGCATCCCGCAGCAGCTTCGCCGTTCCCCCGGTTGAGACCAGTTCGACTTTCAAAGCGGCCAGCTTGGTGGCAAACTCAACGATCCCAGTTTTATCGGTAACGCTCAGGATGGCGCGCTGAATCTTTGACACGTTGTTTTTCCTCAGAAATGGGCTTCGAGAAGGAGTACCAATTAAAGTACCAGAAGATTGCCAAAATCGCCGTAATTGCCAAAATTGTCACTTTGGGCCTGCGGCCCGCGAAAGCTCATGAAAATCAACTTTGCTATGTTGGGGCGAAAGTGGACGTTGTGGACAGAGTGGACGTGGTGGACGGAGTGGAGGCAGTGAACGATGTGATTTTCGACCCTAGTAATTGGGTAATTTGGGGGAGGCCGCCGAATTGAGCGATCAGGGCTTCAGGCGGAAACAAAATAATAAAGGGAGCGCGAGTTTTTTTGCACTCCCTTTCGCTTTGGACGAGACGGGATAGCGACAGAGCTTTTACGCTGCGTGGGCGTGGGACAAGGGTTTAATGCTGGTCGCGGCCATAACGATGGCGCGAACATCTGAGGCGTTGCAGCAATCGGCGGCGCCCATGGCCAGGGCGTCCGTCCACATCTTTTCATCTGCGAGACGGTGCGTACAAACGATGGTGGTGTCGCCAAATTCTTTGCGCAGCTCCTGGACTTCGGCGAGGCCCGCCAGTTCCAGGTCTATAACGGCTACATCGGCACGGTGCCGAGGAATGCAATTACGCAATTCACTAAAGTTATGAGCGACATTTACCAGGCGGAAATGGTTGTGCAGGGAGCGTGCCAAGGATTCGGCGGCCTTGGCATTGCTATGGGCTACGACAATACTGAGCGGTTTCATCAAGGACCCTCCTTCCGGGCTACGGCAGAAGCAAATATGCTTGTTGCCAGAAGTTGGTTGGCTCCACTTTCGGAGAATTTTTGGGACCTATTTCCTGGATGCCTGGGCCTTTTCGGTAGGGGACTCGTAAGGCTCAGGCTGCAACTTTCCGTTTTGCTTGAGAAGAATTTCAACTTTGCCTTCCGCCTCTTCCAGCTCTTTGCGGCAGGAGGCGGAAAGTTGAACACCCTCTTCAAATAACTTCAATGCCTGCTCGAGCGGCACATTGCCTTTCTCAAGTTCATCGACGATCTGTTCCAGGCGTTGAAGGCAGTCTTCAAATCGGGCCAATGCCAGACTCCAAAATTCATTCTACCCCTGGATTCAGGAGGTGTTCTGGAATTATTTTCGATCGGGCAAGAATTAGCAAATTGTAAGCTGCGTAGCGTAGCAGAGCCACAGTCCAAACGGTTAACCGCCAAGGCCGCCAAGGAAAATCAACACCCCTAACCACGAAGGAACACGAAGGAAAACACCCAAGGGCATGAGGGAAAGTAAGAAATCGTTGCGCACGAGAAGCATCTGATTACATAGTACAGATGAGGATAAAGAAGGGGCCTGGCTCGATTGGAATTAAGAGATTCTTAATGGGCTTGTTCATCTTTGGCATGTTCCCGGATAATGGCGAACACGAGGTCCCTCTGATCTATCCTCAGAATCCCACCCTTCGCAAAAAGCGCGAAGGATGGGGCACCCCCGTAGCCTCAGTAGAGCCTCGGGAGTCACGGCCTTTAGGCGGACGGTGAAGTTAGGCGGACTTTGAAGTCTTGGGTTACCTTCCTTTGCGCTCTTGGTGGCCTTTGCGGTGTAATGATCGAATGCGAGTGCTGGTGGTTGAGGACGAACTGAAGATGGCCAACCTTCTGAAGTCGGGCCTTGGCGAGGAGGGCCACTCGGTGTTGGTGGCGCATAGCGCTCCTGATGGTCTGGAACTGGCCGCAGCTTGCGACTGTGACGTGGCCGTGCTGGATGTGATGTTGCCGGGGTTTGACGGTTTTGAATTGGTACGGCGCATGCGCAAGGCCGGGCTGCGCACACCGGTGCTGATGCTGACCGCCCGCGATGCTACGACCGATGTAGTGAAAGGATTGAGCGCGGGCGCCGACGATTATCTGAAGAAGCCTTTCTCGTTTGATGAGCTGCTGGCCCGATTGCTGGCGCTTTCGCGCCGAGGCCCCGTAACCCAAAGTGTGCTGCTGCGGGTTGAAGACCTTGAACTGGATACCAGTACCCACCAGGTTTTCCGCAAGCACAAACCCATTGCCTTGACCAAGAAAGAATATACGCTGCTGGAATTTCTTATGCGAAATGCCGGACGCGTGCTTTCCCGCGATGCCATGATCGAGGCTGCGTGGGGTTATGACGGCACGGTGGAAAACAATACTCTTGAAGCCTTCATCAAGCTGCTGCGCAAGAAAATTGACGAAGGATACTCGAAAAAGCTTATCCACACGGTGCGCGGATTCGGCTACAGAATCGGAGCATGAGCGGAAGACAGGAAGATCAATAATGCGCTTTCCCATTCGCGTGCGCTTGACGAGCTGGTATCTGGCGGTGCTGTGCTTTTGTTTGGCCATCCTGGGCAGTGTCATCTTTCTTGCCGCGCGCGCCAGCGTCAGCAAGATCATTGATTCGGACCTTCGCGCGCGGCTTTCAGCTACGCGCAGCTTTATGGAGCAGCAGATTCCCAGTGCTCCTCCCTCTGAACTTCAGGATGAATTCCAGGAGTACTCGGCCAGCCAGCCTGGGGGCGCGCTCTTACAGATCAAGGATGAATCAGGGGCATGGATTTTCCGATCTTTATCCATGCAGAAATACGCGATCGTGCTTCCTCCCTCTGGCCCTGATGGGAACAGCCAATTCGCAAGCGTCGCGCGGGGTAATCAGTCGCTGCGAATCATTGCCGGCAAGATCGCTGTCAATGGCAAGACTTATGCTGTCCAAATCGGAGCCGATACAACGAATTTCATGTTGGTCTTGCAGCGGCTGAAGTGGCTGCTATTGATTTCCACGCCTTTGGCTATCGGCTTGGCGCTCGCCGGGGGATATTGGCTGAGCAGCCGCGCCCTGGCTCCGGTCCGGCGAGTCACGCAGACGGCGCGCTCCATTGGCGGAGACGAACTGTCGCGCAGAGTGGAAGTCCCGCAAACCGGGGACGAGTTGCAGTTCCTCGCCCAAACTCTGAACGCCATGCTGGCGCGCATTGAAAGCAGTTTCAAGCGAATGACTCAATTTACCGCTGACGCTTCGCACGAGTTAAGAACGCCGGTAACGATCATACGGACGACGGCGGAAATTGCTTTGCGGCAGAAGAGAGACGAGGAGATGTATCGAAAGGCCCTGAAGGAGGTCCTCGAAGAAGCCGAGCGCACCAGCTCACTGATCGATGATTTGCTGACTCTGGCGCGCGCTGATTCTGCGGCGCAGCAGCTTGCGTTAGCTCCCACGAACGTTGCAGAAGTCATGGAGATGGCTTTCTCGAAAACCAAGTTCCTGGCCACGGAAAAAGCGGTGGCAGTCTCGCTCCAGATCGTCCGCCGCGACCTCTGGATCGAAGGGAATCAGGAAGCTCTCCTCCGCCTCTTCCTGGTACTTTTCGACAATGCAGTGAAGTACACGCCCGCGGGGGGTAGAGTATCGGCGGTGTTGGATGTGGTGAAAGGCCGCGCTGTCTTTCGCATTCAAGATTCGGGTATCGGAATCCCGCCCGAGGACCTTCCTCATGTCTTCGAGAGGTTCTATCGCGCAGACAAGGCGCGCAATAGCCAGGGCGGGGTTGGGCTGGGACTCGCCATCGCCAAATGGATCGCAGATGCCCACGCAGCCGAGATTCACGTGGAGAGCACTCCAGGCCAAGGCTCGGTTTTCACGGTGGAGTTTTTGCGAAGTAGGGTTGAGATGGCAGAGCAACCGGTGGAGGCGGGGGCCTTTAGGTCTCCGAAGAGGATTCCTTCGAGATCAGGGCTTTAGAGCTTGCGGAAAAGCGCGCATAAGAGGCTGATTTGTTAAGGAAGTGCAGCATGTTTGGGGTTGAGGTGATCAGCCCCGGCAGGGGCGGCGAGAAGTTAGCCCAGCGCGTAAGCGCTGGGAAAGGATTAGGGATAAATGACAAGCCCCAGAGGGGCGACACAGGTTTTCTTTTGCTCTCTCCGACAAATCTGTTAATCGAAAAGGTTCATGGAAAGCTTAACTGAACAGTATTGGCAGTAGCCCAGCATGGTTCAGTTAAGCTTTTGATGAACCTTTTCGATCAACAGCTTTATTGCAGAGACAACCGAAAATCTGTGCCGCCCCTCTGGGGCTTGTCATTTATCCCTAACTAATCTTTTCCCAGCGTTCACACGCTGGGCTAACTTCTTAGTGCGCCTCCGGCGCTGACCATCTGAGTCCCTGACAACTTCGAATTCCTTAAGTGCAGAGACAGCCGAAATCTGTGCCGCCCCGCTGGGGCTTGTCATTTGTCTCTAATCTTTTCCCAGCGTTCACACGCTGGGCTAACTTCTTAGCGCGCCTCCGGCGCTGACCATCTGAGTCCCTGACAACTTCGAATTCCTTAAGTGAACCGTATTGGGGCTATAAGTGACCGTATTGGGGCTATTTTCACACGTCCCCCTTTCGGGGGACTCGGGAATGCTCTTCATAACCTCACAGAGTCCGCCCAAATGTAGAACTCCAGGCCCAGGGGCTGCCAAGCCTGGGTAAAAAAAAACGCAAACCTGAGTCAAACCCCACCGGGATGATGCTGTTCTGTCTTTTCGTCATCAATGTTCCGCGCTATGTCTTTAGATGAAGACGAGTTTCCCTCGCGGATTTCAGATACATCTATTTGGGAATAATCGGTTTTTTCTGGGTCTTGCGGTCATAGACGTACCCGCCGCCCGCACCCGCCAAACCGCCGATGACTGCACCCTTTTTTCCACCGGCCAGACCTCCAATGGCAGCGCCACCCAACGCTGATCCACCTACAATCGCGGCTGACTTTTTCTTGGAGCGCCGCCGAGCCCTTCGCTGCTGAGGAGCCGGAGTAGGCTGAAATGCAGCTTTCTGAACATATTGATGCTGGGGTTGAGCAGGTTCGGCCGATTGGACAAGCCGCGCCCCGCCAAAGCTCTGCGCCGAAAGTCCGATGGCCGCCAGCAAAGGAGTTGCTACAAAGACGCGCAGACACTTTTGCTTCATGATTCCTCCACGGTTCATGCAAATTTTGGATTGCTGCTATTTATTTCAGATGAAGAAAAGTGGCGGGCGAGTTGGCAGGATTTCCAGAGCTGCGGACGAACGAAGCTAGCCACGAATTTCGTGAATCAACACCAATCATTTCGGAGATTTCTCTCCTGCATTCGTGGCTAGATTTTTGGAGTTTACTTGCGGGTCGCGGTAAAAGTGCCGCTGGCTTGGCCGCCGTAGTCAACCGTGCCTTCCATCTTATTACCACTCTTGTCAATTTTTCCCGCGTAATGGATTGCAGCCCCTGAGGCGTCGAAGTCGAGGGTGACCTCGTCTCCCTTGACCGTGCCTTTCACCGGCGCCTCGCCCAGCGCTCCCGAGTAGGTGCCAGTCAGCTTGTTGCCATCCTGTTTCAGGACGAACGTTGGGCTTCCACCTTGGTCTCCCAGCTTGACTGTGGCATTCCACGTACCGGTCAGATCAGCGGCGAAGAGCGATGCCGCCATAAACATAACAATCGCCAAAACTGCAGATGCTTTTTTCATGGGGGCAAGATACCACACACCTGGAAAAAGACAAAGAGCCTTTGAAGCATCGGCTCCAAAGCGCTCTGAAGTTCACTCCTTATGTTTAGGCGCTGTAAATAAATAAATAAAGGTCTCCTCTATGAACCTCTCCTAATAGCGTTTCGGTGTTTCTCCCACCCCCTTCAGTAATTCGCAGACCGTTGTGCCCAGTGCCTGGCAGATACCCAACATGGTCGATAGGCGAATATTTGCTTCCCCGCGCTCAATTGTCCCCATAGACGCACGACCCAGCCCGCTTTCATAGGCGAATTCCTCTTGGGACCATCCTTTCTGCTTCCGTAGATCGCAGATCCGCCGTCCCAAGCTTTTCTGGAATTCCTTAAAATCAGCCCTAACCATTTTGGGAAACTCCGACCTCTGTCGTTACATTCCTAATCATTGCACATGGATTGCGATGTAGACAACCTCAAGCAAGAACTCGACAATAGCCCCACGAGCAAACATTAATTTACAATAATCTCAGTCAAGATCATTTCTGCTTTTCCTGCTCACCATACTTGCATTGTACCCTGCTCCAAGAGATTGTTGCTGATTGGATATTTGCCGCTGGTCCTTGATCTGTAGTAGCCACAGAAATGTTCACCCGCTCATACAGCATGGACTCAATTCCACCGCCGATGCCGCCGAGCCCTATCGAACGTACTTCTTTTCCTCTTTCGCTTAATGGGATTATTTCCTTCATTAGATTTTCGATAGCGGTGCGCGATTGAGCCTTTTGCGAGGATTTATCTTTAATTTCACAGGTTTGTCCCTGCGGAGAGTAAAATTACTGTTACGAGGATATGATCACGAACCACATAACGTTCCGATTCGGGTGGACCAAAACGCTTCCGCCAATCTTCAGGGCCTTGACCGATTCCGGGTACCCAACACGCCAGAATCATAAATAAGGTTTCCCGCAGGGAGGCGGGGCAGATGCAACCGAGATCGTTGGCGGTAGCTGTTTTTCTGCTGTCAATTTTTGCGCTGGGCAACAATGACGGCGTAAGTGCAACCATGCAGTCAACCGATCGCGACCAGCAGGCCGCGCAGGAGCACGAGTTCCTCGCGAGGCGCGGGAATTTCACTTCCGGACGCGAACTCTTGCTCAGTAAGCGCGTACCCTTTGATCCCGATGAGTTGCTCCGTGACGGCTGGACGGAGAAGCTCAAGCCCACGCTTGATGCCATGCCAGAAATGCATAAGACGCGCTACGAGACGGCGCCTTTGAAAGGTGCTTACATGGCGGATACTTTGTATTTGCCGGAAAAAGTACAGCTTATCGGCCATACGCTTATTCTGGCAAATTACGTAGTGTTCGAAGGAAAGAATCCGGTCATCAAGGGCAACTTCGATATCCACTTTTTTCCCACCAGGCCAGTTGCGGTTTTGGGCACATCGCTGTCAGAGGCGCTGCACAAAAAAGCTGAGCTGTTGAATGTAAAATTGGGACGCACACCTTTTCTGCCTTCTTTCTCGCTAATAAAGGATTTGGACGATAGGAAAACACATGTAATCACCTTCGACACCAGCGGCTCTGAACCTCAAGCAGACAGGAATCCGCCGCGCAAGTCGCCCCCTAAACTCCAAACTGTGGCCTGGAATGGATTCGAGCCTGCTATCCATCCGCGGCCGGACTGCAATCAGGGCTGCAACAAAACTCCTCCGGGCATGGCGCCCACTGGTCCAGCCGGATTTTCCCCTCCTCCTGCCCCACCCGGAACCCCGGATGGCGGCCCAAAAGCTAACGATGGGGTTTGCGCCACGGCCGCCAATCCCGATGGGAACAACGGCCAATTCGGAGGAACAGGGCCGGTCGGCACCGATGCCGGTCCCGGCGAAACAGGATTTGTAGGCGCGAACGCCGGCAATATAGTAGCGATGGTGAGTGACACGAACTTTTATGACTTCATCGCCAATGGCCAGCAAGGCGGCAAAGGTGGCCCCGGTGGAATCGGAGGCACCGGCGGTAATGGCGGGGCAGGAACTGCGGGCGGCAACGGCGTGGCCTGCGGCTGTACCGTTGGCACTGGAGGCAATGGCGGCAAAGGCGGTGATGCCGGTGTCGGAGGCAAAGGAGGAAAAGCTGGTACGGGGGGAATGGGAGGGATGGGAGGCACAATCACTGTGTCAATCCCATTCAACAGTCCTGGGCTGACTTGGTCAAATTCTGGAGGGATAGGAGGGGGCGCCGGAGAAGAGGGACCAGGGGGCAATCCTGGAAATTCGGGTGTCGGGGCAGCGCCGGGCACGGGCGCATCGGCTTGCGGTCAAACAGCCGCCAACGGAATCTTCTTTGGGCCTGGTAACTCAGCATCCTTCGGCACACCAGGTGGCCCAGGGGATAATGGACCAAACGGTCCATCCGGCCCTCCCGCAACCATCACACGCAGAACCACAACGACCAGCGGCGGCGGAGGAGTTACACCGAATCCCTGTCTTAACGGCGCAACCGCCACCCCTGGTTCGGGCGCCTTCATTGCGCCGGGTACCACTCCCACGTGCAGTCCCATCATCGTTGACACTCGCGGAGAGGGATTTCCTTTGACCTCTGCCGATGCCGGAGTGAGGTTCGACATGAATGGGACCGGGCAACCTGTCCAGCTTGCCTGGACAGAGCGAGGATCGCATGATGCGTTCCTGGCTCTGCCCGGACCGGATGGTTTAATCCACAACGGCAAAGAGCTATTTGGCAACTTCACGCCGCAACCGCCATCCGAGCATCCCAACGGCTTTCTGGCCTTGGCGCAGTTCGACAAGCCAGAAAACGGCGGCAACTCCGATGGCATCATTGACGACAGAGACGCAGTGTTTTCCCGTCTACGTTTATGGATCGATGAGAACCACGATGGAGTGTGTCAGGTGAATGAGCTTCACACATTACCGGAATTGGGCGTCTTTTCTTTGGCGCTCAAATATCGGGAATCTCGGCGAACAGACGACTTTGGAAACCAGTTCCGCTACAGGGCCAGAGTCAACCCTGATCCCAGCGATGGAGAGTCAGATGTGGGTCGCTGGACGTATGACGTGTTCTTGACCACCATCCCCAACAAATAGCATTCCAGCCGGCAAAACGGGCGCATTTACCACACGCGCCCGTTCCATGCTCCCCTTTTTTTGACAGTCTCCAAAAAGCCTCATCCCAAGCTCCAATTCTTCGGTGCCAAATCGACTGGTGCCGATAGCATGACTCTTATGGAGTTTCGGCCATCGATTGATTACAATGGAACTCCGTAGCAAAACGTGACTGTTTTTCGCTTGCTCTTGGAATCCGGTTGAATCGGCCCGGCTTCTTCGCCTATGTCCAAACTGACTGACAAAATCTACCCTATCCTGCGGCGCGATTTCGACACCATGCTCCAGCGATTTGCGCCGACCTTCGCAGAAACAATTGTTCCACCCGATAGTCCTTATCGCAACGATCCTCACGTACTGGAGATCAGCCGCCTCCAGCGTGAGTTGGGAGAGAGTTTCTGGCGCGCCGGCGTCTTGATCGCCAACACCTTGCCCAAAGCCGAACGTGGCCAGGAACTCGATAGGATCGAACGGAAGCTCAGGAGCACCGCATGGCCGAACGGTTCTTTTCCACGCACCAGCAGTTCTGCCGAATTTGATCTTGGCGAATACCGAAGAGAGATGAAACGGCTGGCGCAAATCAACCGGCAGCTTGTCGCCGAATGCACAAGTTCCCTGAAGGCACGCCGCAAGCGGCCCGCTTCCGCTTCGCGCACTCCCGACCAACAGTGGAAAGATTTCCAAGAGCTCATCAACAACTCACGGATTTTTGATTCGCAAACTTTGCAGGGGCTGCCAGCCGATCAGCCGGAGGTCAAGGTGCTATTGAAACTGCTTCACCTGCAGGGCGACTCTCTCTGGCATCTCGCTTTGATATTAACCAGCCACATGGAGAAAACCAGCCAACAAGCGGAACTTGACAAGACTGAGCGTCAATTGAGGAACTTAGGTTGGACTGATTTGCGCTTCAAGCGCCCTGGTTTTTTCTTTCGCCCCAGCAGAGCACAATTCCCCAAGGAACTCAAGCGATTTGAACAAATCAACCTGGCCCTGGAGTCGATTGTTGGACTACCAGAAGACTTCGATCCAGAAGACTTCCATGATGAGCACGGCTGACAATCTTGATCGACGATCTCATTAAGCATCCCGATCAACGCTCCCCCAGCGCCTTTTCCAGCCAATTGAAGCATCGGCTCCAAGGCGCTCTGAAGTTCACTCCTTATGTTTAGGCGCTGCCCAGCGTTGCCCAAACGATACAGCCAACATCAGCCACCAACGAAACCCCGTACTGCTTGACCGATCATGGCGTCAACAATGGCCGTCTGCTCTTTCATCGTTTTGTCTTGCGCCTCAGTGATCTTGAACTGCCATAGGGCCATGATGAGTACTTGTGCGGCAAGCTGCGGATCGAGATGACTCTTGGACGAGAGCTTGGCCTTCATGGCGGAGGCCAACACCGTAACCATCTTGAAAATATGAGCATGGGCCTTGCGCTTCCATTTTGCGCTGTTGGACAAATAGGCATACATCAACAGCCGCGCCGTCCCCGGCGAAAGAGAACCGTACCACCGATGCACGACCGTCTGAATCAGGGACAGCAAATCCTGTTCGTGCTGCTTCTGAAGCAACACTATCGCCAATTCCGCTGGGTCCGGCGTCCGGGCGATAACGGCCTCCAATGCTTTATCGAACGCGTCCCCCTTGTCCTTGAAATAGCGCTTGAAGGAGGTCAGGTTGGTCTCAGCATGGACGACAATGTCCTGCACGTTCACTCCAGCGTAGCCGTGCTCAGAAAACAAGAGGATGGCCGATTCCAGAAGCCTGGGTTCCACGCTCGGTCGCATTGGCAGGTCTCCTCCTGTCCGATGGAATACTATCGGAGTTTCACATAAATAATAAAAGTCTAATGTATTGGGCAGGTCACAACAAGCCGGAAAAAACCAGAGTGCCGGAAGGAACCAGAATTGGGTCTTCCGGCCCGCTACATCTTCGAGACGATGTACTCGGAAATATCTTCGCCGTGTGCGCGTCCGGCAACCCGCACTGCCGTTTTCAGTTGCGCGTAGGCTTGCGGATAGTCAATTTCGCGACTCTCCAACAGAGCCTTGAAGTTGAAGGCGGAAAGAGCGGTCCACTCTTTGGGACGGAACAAGCTGCCCATCCATATCTTGAGTTGGGCGGCCCGGACAACGGTATTGACCATTTTGGTGCTCCGCATCGATGCCAGCCGCGGAACGGGAAGAAACCGCCACAAAAGGCCGCGTAGCCACAGCATTGCCAGGCGCATGCTTAAGGCAACATAAAGAATCGTGGCAGACTGGCGCAAACTTACATTCCCATCAAGCCATTCCCTCCACCATGCCTGGCTATGCACGTCCGGCCCATAAACTTCGGAAGCGCCGCCGATCATATCGTGCCATTCGGTGTTGCCCCATTGCATGTCAACGCGGGCATTGCTCCGCTCAATTTCCAATTGTTGCAGCAGTTTTTCCAGCCGGATGCGCTGCCCCCACCGGAACCTGCCAGCAACTAATCGCTCATTGGCCGGGTTGTACAAATCTTCGAGCAACTCCTCGTCCGGCTTCACGTGGCAATCGCCAACCTCGTCCACTGACCGGTGACGTAAACGGCTGAGATGATCCAGCAAGAGAAATACTATGAATGGAAAAATGCCGCTAGCCACAACCACCAAGAGGAAATGTGGAATCATCTTCGCTCCCTGGAATCAATCGGCGCCTTACGGCAGACCAAAATTGTGCGCACACCAGCTAAAGGCGGTATCTTATAGCAGCAATCAAGGCTCTCTTTACCTGTTAGTTGATTTTTTCTGAAAATCGAAAATTAAGAAAATCCAAGAAATTTCTGCGATGATCGAACTCAGCGTTTAGAACGGCAGGACGGTGAACGTTTGCAAGGATCGGTTTCCAGGCTCACCCGATTCGCCACCGGACGAAACTTCGCCCTCGCGGATCACTTGTGTCCCATGCGCCTCATCTCGAAAAAAGCATCGAAGCCAGATCAGCATTTGTCCAAAATAGGCGCCAGAAGGCATATACCGGAATGCTTCTTCATATCGCACGCCGAAGTAGGTGCGTAGTAATTGGGCGACCAAGGTGATGATTGCTGGCGCGCCAAACCCGACAATGATTCCGAAACGATATCGTCCCCACCGGATCGGGTCATGCCTTCTCCAGTCCACGGCGAGAGCAAATATCAAGGCTGCGATTTCCAAACAGAGGACATTTCGGTTGAAGGAATAAATTCCTGCTGCCATGTGGACCCACTGACCGCGACCCAGTGGATAGAAAAATGCTTCCCAAAGCGAGTCAGCCAGGAGTATTACTGCAATCAAGGAGGGCACAACGATAAGCCAACGCGGACTCTCCTGCCTTTCCTCATATGCAGACCGTAAGACCGCGTAAATGGCCAGCAATGCCAATACTCCATCGCCAATTTCTGTTACGTAATAAATTGCAAAAAACAACGACTGAGCCACGGCCTGCACTGCAATGGCGACGGTCCAGTACACAGAATATGCGAAAAAGAAGGGGAAGCGGTGATATATCTTGCGGCGCGTGAGCAGGCAAAGCAATGCTATCTGAAGGCAAAGGCCTACCATGCCCACCAAATAATCCTGCCTCAGCATATTTGTAGGTGGCCAGCATAAACCAGCCACCCACAAAGAACAAAATTTCTAGTTGCAGACTGCGTTTGGAGGACAAAACGGCGGGGCAGGAAAGGGGCCACCCGTAACTGAACAAATCGAGCTACTGGCTATCACTAGCAATGCGGTTACGATGATACGAACAATGGTTCTCTTCATTACTTTTCTCCTTGCGTGGATGTTTGAGCCGCGTCAATTAGCGGCCTCTTTGCAAGGAGAAGCATAGCCCTGTCCGCTTCTCAAAAGGGATAGTGTGCTTTGATAAATCGAACTGCGAAATAAAAGCAAAGGCGCTATATCGGCAAACAAAATAAGGCACGTACGTCTTCTGGTTTTGGAGGTACTTCTTATGCTGGTCTAGGCTGTGGCGTATTTCAGTAGTCTGGTAAACGTGAACAAGAACGGTTGCGACATCGCCCAAATCTGCGCCAAAGTTACGATGATCCTATACTATAAAATATGCGAAAAACAGCGGTAAATGGCCATAAATCCTGCGAAGCACGAGCAGATACAGCAGCGCCACTTGAAGGCATAGAGCTGCAATGCTCACCAAATAATCCTGCCTCAGCATATTCGTGAGTGGCCAGCATAAACCAGCCACCCACAGAGCACAAATTTTCTAGTTGCAGAGGGTGTAATTAAAAGTGGGAGTCAATCGTCCAGGCTACGAGAAAACCAGCCCCGAAGAGCCTGCCCTGAGGCGCGCCGAAGGGGCCGAGAGTAGCCCCAATACTGTTCACTTAAAGGAAGTGCAGCATGTTTGGGGTTGAG
>DASZEU010000402.1:0-5913 GCA_035940535.1 Candidatus Angelobacter sp.
GCCCAGAATGCTGACCTGAAAGATTCAGTGAATTTGAATTCGACATTGGCTCTGAGACCGGTACTGGAATCGAACCCGCAACCAAAACCCGCGTCTCAGAACAGGGAACATTTAAATAGCCTATTCTTTTCCGCCGAGGAAAGGTCCAGCACTTTCGATTACACGTCCAGTTACAGGGATGCGCGCCAGGAACAAGCCAGGATCAATGCCGATCGGGAAAAAAAGCAAATAACGCTTGGTCTGGCAACTCCGAACTCGGAGCAGGACGCAAACCCCCACAAGGGCTTTTTGAGAAAGGCCTTGCCCATAGGTCCCCTTGCAGCCAGTGTCATGGGCACGCTTAAATCAGCGGCTGCGCGCCCATCTGTGGCTTCGGATGCATTGGCCAGCGAGAAGGGAAGCACTTCCAGTTTTGCTGGTGCTGCTCCCGTGCGGCCACCAATCTCGGCAAGGCAAGTGACCGGCACGGCCGCTGCAATTACCCATGAGCCGCCTGATCCCCGGCGTACCAGGACGGCAAGCGCAGATCAATTGCACTGGCGCGTGCAGGACGGAAAGCTGGTGAATTCCGCCGATCTTAGCCAATGGCACGAAGCCTATCCTCCCCAAGGCGATGAGATCCAGTTCAAAGTAGTTCAGGCCCAGGGGCATGAAGTATGGGCCGGAGGAACCAACGCCACCCTTGTCCATTCCTGGAATGGCGGTGTGGATTGGCAGAAGCTAAGCCTGGGTGATGCCGCGTCCGGCGATATCGAGAAGATTTCCCTCTCCGGTGGCGATGTCCAAGTCAAGACTTCCAATGGACAGCACCTCATCAGTCGTGACGGTGGTAAGACTTGGGCGCCGCTGAATGCGGATAGCAATCCCTCGCAGCCGAATCAACCAAAATAATCAAAAACGTTGCGCAAGGGCACTCCTGCTATGAGGTGGTTTGCGAGTTGAGAAAACGCTGATCTCTGCCAATCGAGTTGGGGATACTTCACGAGACATTACGCTGAAACCAGGGACCCAATCTTTTCTCCGGTCACCACGCGTTTAATATTGCCCCGTACATTTAAGTTGAAAACGATAATGGGCAGGTTGTTCTCGCGGCAAAGTGAGATGGCAGTTGCGTCCATGACCTTGAGCCCACGTTTCAAGACGTCCAAATAGGAAATGGTGTCGAACATCTTGGCGTCGGTCACCAGCCGTGGATCGGCATCGTAAATGCCATTGACCCTGGTAGCTTTCATGATCACATCGGCCTTGATTTCCATGGCTCGCAAGGAAGCAGCAGTGTCCGTGGAAAAATAAGGATTGCCGGTGCCGGCCGCAAATATCACCACGCGGCCTTTTTCCAGGTGCCGCAATGCGCGGCGGCGGATGAACGGCTCTGCTACCTGGTTCATCTCGATGGCTGACATTACGCGGGTATAGACGCCTTGCTTCTCCAGCGCATCCTGAAGGGCCAGGGAATTGATCACGGTGGCCAGCATGCCCATGTGGTCGGCTGCAACCCGGTCCATGTCCTTGGCTTGTTCAGCCACGCCGCGAAAGAAGTTGCCGCCACCCACCACTAGCGCAATTTCAACTCCCAGTTCATGAACTTCTTTGATCTCTGCCGCCATAGCATGGATGAGAGCGGTTTCCACGCCAAATCCTTTTTCACCTGCCAGGGCCTCGCCGGAGAGCTTCAGCAGAATTCGTTTGAAGGCAAGCTGCATATTGGAATTCAGTATACAGTGTGCGCTTGGCAGCGATAAATCGCGATTCACCTTCGATCTTTAACCCATTTACCCGCGTGCCGTGGATTCCCGGATTACTCAATTACCAGATTCTCTGAGAGGTCGCGGCTGGAAGCTCTTTCGAGAACAGCCAGATGTCCATCCACTACATTGCCTGGCAGGAGATTGTCGGAGATGTCCAGGAATTCTTCGACAAAGGAGTTTGCGGGCTGGCCATAGATTTCTCCGGGGGCTCCAACCTGTTCGATCCGGCCGTGGTTCATGATCACGATCTGGTCGGCTATTTCCAGGGCTTCATCCTGGTCATGAGTGACGAACACGGTGGTGATGCCCATCTGCTCATGAAAAAGCCGCAGCCAGCGCCTCAACTCTTTGCGTACTTTTGCGTCCAGGGCGCCGAAGGGTTCATCGAGCAGCAGGACTCTAGGCTCAATTGCCAAGGCGCGCGCCAGCGCCACGCGTTGCTTTTGGCCGCCTGAGAGCTCTTCCGGCAGGCGGTTCTCAAGCCCTTCAAGCCGTACCGTGCTTAAAAGACGCATTGCCCGGTCGTGGATATCATTTTTCGACAGCCCCAGCTTGCGCCGCTGGACCTTGAGCCCGAAGCCGATGTTCTCCAACACGGTGATATGGCGGAACAGAGCATAGTGCTGGAAGACAAAGCCCACATTCCGGTCGCGCGGGCTGGCATGAGTCATCTCTTCGGTACCGAAATGCAGCGAGCCTCGGTTCTGCGTCTCCAGTCCAGCGATGGTCCGCAACAAAGTTGTCTTGCCGGAGCCGGAGGGCCCCAGGATGGCGGCCAACTGTCCCGCTTGAATATCGAGTGTGACATCGTTGAGCGCCACAAAGTTTCCAAACTGCTTGTGGATGTTGCTCAGGGTGATAGAGGTCGCAATTCTCATTCGAGGCTCCTGAATGTGCCATCTGTGTTGAAATTCTGTTTGGCGCCATCGCGTGAAAGGTGGCGTTCCATCAGCGCCTTCATGCCCAGCGTGGCAAACGCGAACAAGACCAGCAGTGAGGCCACGCTGAACGCTGCAGCGCTGGAATATTCGTTGTAGAGAGTTTCAATGTGCAGAGGAACCGTGTTGGTCTGGCCGCGAATATGGCCGGAAACAACCGAGACAGCGCCAAACTCTCCCATGGCCCGCGCATTGCAAAGGACCAACGCATACATCAGCCCCCAGCGGATATTGGGGAAAGTCACGTAGCGAAAAGTTTGCCATCCGCTTGCGCCCAGGGTGATGGCCGCTTGCTCCTGGTCGCTGCCCTGCGCTTGCATCAAGGGGATTAGCTCGCGAGCCACGAACGGAAATGTCACAAAAGTCGTGGCCAGCAAGATAGATGGCCAGGCAAAAACAATCTTGATGTCATGGGCCCGGAGCCAGGGTCCAAACCATCCTTGAGCGCCGAACAGGAGCACAAAGATCAGGCCAGAGACCACGGGCGAGACCGAAAATGGGAGATCAATCAGCGTGACGAGCAAACCCTTGCCACGGAATTGGAATTTTGTGATCGCCCATGCCGCCGCCAGTCCAAACATCAGGTTCAGTGAAACTGAAGCGCACGAGACAAAGAGTGTGAGCTTGATCGCGTCAAGGGCAGCCGAATCGGTGATCGCAACCCAATAGCCTGCAATGCCCTTTGCCAATGCGGCCACCAAAACCAATATCAACGGAAGAAAGACCAGAATTGCCAGATACAAAAAGGCAAGGCCGATCAGTCCTGCCCGCAGCCACAGTGGATCGCGCTGGATGGCCCGGCCAAAGCGCGCGGTGAGGACCTTGTTCGAAAGAGGAGCGGTAGTAGTGCTCATGGCAATGCAGGCGCAATTCTGCGTCTCCTCCAGTGTTGAGACAGATTGATGGCCAGAAGGATGGAAAATGAAAACACCAGCATGATGGCGGCAATGGCGGTTGCGCCCGCATAGTCGTATTGCTCCAATTTGCTGATGATGAGCAAGGGAGCAATCTCCGTGCGCATGGGAAGATTGCCGGAGATAAAGACCACCGAGCCGTACTCTCCCACGGCCCTGGCCATCGAGAGAGCAAACCCGGTCAGGATCGCTGGCGCCAGTTCGGGGAGGAAAATCCGTATGAGCCGCTGGCCGCGATGAGCGCCCAGCAGCACCGCTGCCTCTTCGACTTCAGGATCAAACTCCTCCAGGACTGGCTGAATGGACCGCACCACCAGCGGCAGGCTGACAAAGCTCAAGGCCACGATGATTCCCAATGGCGTGTACGCCGCCTTGAAGCCCAGAGGCGCTAACAGTGCTCCTAGCCATCCCTTGCTGGAATAAAGTGTGGTCAAGGCAATTCCAGCTACGGCGGTAGGAAGCGCAAAGGGAATATCAACCAGGGCATCCATGATGCGCTTTCCCGCAAACTTGTATCGAACCAGGACCCAGGCGACCACAGATCCAAAAACTACATTGATCACGGCGGCTATCAGGGAAGCGCCAAAGCTGAGCTGAAGAGATGCGATGACGCGCTTTGAGGTGGCGATCTCATGGAACTTGCTCCAGCCGACGCTTGAGGCTTTGATCCCCAATCCCAAGAGCGGAAAGACCACGATCAGAAACAGATAAACCAGGGTAAAGCATAGAGTGATTCTGAACCCTGGCAGCACGTGTTTTGGTTTCCGTTGAGGCATCGTTTGTTCCTGGGTCGTATCCAACACTCCCTAACGTGGACGGGAGCAGATCTGGTCGAAAACAGCATCATCGGCAAAATGTCTGGCCTGGGTTTGCCGCCATGTTCCAAAGACTGATTGGAACGAATAGAGTTTCAAAGGTTTAAATTGGCCGGAATACTTCGCCAATGCTCTGGATGAAATAGGGCGATAAAAATTCTTCCCGATGATCTCCTGCCCGGTTTCGGAATAGAGAAAATCCAGATAGGCTTTGGCCGCCTCCGTTGTGCGGTGCTTCTGTGCAACCTTCTCGACCACGGCCACCGGAGGCTCGGCCAGGATGCTCTCCGGAGGAGTGACAATTTCGAACTTCCCTGCGCCAAACTCCCGCAAAGCCAGATAGGCTTCGTTTTCCCAGGCGATCAGGACATCGCCGATCTCGCGCTCCACAAAGGTCGTAGTTGAAGCTCGTGCCCCGGAATCAAGTACCGGCACGTTCCTGTAGAGCGCAGCGACAAACTCCCGCGCCTTGCTCTCATTTCTATTGTTCCTGCGATATGCATCTCCCCAGGCGGCCAGATAAGCCCATCGGCCTCCGCTGGACGTCTTGGGATTGGGAGTGATAACCTCGACGCCCTGCCTAGCCAAGTCAGGCCAGTCTCGAATGCCTTTGGGATTACCCTTGCGCACCAGGAAGACGATGGTGGAGATATAAGGCGAACTGTTGTGGGAAAACTTCAACTGCCAGTCTTGTGGCAGAAGCCCTTTGTCGGCCAGCACGTCGATGTCGTAACCCAGCCCCAGCGTGACCACATCTGCCTCTAAGCCGTCGACGACCGATCGCGCCTGTTTGCTCGACCCGCCATGTGATTGGTCGATTCTGACTGTTTGTCCGGTTTTCTTCTGCCACTCTGCGGAAAAAGCGGCATTGATCTCCCGGTAAAGCTCGCGCGTCGGATCGTAAGAAGCGTTGAGCAGCCTGATCTGCGCCGAACCATTCAGCGAAACGACCAAGGTCGCCAGGAGCAAGCTCAAAACAACGATCCTCATCAACCTCATGCCCAACTCCACTTGAAGTTTTAGCCCCAAAAATCAAAACCCGCCAACCTGGGCGTCCAGGTGGCGGGTGAATTTAGACTCTTCGTCTGATTCTTAAGTCTTATGTCACAAACTCACGCCCCAAAGACGCACATATCCCTGTGTGGCAACAACAGAGACAACACGCATTAAGGAGCATCAAGTTCATAACCGAAACCGCAGGATAAGGGAAATGCAGTGTGAATGTCAATTCAATTCGAGCTTCAAGATTAGCCACGAATTTGCGCGAATTAACACGAATCAAGAAACAACCGACTAGACCAAGAAATGTCTTCACACTTCTCTATGTAGTTCTTCTTGATCCTTTTCCATTCCCAATTCGTGTTGATTCGTGGGCATTCGTGGCTAAAAAGGTTTGCGCCTCATCCTCCGGCAATGGAAGGCACTAGAGTCACCTCGTCGCCCTGATTGAATTTGTAATCGGGGCCAAGAAAACGAATGTCCTCATCATTCACATAAA
>DASZEU010000403.1:0-2704 GCA_035940535.1 Candidatus Angelobacter sp.
AAAACCCTTTGCTTCTATCCGCACTTCGTAAACGCCCGGAGTCAGATCGTTAAAAATAAAGAGACCGGCGGTGCCGGTTGTGGTCGTTCGCTGGGCTCCAGTGGCCCCGTTACGGGCGTTAACTTGCGCGTTTGCTACCACCGCTCCTTGAGGATCCGTGACAGCGCCATTGAGGATCGCTGTGCCCAGTTCCTGGGCGTGCGCGGCGGCCAAAATCAGCGCCCAGCTCGAAAGCGTCAGGGTTATGGTTCGTGCCACGGGAGAGATCGGCCACACGCGCAAAGGTGGGCTCCTTTGAAACTGAGATTGAATTTCGGAGCCGCGTTCTTCGGATCTATTTGTCAGCAGGCGAAGCTTCGATCTTCTCAATGACCAGCGCGCTCGATCCGCCTCTTTGGTACACCCGACCACCGGCCGTAACTTTCTGCCCCGCAAAAGGCAGCAATTTCTCGTTCTGTCCTCTGGAGGGTGTGGTATCCGCAATGGGCCAGTAAATTTCGCCAGTGTCTGCCAGGATCACCAGCGGTGAACCTGCCTTGGCACAAGCCCGGGCGCACTCCGCGCTGATTGGCTTATCGAGACCCTTGGTGAATGCGCAGGCTGAATCCAGCACATACCCCTTTACCGTAATCGGCTTCCCCCTGCCGCTGTCCGCAGCCAAAGCCACAATCACCAACGCAATGGGAACGAAAAACTTTGTCAGCACGCCACTGAATTTCATTTGTCTTGCCCCCAACAGGAGAAAGTTTCAGCCTTTAGCAGAATGCCCGGATTAAAAATCAGAGGTAGGCTGAGCCTACCTCTATGTGGGGAGCGCCTCAACGCTTCGGCTCGCAGAGGGCCGAGGATGAGGTCTCAAGAGTTGGGCCAAACTAACTGTAAGAGTTGCGGGATGCAATAGTGAAAAAATACTAGAAGCCCGCGAGCGCCGTTATTCCCTTCCCTTCTACGCACTGATAGACCTGGCCCACGGCCAGATCTTTGTATTCTTCGCTCCTGCCGCTGGGCCACAGAATCAGCAGGCGATCGATCTTGTCCCGTTTTCCCACCCCAAACGTAACCGGCAACTCTGATTGCGAGAGATAGCTAGATCCACCCTTGACCAAGCGCGATTGACTGCCTCCGCCGTGAAAAATCCGTACGGTTGCGCCGATCGCATCGCGATTTGATTTTGTGCCCATCAGACGGAAACGAATGCTTCGGTTCCCCGCCAGTTGGTCGTTGCGATAGAGATAGGCGGGGCCATGGTTGCAAGTCACCAGCAGATCGAGATCGCCATCGCGATCGAAATCGCCATAGGCTAGGCCACGCCCAACCTTTGGCTGAGCGAATCCGCCGCCAAGTTCAGAAGCCACGTCGCGAAATATTCCCTTTCCATTATTCAGGAACAACTGCGGCGGCTGG
Organism: Candidatus Angelobacter sp.; assembly: GCA_035940535.1. Lineage (GTDB taxonomy): Bacteria > Acidobacteriota > Terriglobia > Terriglobales > Acidobacteriaceae > Angelobacter. Next base: position 1,405 of record DASZEU010000403.1, read on the forward strand.
GCATAACCCACGTTGCGGACGTTGCGCACGGTATCGTCGATATGTCCGTTGACGACTGCCAGATCGAGGAAACCATCCAAATCGGCGTCGAGTAAGAGACAGCCAAATCCCAACTTGTCTTTGGACGCGAGCCCGACACCACTGCGTACGGCGATGTCGGTGTAGTTTCCACTGCTTGATGCCTGGAAGAGTCCAATCATCTCATTGTCAAAGTTAGTAATGGCTACGCCTGGCATACCGGAGTTGTCGAAATCGCCTACGTCAACGCCCATCCCGGCCCGCGCCTTTCCTTCCGCGCTGAAAGCGATGCCAGCATCCACCGCCACATCTTTGAAGGTGCCATTGCGCTGATTGCGATAAAGCTTATTGGGCTGGGTATCGTTGGCTACCAGCAGATCTGGCCAACCATCCCGGTCGTAGTCGAGCATGGCGACGCCTAGCGATTTGGAGCTGCTGTCGAAAATTCCGCTGGTTGCTGTCGCATCTTCGAAAGTCCCATCGCCCCGATTGCGAAATAGCCAGCAGGTCTCCCCGCGGTAAGCCTCGGGAGTGCAATAGGACTTGCGCTTTCCGTCAAGACTGCAGAAAACATCGTGCTCGGGAGACCACTTTACATAGTTGCAAACAAATAAATCCAGCAGACCATCGCGGTCAAAATCGAACCATAATGCAGAAGTACTGAACGCCTGCCGTCCACCAAGACCGCTGGGCTTGGTCACGTTGACGAAGGTTCCCTTGCCTGTGTTCTTGAACAGCCGGTTTTGACCGACACACGTGATCAGCAGGTCGGGATAGCCGTCATTGTTGTAGTCTCCCACCGCCACACCCATGCCGTACATTTCAACGTCCAGACCAGCGCTGCGGGTCATATCGGAAAATGTGCCGTTGCGATTATTGCGGTAAAGCTTGAGCGTGGTTCGTTCACGCTGGCGCCCAGGCCAATCCATGCCGTTGATTAGGAGGATGTCCTGCCAACCATCGGCGTCATAGTCAAGGAAAGCGCATCCCGAACCCAGGGTCTCGGGGAGAAGTTTGCCGCCGTAAGCGCCGTTATTGTGCTGAAACTGGATACCTGCAGGAGCGGTGACATCGACCAAACGGAAGCCTGGAGCTGAGGCTCGCGACGCGGGAACTCCAAAGGCATTCACTGGACCGAACGCTGAAGCTGAAGCCATGCCAGCGAGTCCTTGCAAGAAAGATCGTCGGTTCACGGCAGATTTACCAAGCCGTTGCGGATGGCATAAACCACCAGTTCAGCAGTTTTGTGGATTCCCAAAGCATCCATGATGTTGGCGCGGTG
>DASZEU010000404.1:0-4367 GCA_035940535.1 Candidatus Angelobacter sp.
CTCCAATAGCGATGGCGGAATCGCCATGATGGTGATCTCGTTCCGCCCTATAAACTCTCCCAGATCCGCGCTCGACACCAGATCTTCTCGCTTGATCAGATACAAAACGCTCCCGCTCAGCCAGGCCGTAAATATCTCCAGTACCGACGCATCAAAGGTCAAAGATGCTAACTGCACCACCCGGCTGCTTCGCTCCACCCCAAACTTCGCCAGCGACCCATGGATGACGTTGATCACTCCCCGATGTTCCACCATCACCCCTTTCGGCCGTCCCGTCGATCCCGAGGTGTAAATGATGTAGGCCAGTTGACCGGAGCTGTGTCCCAGCCTGCCACCATCAGCGTTGCTCTTCGGCATCCCTTCCCATATCGAAGTCTCCGCGGCCAGATCCACCATCGCCAGGCCTTGCTGAAATCCGGCAAACAGTCCTTTAAATTGCGTTTGCGTCAGCACCGCCACCGGCGCGCTGTCTTCCACCATGAACTTAAGCCGTTCCACCGGATACGCCGGATCCAGCGGCACATACGCCCCACCCGCCTTGAGCACTCCCAGCACCGCCACCATCATCTCCAGGCTCCGCTCCATGCAGATCCCCACCCGCTCTTCCGGCCTCACTCCCAGACCTCGCAAATAGTGCGCCAGTTGGTTGGCCCGCCCGTTCAACTCCCCATATCTCAGTTCCTCCTCCGCAAAGACCACTGCCGTTGCTTCCGGTGTCCTCTCCGCCTGTTCCTCAAACAACTCATGCACGCACTTCTCCCGCGGATACTCCCTCTCCGTAGCATTCCACTCGTACAGAATCTGTTGTAGCTCTTCCTTGCTGAGCCAGGAGATGTCTGAGACATTGCACGACACGTCATGCGCGATTGCTTGAAATAGGGAGATATAATGCCGAGTGATCTGTTGCGCTCGCCCTTGCTCGAACAGGTCTGAGTTGTACTCCAACAGGATTTCCCAGCACGGTTGATAGTTCGAGGGCAGATTGTGGTTCTGCGGAGGGACCATCACAACGCCTAAGTCAAGTTTTGCCGATCCGTTGCCCAGAGCCTGTTCGATAATCAAGCTCGTGTCCATGAGGGGTGCGCATTCTAAAGGGGAATCATGAAAACCGAGCATCACCTGGAAAATTGGGTGATAGCTTGGGTCTCGGCGAGGGTTTACTATTTGGACCACTTGCTCAAAAGGAATGTCCTGATTGCAATAAGCATCTAAAGTTGTCTGCTTGACTCGTCGCACCACTTCGGCAACGCTTATGTTTGCGTTTATTTGGGCCGGCAGAGGGATGGTGTTGATCAGCATCCCAATTATGTCTTTGGTCTCGGCCCAGCGGCGGTTGGCAATTCCGGTTCCGATACAGAAGTTGCCTTGCGAGCTATATTTATAAAGCAGGATTTCCAGAGCAGCGGCAGCGAGCATGAACAACGTCACATGCTGGCGGCGCGCTGCGGTCTGCAACTCATCTAGCACAAGGTTATTCAACTGTGACCTGACCAGGCCACCTTGATAGGTCTGAACCTGGGGCCGGGGATAATCGCAAGGCAATAACAGCGTCGGTGGCATGTCGGCGAGCACACTCGCCCAATATTTCAATTGTTCTCGGGCTTCTTCACTCTCTACCCACTCTCTTTGCCATTGTGAAAAATCGCCAAACTGGAACGGGTTGGGATGTATCTCCGTACAGGTTCCCTCAGTGTAAGAGCGATACCATTCAGTCAATTCTTTGACAAAAACGTTGAATGACCATCCATCATGAATCACATGATGCTCAGCCATCAGTAACACATGTTCGTTGCTGCCTGTCCGGATTAACCTCCATCGCACCAGGGGAAGAGATCCGAGATCGAACGGCGACTGCAGCTCTTTGAACACCTTCTCCGTCACGCCTTCGTTGTCAGCATCGATCTCCCCAAGTTCAACAATCCAAGGATCATGAACAACTTGGAACAAACTTCCATCGATTTCAGAAAGCGTCGTGCGGTAGACTTCGTGCCGTGCAACGATCTGAGTCAAGGCCTTTTCCAATGCAGCCTTGTCGAACGTGCCGATAAAACGGATCTTAGCGTTCGCGTGATACGCTACATTGGAAGGATCCATGCGCTGGACAAACCAGATGCGTTCCTGGGAATAAGCCGCTGGTATAACCCTTGCAGCTTTTGGTCTGGCCTTCAGCTTGATTTCGGCTTTTGAAACCTGGTTCCGTCCTTGCTGAAGCTCAAGCGCTATTTCAAACAGCATCTTAGGACCTAAGAGGTCCCTCAGAGGAGGACACGAGCCACTTGTTTCCCGCATCGCGGCGATGACTCGAGTCGCATTCAATGAGCTGCCGCCTAATTCAATGAAGGTCGAATTCAATGGAACCGAACCCACTCCGAGTACTTCAGAACATGCGCGCGATAGAGCTTTCTCAATTTCTGTGGTGGCTTCCAAAAGAGGCTGGGCGATCTCCGGAACCGGCAGTGCATTACGGTCCAGTTTGCCATTAGGCGACATCGGCCAATGCGACAGCGACATGAATACAGCCGGAATCATGTATTCCGGCAACCGTTGGGCCAAGTAAGCACGAAGACCTGCCGCGTCAATCGGTCCAACTGCTGCAGGCGCGTCTTCTCTTACCGTGTAATAGGCCACCAGACGTATCTCCCCAGAGACCCCCTGTCGCCCAACTACCACTGCTTGCCGAATCCCCTCATGGTCCGCCAGGTGCGCTTCAATCTCCCCCAACTCCACACGGAAACCCCGGATCTTCACCTGATCATCATTCCGCCCGATAAACTCAATGTTCCCATCCCCCAACCACCTCCCCAGATCCCCCGTCTTGTACATCCGCACTCCCGCCTCCCCTGCATACGGGTCCGCCACAAATCGCTCCGCCGTCAACTCCGGCCGGTTCAAGTATCCTCTCGCCACTCCCGCTCCCCCGATATACAACTCCCCAACCACTCCAATCGGTACCGGTTCACCTTGCTTATCCAAGATGTACATCCGCGTGTTCCCAATTGGTCGCCCGATCCGCGGAGAACCTGTCTCTTCGCTGCGCCACTCATGCATCGTCGCGCATACACTCGCCTCCGTTGGCCCGTACGCATTGATTAGCTTCCGCCCCCGCCCCCACCGTCTTGCTACTGTCTCGGTCAATGCTTCTCCTGCAACAATCAGCACGCCGATTGGCTCAAGATCGACCCCTTCCGGCAGACTCGACAAAAATGCCGGAGGAAATGTTGCGTGCGTGATTCCCATCTGCTGCACCATCTCAACCAGGATTTCGCTCGTCAGTTTCTCTCTCGGTGGGGCTAGATACAACGACGCCCCTCGGCATAACGCCATGAAAATCTCCCACACCGAGGCATCGAAACTGAAAGAAGCAAATTGCACAATTCGACTGTCCGCTTGGATCGCGAAACGTTCGATCTGTTCGCTCACCAGATTGCTTACACCACAGTGTTCAACCATCACGCCTTTGGGTTGTCCTGTGGAGCCGGAAGTGTAAATCACGTAAGCCAGATTTCCCGGGTCAAGCCCAACAGTGCCGCGGTCCAGGTTACTTTCCGGTTGCTGCCTCCACGCTTCGGCATTCAGGTAGACTGGAGGCACAGCAACTTTGCTGCTAGACATTAGTCTCCTCAGTTTCGCCTGAGTCAGGAGCACCGTCGCTCCGCTGTCCTCTAGCATGTAGTGCAGCCGCTGGGTCGGGTAGGCAGGATCCAGGGGCACATACGCTGCACCTGCCTTCAGTACGCCCAGCAAACCCACTATCATTTCCAAGCTCCGCTCTGCGCAGATTGCCACCAGGTTGTCCGGCTTCACTCCCATCCCTCGGAGATAATGCGCTAACTGATTCGCACGCCGGTTCAGTTCTGCATAATTCAGGGACACTTCTTCATATACGACCGCCACCGCCTCAGGCGTCCTCTCCACCTGCTCCTCGAACAACTCGTGGACAAACTTTTCCTGGGGATACTTAGCTTCATTCCACTCGTACAGCACTCCCTGACGCTCTCTCTCAGTTAACGGCCCCAGATGTTCCAAGATCTCCCTCCCTTCGACACTATCCTTCCAATGGTCTCCGGCAGCACTCCGGGTCGGTGCAGTAGACCGTACAGTAGCATATTGAATAATTGATCAACTTCTTAGAATGTGTTTCACAAACCACTGCTTCGCGGAAAAACCGAGAATTGCCGGCCAATCGCAAAATTGCGATACGTCCTTCGCAAAGTCAAGCATGCCGCCGGAGAGAAGGCCCGCAAACCCTGGCCTATTTGGAATTGTTACTCAGTTGATCGAAACTACAACTGAGCTGCAACTGGTACTGTTACTTGCAAACTATGACCATTTTCGTCCAACAGAATCTCTTTTTCTCCAAACAACCT
>DASZEU010000405.1:0-1974 GCA_035940535.1 Candidatus Angelobacter sp.
GTATGGTTGCGCTTGCTGCGCAAAGACTTGGCGAAGATGTTGGGATGGTACCCAAGTTTCTTGGCAGCCTTCTGAATTCGCGTCTTGGTGTGAGGTGGAATGTAGCGGGCCAGAGGAGCGTTGTTCAGGACAATGGAAACCGTGGTCGCGGAGAATCCGCTTTCCTCGGCCACATCGCGGATGGTGATGGTGGTCTTGGCTTTTCGGGATTTTGCATTGGCCACTGGGAAACGTTCCTCTGGGCCGATTATAACCATTTCCTTATTTTTCACTAGCTGCTTCTTCGGGATGGCATCACCGCGACAAAGTGGCCAAAACGAAAGAAGCCCCCTTTCCTGGTGCGTTTATTGAAACGATTTTATATAATACGGAGCTGCATGGCAAAAGAAAACGTTTTTTCCATCCAGGCGGTTGAGCGTCTCATGCGCGCGAGAAGATAAATGCGATCCTTTGCAATCGGCGTGGACTTAGGCGGTACCAACATGCGTGTCGCCGCGGTCGAGGACACCGGCAGGCAGCTAGAGACCGTCTGTGCCAGCACCGATCTGCATCGCGGACGTGATGCCGTGATCAGCGAGATGTGCGACATTATCCAGCGGCTGAGCGATAAATTTTTGGATACTCATTCTTTTTGGGGCACGGGCGTTGGGGTGCCCGGAATCATCGACATTGAGACCGGAACAGTCCATGCGGCGTCCAACTTGCCGGGCTGGAATGATTATCCGGTCAAGGCTGAGATACAAAATAGGCTGGGAACGCCGGTAATACTTGAGAATGATGCCAATTGCGCTGCCTTAGGAGAAAAATGGATCGGCGCCGGGCGAGACGCCGATAGTATCTGCATGGTCACTCTGGGGACCGGCGTAGGTGGTGGATTCATCTTTCATGGCAAGTTGTGGCACGGCATGATTGGCATGGCCGGCGAGATCGGCCACATGACAGTTGCGCCCGATGGACCTCCATGCGCCTGCGGCAATCGCGGATGCCTGGAGCAGTATGCCTCAGCCACAGCCGTAAGGCGCATGGTAACCCAGGCCGTGTCTAGCGGCCAAGCCTCGGAGATGGCGCGCGCTATTAACGATCCTGAGTTCAGCGCCAAAATTGTCTTCCAGCACGCCTTGCAGGGAGATCCGGCTGCCCAGCAGATATTTCAAACGGTCGGCTGGGCGCTGGGTGTGGTGCTCTCCAGCCTCATCGACGCATTGAATCTTCCGATGTACATCATTGCCGGCGGGGTCTCCAGCGCCTGGGACGCCTTTTCACCTGCGTTGTTCGCAGAACTCAGGAAGCGTTCGATTGTCTTTCGCGCCAGTGATCCAACGGAAGATCGTTTCTGCCACAAGAACACCATTGTTACCCGCGCCCTCATGGGGAGTGAAGCGGGCTTGGCAGGCGCAGCACGGTTGCCCATGCTTGCCGGAATGCTCGTTGGGGATGAGCGAATTCCTCTTTGCCGATGAGCAAAACCACAACAATCGTGGGCCGGGAGACCGCCCTTTGGCGCGGCTGCCATTGCGCAGTGCTATAGCAGCTTGCTCAATGAGGAGCCACACTGGCAACGCTGTTCTTTATTTATCGGCCAGGAATTTCAATCATGGTGTAGCTGCCAGGCGTAGCGGAGTTTACAGCTTCTACGATCAGCTCCAACTTGAGTTTGACCAAACTCCATCGGTTCTTGCCAAGAGCAACGATCGCAATTTTTCGTTTAGAAAGATTTTGCTGGAAGGGAAAGTTCTTGTCGGTAGTCAGGAGAAGGTCAAATCCAGCTTCTTCGGCCACGTCCAGCAGGTCTCCATTGAGAAGTCTGCTCATCCCTGTTGGCGGGCAGTTTTAACTATGTGCCCCTGAAGCGAACGTCGAATGGGAACGGGAGTGCCTTGATCGAACAAGATCAGCATCAGCGAGTGGCTGCCGGAGGTTGCAAGCTTTGCGCCGCAAATTCTAGGACTGCCTGCACCTGTTCGCGTGTGAGCC
>DASZEU010000406.1:0-4178 GCA_035940535.1 Candidatus Angelobacter sp.
CTGAATTCGCCGCTCTTGTTCTGGGGTGAGATGAATTTCCATAATTCCAAATTTCTTGGTCGTTCCAGATTTTAGGTTATTGGCAAGCCAAGAGGGCATAAAAAAGGCTTAATTGGACAAAATCGGCCATAATTGGCTATAAATGGTCAGAATTGTGGCCAAATGAAGCTGCATTATCAAAATCTGCGGATTACGCCCGAAATGCTCGCCCTTACCAGTGAGTTGGACGAGTTCAAGGGGGCGTGGCGCGCCTTGAGCACTCTTGCTCCCGAGCGTCTGGCGGCAATGCGCAAGGTTGCGACGATTGAAAGCATTGGATCCTCGACCCGGATTGAAGGAGCACGGTTGTCCGACCGCGAAGTGGAATCTCTGCTCGGACGGCTTGAAACTCGCTCTTTCCAATCTCGGGACGAAGAAGAAGTTGCCGGATATGCGGATGCAATGGACCGCATCCTCATGAGTTACGACGTTATCCCCTTGACCGAAAACCATATTAAGCAGATCCATGGCATCCTGCTTGGTTATAGTACGAAAGACCATCATCATCGTGGACGATACAAGACTGTTTCCAATAATGTTGAGGCATTTGATTCCGAGGGAAAGAGTCTCGGAATTGTCTTTCAAACTGCGAGTCCCTTTGAGACGCCTCTGCAAATGCAAGAGTTGGTAACCTCAATACAAACGACTTTATCTGAAGGAACTTTGCATCCTCTGCTGGCGATCGCGGTGTTTGTGGTTGTCTTTCTGGCTGTTCATCCGTTTCAGGATGGCAATGGCCGCCTCTCGCGAATATTGACCACGCTTTTGCTGCTTAAGGCCGGGTATGGTTACGTTCCTTACAGTTCGTTGGAAAGCGTGATCGAAGCAAATAAAGAAAGCTACTACCTGGCATTGCGGCGTACGCAGATGACCTTGAACCAGACAGAGCCAGATTGGGAACCGTGGATCCTGTTTTTCCTTCGCTCTTTGCAGCGCCAAAAAAAGAAGCTGGCAGAGAAGCTGGAACGAGACAAACTCATGGCCGGTGAGTTGCCTCTACTGGGTCAGTCGATTTTGGATATCGTCACGCAGCACGGGCGAGTTTCAATCGGAGAGATCGTACGCGCCACGAGTCAGAGCCGGAGCACCATCAAACTGCGGCTCGTGGAAATGGTGCGAAAAGGAATTCTAGTCCGGCATGGAAAAGGAAGGTCGACTTGGTATACGCAGGGCACCTGATAATAGGCAACCAATGCGCATTCGGGCATGAACCGTTAAAGATTATTATTGTGCAAATGCCGCGAAAAATATGGCAAAATGTTGATAGCGCCCCTGATTAGGAACTCCCAGCATTAGCGGCATAAAAATAGCGGTTGGGGGGATGCAACATGGAAAAAGGAATCATTAAATCGCTGAATAAAGAAAAACGGCATGGCTTCATCAGCCGGGAAAAAGGTGGGGATGTCTTCGTGGATTTTTCCCATATTCAATCAACAGGATTTCGAGAACTCACCGAAGGTCAAGCTGTGAAGTTCAGTGTAGTGAAAAGCATTGAGGGCTGGCAGGCGGAGAATGTGCAACTTCTGGGCCATCAGCACTATGTTGTTGATAAGAAAAAAGAGCCATTAAGACCCGCCGTGGAATGGAACCGTGCCCCATCTCCTCCTTTCGATTTTTATGAGCCAGTAGCAAAACTCCGCGGAGAAGAGGAATTTGCCCCAGATCGTAATGCTCTGTTGAACATTCGCAAAATGCTAGGCATCAGTATTTCGCTTAAATCGGATGCAGACGTCGTACGACTGGTTGAAGAACAACTCCCATTGAGCGCCGTTTCAGCTTTGGTCGAGCACGGTCTTCAGGAAAAGGAGATTTATAGCTTGATCGTGCCGCGGCGAACGCTGGAGCACCGCCGCGCACGCAAGGAAAAATTGAGCCGCGAAGAGTCTGATCGTGCAGTTCGGGTGTCTAGACTTATGGTGCTCGCTGAGAAGGTTTTTGGCGATGCTGCGACAGGCTTGGAATGGTTGCGTGCGCCCAAGAAACATTTCGGCAAGCGTGCTCCTATCGAAATGATGGCAACGGAAGCCGGTGGCCGCCTAGTTGAAGAAATGTTGCATCAGATCGATCATGGCATGGCTGCATAAGTGGTTCTATGGCGGATCAGCAATTACGACACTCTCAATGGAATCGGTGGTCTGAAAGCACCAGGCCGCTGGCATACACAAGGCCATCGAGTCGTTTATCTATCGTCCAGCCCGGCAGCAGCTTTGCTGGAGATTCTTGTCCACTTTGAAATTCAGCCGGGTAAATTACCTTGGGGTTACAAGCTGCTTGAAATTCAGGTACCGGACGATCTTCAGATCGAGAAGATAAGCCAAGTGACGGGCCTCCCTCCAAATTGGGTCGCGGAACAGATCGCGACTCAACAAATTGGCGACAATTGGCTTGAAAAGCATTCCTCGCCATTGCTTGAAGTACCATCAGCAATCGTGCCACGCACAAGTAATTATCTGCTCAACCCTCATCATCCGGAAACTTCGAGGATCAGCATCGTCTCTGTATTGCAACTCGGCATTGATAAGCGTCTACTACGACAGTAAGGAGAAGAGACATTTTTCCAGCCAAGCTGTCAACTGATGCGCCGAATTCCTAACTGGTCTCCAGAAACTGCTACTTTTGTTGCAGTTCAGACCTTTTGATCAACGCGTTAGCGCGGTCACCCCGCTGAATGCTAGGTCCTGACTGCCGAGTGCTTCGTTCCCCGATATAAACCCGCAATGCCAAACGTATAAGGAGTCCAGCTTACCTCGCAGAAACCAGCGGCTTCCATTTTCTTAAGCATCTGCTCCGGCGCGGGAAATTTGCTTACGGAAGCCGGCAGGTATTGATATGGACCTTTCACTCCTGACATCAGCGTGCCGATCCGAGGCAGGACATTGCGAAAATAAAATCCATAGAGCTTTCCGAAAAGTCCACCGGGCTCGCTGAAATCCAGAATGCCAACCTCTCCCCGAGGCTTAACGACACGATAGATTTCCAGCAAGCCCGCATCGTAGTTGGACAGGTTCCGAAATCCGAACGCCGAAACTACCAAGTCCATGCTGCTATCCGGTAGCGGAAGATGAAGCGCATCGGCTTCTACTGGCTGAATCTTGCCGTTCTGAAACTTTCCCAGACCGTGGTGCAGCATCTGATGGGAAAAATCCAGTGCGTAGATGCTCGCGCTCTTCCCCAAGGAGCGCAGCGCGACCGACATGTCGCCTGTACCGGCGCACAGATCGAGGACGCTTGCATCTTCCCGCTCGAGGACGTGCCTGAACGCTCTTGCAGTCCTGCGCCACCACAGACGATCTACATTGACCGAAAGCGTGTGATTGAGAAAGTCATAACGTGGAGCGATCTCATCGAACATCCGTTGCACGGCGCGGGCGGCCGATTGCTCGTCAGAAGCTCCGGCTGGCGCAGCCCCTGAGACTTTGAGTTGTTCAGGCATAGTTCCTTATGTGCTCTACCGCGCTGTAAATAGCCTCAGGAGGCACTTCGCTGGTGATTTTCACCTTGCCAATCTTTTGGGGAAGAACAAAATGAATTGCGCCGGCCACTCTCTTCTTATCGGCTGAGAGCCTGGCAATAATATCGCCGGTAGCGGCCTTGAACGGCGGCAGGGGGCCATAACTCGTGACTGCCGAGGTGATCTGAGCTGTAATGGCGGGGGTGCAGGCACGAACGTCGGAGGCAATAGCCGCGGCTGCAATCATGCCCCAGCCTACCGCCTCCCCATGAAGTAGTTGGGAATATCCTGTGGCTGATTCCAGGGCGTGGCCGATCGTATGCCCGAAATTCAGGATGGCGCGCAGCCCCGATTCGCGCTCGTCGGCTGATACTACGCTGGCTTTCACGCGCACCGAATTGACGATGATCCGTTCGAGAGCCTTGCGATTTCTACTACATATTTTCTTTGCTGCCTGCACCATGAATTCAAAAAGGTTGCGATCGCGAATCACGCCGCACTTGACCGCTTCAAACAGACCGGAGCGGAATTCCCGCTCTTCTAAGGTCGCCAGAATCTGAGGATCAACCAGCACCATCCAAGGTTGATGAAATGTGCCAATCAAGTTTTTTCCCGATCGCAAGTTGACCCCTGTCTTGCCCCCGATGCTGGCGTCGAGTTGAGCAACAACGGTCGTGGGAATCTGGAC
>DASZEU010000407.1:0-28051 GCA_035940535.1 Candidatus Angelobacter sp.
TTTGGCCAGGCCATCGACCACTTGCGAGAACTGCCACATGATCTGCGGCTTTTCCGGGTTGCCGAAGTTGAGGCAGTTGGTGGCGGCCACTGGAACTGCGCCAGTGCAGGAAACATTACGGGCAGCCTCGGCAACAGCATGCATGGCTCCCAGCTTCGGATCAAGCCAGCACCAGCGTCCGTTTCCGTCGAGGGACATGGCCAGCGCATGCTTACTGCCCTTGATGCGCATCAGGCCGGCGTCCGCTCCTGGGCCTTCCACAGTATTCGACTGCACCATGGAGTCATACTGCTCGAAAATCCACCGCTTCGAGGATAGGTTGGGTGATGCCAGTAGTTTCTTTAGATCGCCAGTGAAGTCACTGGAAGCTTTCCAGCGGATATGGTCTGGCTTCGAAGATGAGACTGGCGGTACCCAGCGCTCCATGGGGCGGCTATAAAGAGGAGCATCATCGGTAAGAGCCGTATTGGGAATGTCGGCGACGACTTGGCCGTGCTCCAGCACGCGCAACCGTCCCGTGGTGGTCACGCGGCCGACGATGACCGCATCTAATCCCCATTTCTCAAAGACGCTAAGAACCTCGGATTCGCGGCCGCTTTCCGCTACCAGCAACATGCGTTCCTGGGATTCGCTGAGCATGATCTCGTAGGCATTCATGCCGGTTTCGCGCTGCGGTACACCATCAAGTTCGATCTCAATGCCAACTCCGCCACGCGCGCCCATCTCGCAGGTGGAACAGGTAAGGCCGGCCGCGCCCATATCCTGGATGCCCACCACTGCGCCCGTCTGCATGGCCTCGAGACAAGCTTCCAGCAGGAGTTTTTCAAGAAACGGATCGCCTACCTGCACATTGGGCCGCTTCTGCTCGGAGCCTTCGGTAAACTCTTCGCTGGCCATGGTTGCGCCATGGATGCCATCGCGCCCGGTTTTGGCGCCCACATAGATAACGGGATTGCCCTCACCCGCAGCCTTGGCGTAGAAAATCTGGTCGCGGCGCACAAGCCCCAGGGCAAACGCGTTGACCAAAGGGTTTTGCGAGTAACAAGGTTCGAACTTGGTCTCGCCGCCCAGATTGGGCACACCAAAACAGTTGCCGTAAGAAGCGATGCCGCTGACCACACCCTCTAGTACCGAATGGTTGCGGTGGACTGTACCCTGGGCTGCGCCCTTTCCAGGAGTTAGGGGACCGAAGCGCAAAGAATCCATGACCGCCAGCGGACGTGCACCCATGGTGAAGATGTCGCGAAGAATGCCTCCGACGCCCGTTGCAGCGCCCTGAAAAGGCTCAATAAACGATGGATGATTGTGCGATTCGATCTTGAAGGCACAGGCCCAGCCATCGCCGATATCGATGATACCGGCGTTTTCTCCGGGCCCCTGCACCACGCGGCGACTGCGAGTGGGCAGCCTTTTGAGATGCACGCGCGAGGATTTGTAGGAGCAGTGCTCGCTCCACATCACGCTGAAGATGCCAAGCTCGGTCAGGGAAGGCTCGCGGCCCAGGGCATCTTTGATCTTTTCGTACTCTTCCGGTGTGATTCCATGATCATCAATAATGGCAGGCGTGATGGCGGGTGCGTGGGTTGTAGACATGTTGGAATATCTATTTTCGCACGTCGGCACACAGCCTGATAGCCGCAATTCTGCCAACCAGCGCTGCCCGGCCAGCATCTACTTAGAAGCAATAAATTTAGTCCTGATCTCAACTTCGGGGCTGCTCAGAGGACCGAGAACCTGCGGTTCCTCTGAGCCCCAAACGGGGTGGCTTTCCTCTCTCATCCCGCCAGAATTCAGTGGTCTTATACTCGATGTCCGCCCCCACATACGAATCGTCTAAAATCAATTGAAAGAGAAAGAGCCTGTTCGATAAACTAACAAACAGGAGCTACGTCTGAATGACGCCACAGGAGCTATTCAATAAGATTTCAGCACTATCGAGCGAACAGCAAAGCGCGGTAGCAGAGTTTGTCACGTATTTGCAAGAAAAGAAGATTCCCTCGGCCACGGACACCCGAGCTGCCATCGATGCTTTCATGAACGAACACGCCGAACTTATGCGACTACTCGCGCAGTGACCCGCTATTTGTCAGTCGAAGACGTCCTGTACGCACAAAGCAAAGCTATCGAAAAGTGGGGAGGCCGATCAGGCCTGCGCGATCCAAACGCTCTGGCCTCCGCAGTGGGACGCCTGCAAACCGGATATTACCAGGACATCGTTGAAGAAGCTGCCGCCCTGTTTGAGAGCCTTTCTCAGAACCATCCGTTTCTTGACGGTAATAAACGAACGGCCATCGCTTGCACCGTGGTTTTTCTAACGACCAATGGCTACCAGGTACTCTTCGATGATTTGGAAGCGTACAGCTTCTTATCCTCTCTATATGAAACTGGACAAATCACCAAAGCAGCAATCGAAGCGTGGCTGCGGACGAAGACACGCTAAATAGTAGTTTTGGGGGCTGACCTTGCGGCGGTGCCACTAAGGTTACTCTGTCCTCAAAGCCCACATAGGTTCGGTATTGGCCGCCCGGCGCGCCGGAATCACCGCAGCGACAAACGCGGCCGCCGCCAGCACAAATGCGGTAATTGACAACACAATGGGATCGTAGGGCTTTACGCCGAATAAGTGGTGCGCCATCACGTAGCCAGCGGCGATCGCGACTGGTAGGCCGATTCCCAGGCCGAGGCCAACCTGCATGAATGCGCTGCTCAAGATCATCTTCAGGACGTTCAGCCGATCAGCGCCCAGGGCCATGCGAATGCCGATCTCGCTCGTGCGGCGTTCGACCGAATAGGCTGTAACTCCGTAGAGACCTATCGAAGCCAGGACCAAGGCCAGCAAGCCCAGCAACGAGGTCAGCCTGGCAATCATGACTTGTTGGGTGAAGTTGGCCTTCACCTGGGTGCCAAAAGGCTGGAAATCGATGACCGCCAGATCTGGGTTGATCTGTGAGATAGCCCGGCGCACCTGCACTTCGAGTCCCGGCACCTCGCTGTTCATTTCGATTTCAATCGCATTCAGGTAGTTGGAGCGATCTTCAAACTGCTGGTAACGCCGATCGTCGTTGTGTGCGCTCTGTCCCTGGGCCAAAAAGTACATGGCGCGCATCTTGCTGGTGGCGCCCCAGTAGTTCGTGTCTTCTGTTACTCCCACAATCTCGAACGCGCCAGGGTGCTTAAGGTCGTCGCTGAAGTGCCTGCCGATGGCATGGCCATCTTTGAAATATTTTTTCTCAAAGAATCGATTCACAACGGCGACACTGCGTGTGGTTGGCGTGTCCTGCTCGTCGATGGCCCGGCCTTCCAGGATCTTTGTGCCAATCGTGTCGAAATATCCAGGTGTTACGCGTACCCACGAAGCTCCATGGTCGGGCGTCCCCGGCGGTGGTGGTGGATCGCCTTCAATGTAAACCCCCTCGCCCCAATTGTCGCCTTCCATGGGACTGTAAATCGAAAAGCTGACCTGCTTTACGCTAGGAATAGCGGTCAAATTGTCGTGGAGCTGTCGGTAGAAAGGCTCCAACTGCTTTGGTTTATACCCGGCCATCTCCGGATCGATGTGGAGGATGTAACGGTTTCTCGTATCGAAACCGAAGTCCCGATGCTGCATATTGTTCAGGCTGCGCGTGAGCAGACCTGCGGCACAGAGCAGCACCAGCGAGACCACGGCCTGCACCACGACCAACGCTTTTCTTCCCCAGGCAGTGTTGCGCCCTGTGGAACGATTCGCGCCACGCATAGCCTCTGCCGGATTGGCTTTGGCTGTCATCCATGCGGGCGCAATTCCGAATACAATGCCGGTCAGCAGGGACACCGCAAAGGCAAAGGCGAACACCGGCAGTGAGGGCACGGCATTGATTGGCACATAGTCAGTTCTGAAAGCCAGATGCAGAATCATGCGAGTGCCGGCATAGGCGATTGCAATGCCGATCAGACCTCCGATGACCGCCAGCACCACACTCTCCGTCAGCGCCTGACGCACTAGGACACCGCGCGAAGCGCCCAGCGCCGATCGGACTGAGGTTTGCTGCTGGCGGGCCGTAGCGCGCACCAACATCAGATTGGCGAGATTGGCGCAGACAATCAGGAGCACCGATGACGAGACCCACATCAGCAAGTGCAAGCCGTCCTTATATTCATCGCGCATCATCTGGACACCACTGCCGCCGGGCGAGAGGTGCAGGGTCTGCTTGGGAACCAGAGTCTTACTGCGTTCATCAACTTTGCTCTCAGGCGTCAGAAGAAACTGCCGTAGTTCCACTCCCATCTGGGCTTCCATCGTTTTAATGTTGGCCCCAGGGCTAATCCGACCAATCAGGTCAAGCCAATCCAAGGCAGGATCGTTCAGCAACGAAGCAGTTGGCTCTATCAGCGGCTCGGCGGCCAGCGGAAGCCAAAACGAAGGCGGATTGCCTTCGACCCGGTCGCCGAAAAATCCCGGCGGAGCGATACCGATAATCGTGACCGGCTGCGCATTCATCACAAATCCGGCCCCAACGACAGAACGGTCGCCGCCAAACTTCTCCTGCCAGGTGCGAAAACTCATCACTGCCACTGCCGGAGCGCCCTTGTTATCGTCCTGCGGAGCAAGCATTCGGCCCGCATAAGGGGGAATCCCAAACGTCGTGAAGTAGTTTCCGGAGACAAACTCGCTACGGAATGATTCTGAGGGCCGGCTGTTACTGCTCTGGCGTACGCCGATCAGGTTGCGGCCGGATTGGAACGCGGCCAGTTCGGCGAAACCCTGCGTGTGCTCGCGGAAAAGCCGGTACTCCTCAAAAGAGAAGAGGGACCAGTTATCCTGTAGCCCGCCGTTCACACAGCAATTCTCCTCGTTGCCAACCCGCCACAATTCCTGGGGCTTCACCACCGGCAGCGACTTCAGCAGGACCGCATGGACCAGGGTAAAGATCGCAGTGGTCGCGCCGATACCCAACGCGACTGTGAGAATTGCGGTTGTAGCGAATCCAGGGGCTTTCCTGAACTGACGCAACGCATAGCGAACGTGCTCCAAAAACTCCATAAAAATCCTCAGGATTCCGTAGTTGATCAAAACTTATAGACTTGTTTGATAAGACCCGGTTAGCCACGAATTGCGCGAATTAACACGAATAGAAAGACCGACTATGAAACGTTCTTCCACTTTTATCATTTGTGTTCGAGTATTTGTGGTTCGAGCTTTCCTGCTCTTAATTCGTGTTGATTCGCGTGTATTCGTGGCCAAAGAGCTTGGCTTTCATCGTTCACGCTTTTTCCAGGGTCGCAAACGCGGCACCCATCGCCGGACATTCGCGCGGAACTCGTCGTATTCAGCCCCGAACTTTCCATGCAAAACCGGCTCCTCATAGAACAGCACAAAAAGATGAAAGATCAGCCACACGACTAATACGTATTCCAAGACCCTCAGGTTGCCAAAAAATAATCCTTGACCAGTAATGATCAAAACGCCCGCGACATACATCGGGTTGCGCACATACCGATACAAGCCGGTCACCACAAGGTGGGTTGGTGGCGCAACAGGCGCAGGCGTTCCCAAACCTTCAACCGCGAATCGGGCAAAGGAATCGAGCAGCACAGGCAAGCCCGCCGCCATCAGAATGACTCCAATGACGCGAAACAAAGAGAAACCGAGCAAAGGAGTCTCAATATGCCAGTGGCTAATCCAGTAGGGCACGAGGATCATGACCGTTCCCGGAGCAATCACCAGGAAGATGGCTGATCCGGCAAGGGCGGTTCCACGTTTCATCGTTGCATCACTTAGCGAGGGGAACTTCTCTTGAAAGAACGTTAAACAGGTTCTGAAGGGGTGTCAACTGCGGCAATCAATTAAACTGAATTGCGAATGAAGTCGATCATCATTGGCACTGCCGGCCATATTGACCATGGCAAGACGACTCTGGTTAAGGTGCTGACCGGAATCGATACCGACCGCCTCGAAGAGGAAAAGCGGCGGGGTATCACCATTGACCTGGGATTTGCTCATCTGGAACTGGCGGCCCCTTCCGGCGAGAAACTCAGGCTGGGTTTTGTAGATGTCCCTGGACATGAGCGTTTTGTGCGCAACATGCTGGCTGGAGTTGGAGGAATCGATCTTGTCCTGCTGGTAGTGGCCGCGGACGAATCTATCAAGCCGCAGACCCGAGAGCATTTTGAGATTTGCCGGTTGCTCTCCATCCCTAGAGGCATCACCGTTATCACCAAGGCGGATATGGTAGACGCCGACACTCTCAATGTGGTGAAACTTGAGATCGAAGAGTTTGTGAGGGATTCATTTCTCGACACCAGTCGCGCTCCCGTAGTGGCTGTGAGCGCCCTGACCGGAGCTGGACTTGAAGACTTAAAGAAGGAAATCGCACGGCTGGCGGTCGAGATACCTTCCCGCGACACGGAAACACTCTTCCGCCTTCCTATCGATCGTGTCTTTGTCATGAAGGGCTTCGGTCCCGTGGTTACCGGTACGCTGATTGCAGGAAAAGTGCGGAAGGAAGAAGAGGTGGTTGTGTTTCCAGCACGGCAGCGCGTCCGCATACGAGGCGTGCAAGTGCATGGTAGCGCCACGGACCAAGCCATCGCCGGACAACGAACAGCCTTGAATCTTGCGGGGGTCCAGGTAGAAGAACTTGCACGTGGCATGACGCTTGTGCCTCCTGACGTACTGGAAACCACGCAGCGTATCGATGTGCAGCTTTCACTGCTGAAAGATGCGCGCCCTATGAAGAGCCGCGCTCGTGTGCACCTGCACGCCTTTACGGTGGAAACCATTGCTGGGGTTACGTTTCATGAAGCCACCTCTCGTGAAGGAACATTCAACGAAGCCAACCAATTGAATCCTGGTTCCACGGCGTTCGCCCGTTTGCGTACCACCAGTCCCATGCTGGTGCTGCCCGGAGATCACCTCATCCTGAGGCAGTTTTCGCCGGTGATCACCATTGGAGGCGCTGTAGTGCTCGATGCTTTTCCGCTACGCCGGCACAAGAAAGAAGCCGTCGTGAAATTTCTGGAGACCATGGCTAAAGGCTCGCTTGCAGAAAGATTGCTGGCACGGATTCATCGCCGCTCATCGGACGGCCTTACCCTTCCCGATGCAGTGCGAGAGACAGGCCTGCGGCAAAACATCCTCAAGCCGGTAGTCGCAACGCTGGTGCAGCAAAAACAAGTCGTCCAGGCAGGCGAGCTGCTGGTCGCGGCGGAGGCGTTCAAAGCGGCCTGGGAGCGCGCTGTCGCAGTTTTAGACACATTTCACAAAGCCAATCCTCTAGTCGCCGGTATCAGCAAAGAGGAGTTGCGGGAAAAACTCGGTCTTCAGGCTGGGGTGCTCGAAGCTGTGCTCAACGAGATGGTGCGCGAAAAGAAAGTCGAAGTGGCGGGCGAGCAGGTCAAGCTCGCAGGACGCGGCGTGGCCTTGAAAGACGACGAAGCCAAGGCGAAACAAGAGATAGAAAGGGCTTTTTCTTCGGCGGGGCTCAAAGTGCCGGCATTGAAAGAAGTGCTGGCCAGCCTGCCCGTCGACAAGAATCGCGCCCAGAAGCTCGTAACCCTGTTGCTGCGCGACCACGTACTGGTAAAGCTCACCGATGATCTGGTATTCCATCAGACAGCGATTCAGGGCCTACGCCAGATCCTGGCAGAATACAAAACCAAGTCCCAGAAAATCGATGTGGCAAAGTTTAAAGACCTGACTGGAATTTCACGCAAATACGCGATTCCCTTGCTGGAATACCTTGATCGTGAACGAGTGACCCGGCGCGTCGGCGATGAGAGAGTCATTCTCTAGCAAGGCGTGGTTCACCGCAAAGGACGCTAAGGGCGCAAAGGAAGATCAAAAGCAATTTCACCACGGAGACGCGGAGGCGCGGAGAAACCAAAGTCAACGAAAATTTGGCCGCTGATTTCGCTGATAAACGCTGATCTGAAATCTATCAAAACTATTGATTCAAAGCAGAATCTCGTTGCTTATCGAAAGGAATGCATGGTCCGCTTTTGGTCTTTGATCTCGTTTTTGATCTTGGTTTTTCAGTGTTGATCAGCGGCAAAAAATGACTTTGGTTTTTCTCCGTGCCTCCGCGGCTCCGTGGTGGGTTTTGCTTTTGACTTTCCTTTGCGCCCTTGGCGTCGTTTGCGGTGTAATGGGTTTTCGATGAAAAAGATCAAGATAATCGGCGCGGGGCTGGCAGGTTGTGAGGCTGCATGGCAGTGTGCCCGGCATGGGCTCCATGTCCAGTTGTTTGAAATGCGTCCGGTGAGGTCCACACCCGCGCATCACACAGACAAGTTTGCCGAACTGGTTTGCTCGAACTCTTTGAAGTCGGAAAGCGAAAATACCGCTCCTTGGTTGCTGAAAGAAGAGATGCGCCGCGCTGGGTCATTGCTATTGGAGATCGCTCGCGAAACCCAGGTCCCGGCTGGTCATGCGCTGGCCGTTGATCGCGAGACCTTCGCGAATAGAGTCACGGAGACACTCGGCTCTGAACATCGGATCGAGATTATTCGTGAAGAGGTCACCCGGATTAACGAGGCTGACGATTCCTCAGAGATCACTATCGTAGCCACCGGACCATTGACCTCCGAGGCTCTTTCGGGGGAGATTGCCCGCCTTTCCGGCGGCGATCATCTTTATTTCTATGACTCCATCAGTCCCATCGTTGAAGCCGATTCGATTGACATGTCGAAGGTTTACCTTGCAGCCCGCTATGGCAAAGGCACAGCCGACTACATCAACTGTCCTTTGAACAAAGAAGAGTACGACCGGCTGTGCGACGCCCTGGCTGCTGCCCAGTCTGTGGAAGGTCACGATTGGGAGAACCTGAATTATTTTGAAGGATGCTTACCGATCGAAGAGATTGCCCGCCGAGGACGAGACACACTTCGGTTCGGCCCGATGAAGCCAGTAGGGTTGGATGATCCGAAGACTGGCAAGCGGCCTTATGCAGTGGTGCAATTGCGCCGTGAAAACTTGCGCGCCGATTCTTATAACTTGGTCGGTTTCCAAAATCATCTGAAATACGATGAACAGGCCCGCATCCTGCGCCTGATTCCAGGGCTGGAGAATGCAAAGTTTCTGCGCTACGGGCAAATTCATCGCAATACCTACATCAATGCGCCCTCGCTGCTCACGGAGACGTTGAATATGAAGCAGCATCCCAATGTCTTGTTTGCCGGCCAGATTTCCGGGGTTGAGGGCTACACCGAATCGATTGCCATGGGTATGTTGGCGGGAATCCACGTTGCGCGTACGGTTCAAGGACTGCCGGTAGTTCCTCCACCGAGAGAAACTGCTTTGGGGTCTCTGGTCCACTATATCTGCCACGCTGAAGCTAAAAACTTTCAACCTGCCAATATCACTTTCGATCTACTGCCCCAATTGGACGAAGGTACACGCAGGCGCGTGCGCGACAAAAAGCAGCGGCACAAGATGGTATGCGAAAACGCGCTGCAGGCGTGCGCCGCGTGGCTGGAGCAAATTGCAATCAATACGCCAGTACCATTACTATAAAAGGATTGATAATATGCGCACTTCTGACGATCAATGGATTGCTGTTGACCGCTACATCACGGACCTTCTGGTACCACCCGATCCCGCTCTGGACGCAGCACTTCAGTCCAGCGCTGCGGCGGGACTGCCTGCAATCAACGTTGCTCCCAATCAAGGCAAGTTCCTCATGTTGCTGGCGCAGATTCAGGGAGTGCGCAACATCCTGGAGATTGGAACATTGGGCGCCTACAGCACCATCTGGCTGGCACGGGCGCTGCCTCGCGATGGCCGCCTGATCACCCTTGAGGCCGACCCCAAACACGCCGAGGTAGCCCGCGCCAACATTGCACGCGCTGGACTGGCTCAAGTGGTCGAGGTGCGTCTGGGGCCCGCTTTGGAATCGCTGCCAAGGCTCGCCGCCGAGGGAGTCGGTCCATTTGACCTAATCTTTATTGACGCCGACAAACCGGGCTATCCTGATTATTTTGCTTGGTCCCTCAAGCTTGCACGACGCGGCACTGTGATCATTGCGGACAATGTGGTACGTGATGGAGCGGTGATCGACCCCGCAAGTGATGATCCGCGAGTCCAGGGGATGCGCCGTTTCAATGAGTTGCTGGCAGCCGAGCCAAGAGTAAGCGCCACGGAAATCCAGACAGTGGGCAGCAAGGGGTATGATGGCTTCGCGCTGGCTGTGGTGGTTGGAGAGGAATAGCTACAAACCCGCTAAACCCGATTCGCTAATAAAGTTAGTCGTCATCCCTTGACGTCCATCGGGATGACGATTTTATAGCGTTTGAAGGAGGTTTAGGCTTACACGAAATTGGAACTGCCACGCACCGTTTCTGCTGCTATCGTCGTCTCTTTTTCGGTCCCAGCTCGACCTTACTGCGGGCGCGGTTCTTGATCCAGATAGGCGTTCCTACAAAGCCGAAAGCTTTGCGAATTTGGTTTTGCAGGAATCTTTCGTAAGAGAAGTGCAGTTTCACGTCTTTGTCTGTAAACAGGACAAAGGTCGGCGGAGAGGTTGACGCCTGGGTCATATAGAAAATCTTTACCTTCTGCCGGTGTGGGACGCCCGCACGGTCGAAGTCTACGCTCTCAACAAAGCGGTTCATCTGTGAGGTGCCAATTCGCTTGCGGCGCTCGGTCGCTACCAGATCGAGCAGCTTGAAAATCTTGTCGAGGTTCTTTCCTTCCGATGCGGAAATGAAAACAATGGGAGCATAGTCGAGGAACTTGAGGGTCCGCCGCACCTGCTGCTCATAAAGATCGCGGTCGGCGGGCGGACGGCCATCTTTCCGCGCGGGTCCGACCAAGTCCCATTTATTCACTACGACAATGACTGACCTGCCGCTCTCGTGGGCATAGCCGCCAATGGTGGCATCCAAAGCGGTTACGCCTTCTGGGGCGTCGATCATAAGCAGCGCCACGTCTGCGGTCTCCAGGTGCTTGCGGGCCATGACCACCGACAGTTTTTCAGCCATCAGATGGGTCTTGCCCTTGCGGCGGATTCCCGCAGTATCAATGAAGCGATAGCTCCTGCCTTCTCTTTCCACAACTTCATCAACCGCGTCACGAGTGGTACCGGCAATTGGAGAAACAATCGCACGCGAAGTTCCGGTCATGGCATTGAGCAAGGTGGATTTGCCCACGTTGGGCCGGCCAATGATGGCTACCTTCGTTTCGCGTTGCACGGTCTCGCGCTCCGCTTCGGGGACCGATGTTGTTTCTTGGTCTTCGCCTTGGGGAGCCTCGTGTGCCTCTGGGGGCTCTTCGGTCTCCGACTCCGAAGGAACCAACTGCAAGGCGGTGTCCAGCAGTTCGGCTGTGCCTAGTCCGTGCTCGGCGGAGATCGGAAAGAGATGATCAATACCCAGGGTCCTGAAATTCTCCGCCTCGGCCTCCAACTTCTGTGCATCCACTTTGTTGACCGCCAGAAAGAGGGGCTTTCCCAGGCGTCGCAAAAGACGGACTAGCTCGTAGTCGGGAGCGGCGAGCTCCGTCCGAAGATCAACCACCAGCACAATGACGTCCGCCTCTTCGAACGCCACTCTTGCTTGGCGAAAGATCTCAGCAGGAATGAAGTTCTTATCGTCAGGAATAATTCCGCCGGTATCCACGATGCGCAGCCGGCGACCATTCCAGTTCGCCTCACCATACAGGCGATCACGCGTGATGCCGGGTTCATCGCCAACAATCGCCCGCCGCGATCCCACCAACCGGTTGAAGAGAGTGGACTTGCCCACATTGGGCCTGCCAACAATGGCCAGCAGGGGGATTCGTGTTTTTGCGATCGTTTCCGGCAATTAAAGCTCCTGAGTTGCAACTAAGCCTACTACAGCCGCTACAGTGAGCCATCGCGAATAACTCCAGACCGGCCGCAACCGCTCTTTTTGATATAGCAAAGCTGGCCATGAATTGCAAGGCAGGACATCGCCATAGTAATCGTACTATGAATCTATCTATATGATTTCATGGGATTTAAATATTGCTTTGCGCGATGCGGAGCGAGCCATAGTCAGTGTTCTAGTTGAAAGTCGATCTTACAAATTACAAATCCCAAACATTGAACCCTTATACAATCTAAAGACGACTCGCCGTGCCGTTCACGTCCAATTCCGAAGCTCCTGCCCGCGAAAATACCCGTTCGTTCCCTACTCTGTACCAATTTTTTGCCCCCAAGGGGCTGCTCAGCAAGGCCCACCCAAATTATGAGTTTCGCCGGGGCCAGCTTCAAATGGCAGAAGCAGTGGAGCAGGCCCTACAGGAGCGCAAGCATCTGATCGTGGAAGCTGGTACCGGAACGGGAAAGACGCTGGCCTATCTGCTGCCGGCAATTCGCAGCGGGGAACGCGTGATCATCTCCACAGGCACCAAGACCCTGCAAGAGCAGCTTTTTTTTAAAGACATTCCCTTTCTTGAGCAGCATTTGGGAAAGCTGCGGGTGTGCTACATGAAGGGACGCAACAACTACTTGTGCCGGCAAAAACTTTATGACCTGAAGGCCCAGCCTGCGTTGAGCGGACTGGTGAACATTGACCATCTCCAGCAGATTGCAGAGTGGGAACCGGAGACCGGAAGCGGCGACCGGACGGAGCTAACAGGCTTGCCCGAAAATAGCCAGCTCTGGCAAAAACTCGATGCCGGCAATGAACGTTGCATCGGGCAAGACTGCAAGCAGTGGGACCAGTGCTTTATCACCGAGATGCGCCGGCGGATGCTGGAGAGCGACATCATCATCGTGAATCATCATCTCTTTTTTGCCGACCTCGCCTTGAAACAGGCAGGTATACCTAATGGTGTTCTGCCGGAATTCACCACCGTGATTTTCGATGAAGCCCATGAACTGGAAGATATTGCCAGCAACTACTTTGGAGTAAGCGTAAGCAATTTACGCTTTGAAGAGTTGGCCCGTGATATCGAGAGCAAGCTGATGCAGGAAAAGGCCATGCGCCCGGGCCTGTTGCAGGCTCTCGCCCGGCTTCGGGAGCGCGCTGCTTTTTTTTACAGCATCCTGCCCAAGGGACAAGGCAGGTTTGCCTTTACCAACCGCGCCGAGTTCCTGGAAGAAGCCGGCAACGAATATGACGCGGTGATGCAGGCCCTGCAATGGATTTTTTCAGAGCTTCAGTTGGTCACTGATAAAGTGCCCGAGGTCGCCAATTTCTCGCGGCGTACCCAGGAGATGCAAACCCAACTGGAATTCATTATCCAGGGAACCGATAAGAACATTGTGTACTGGATTGAGCATCGCGGTGAATTTCGCCGGGGCCGCACGGGCCAGTCGCACATTATTCTCCAAGCCACGCCGATCGATATTTCCCAAATTCTGAAGCAGGCGTTGTTTGAGGAGATGGACACGGTAGTTCTCACATCCGCTACATTGGCGGTAGCAGCCGGGCCGCAGGGTGGCAACTTTGACTACATTCGCCAACGCCTGGGAATGGAACACGCCCGCGAGTTGGTTGTGCCTTCGCACTTTGATTATGCGAACCAGGCAATTCTTTATGTCCCACCCGACCTACCGCCACCGACCGAGGAAGCATTTGTCACTAAGGCCGCGGAAAAGATTCGCAGACTGCTAACCATTACCCAGGGACGGGCCTTTTGTCTTTTCACCAGCCATAACCAAATGCGCCAGATTCATGATCTGCTTGAAAGCCAGCTTGATTTTCCCGTGCTTTTGCAAGGTTCCGCTCCCAAGAATGCGCTTTTGGAGCAGTTCCGGCTCACCCCCAATGCGGTATTGTTTGCCACCGGATCGTTTTGGCAGGGCGTGGATGTGCAAGGCGAGCAGTTGAGCTGCGTGATCATTGACCGGTTGCCATTTGCCGTGCCCAGTGATCCGGTGGTTGCGGCGCGCATCCAGGCGATTAACGAGAGCGATGGCAACGCCTTTTATGAATATCAAGTACCATCTGCGGTGATTGCCTTGAAGCAGGGGTTTGGCCGCCTCATACGCTCGATCAAGGACCGGGGTCTGCTGGTTTTGTTGGACAACAGGATTTTGAAACAACGTTATGGCAAGGTATTCGTGGAGAGCCTGCCGGCCTACAAGAAAACCAGGGACCTAGCAGATGTGGAGCAGTTCTTCGGAGTTGGACAGTAGTCCTGTGACGCCGGGCTGCCTCTTAATCCGACTTCGTGTCCTCAATGTCCATATTGGGCGGGCCGCGACCGATATAGTCACGTATGAATCCAATAACATCATCTGAATCGCAGGTAGTGGGTCATTTTGATCGTCGTGATGTCAGAGCAAATGCGCAGGGGCTAAAGTCTAATGTCACTTACTTTGTAACAAGAACACCATCTGTGCGTTTGATTTATGCGAGCTGCGGACTTCGCGCGACTGGCTTCTGCCGGAAAAAATCGAGCGTTGCCGAGTTGCCTCTTAAGCTGACGTGGAATATTTACGCATTCTCGGGGTCCTTCCAGGCGCAAAGAACGCGCCTGTCAGGATGACAGGGCGTTTTAGAGGGGACAAATTGATACTCAACTGACGAAAGTAAGCGACATTTGGCTAAAGCCAAGCTTTATTTTTCAATGGTTTCGGCACGAGTAAACTCACGCCCTGACACGTGTCTTCACGCAAAATGGCTCACTACTAGCAGGCCGATTGGCATTGCTCCTCTGCTGGACATTACAATAGGGACAGGAACTTACCGGACGGCAGAAAGAGCTTATCGCTTAATTTAGGGGAGCGGATGTACGAAGTTACAGTTGAAGATTCGTTTGCCGCAGGCCACTACCTGCGCAATTACAAGGGAAAGTGCGAGAACCCGCACGGACACAACTACAAAGTTCGGGTCACGCTGCGGGGCGCCGAGCTGGATCGGGCGGGGCTGCTGCTCGACTTCAGAGACCTGAAAGAAGTCATGAAGCATGTGATCGACCGGCTCGATCACCAAATGCTCAACGATATCGAACCCTTTACCCAGATCAATCCGTCCGCAGAAAACATTGCCAAGTATTTCTATGACGAAGCCAATGGCCGGCTGAAGTTGGTGACCGACGGCAGAGTCAGCGTGGGGGATGTGACCATCTGGGAAACCGACACTACCACGGCGCGGTATTCGGAATGAAGCGAGCAGCCTAAAGAAACTTAGGGCCTGAAACTCACAGCCGCGGCGGCTGTGCCACCTGTTCATGCAGATTACTGAGATTTACCGGTCCATCCAGGGAGAATCGTCCTTTGCTGGTCTTCCCTGCATTTTCGTGCGCCTCACAGCCTGCAACCTGCGGTGCTCCTGGTGTGACAGCGAATACACCTTTACGGGAGGCAAGAAGATGTCTCCTGAAGAGGTGGAGCAGGAGGTTTCTGCCCTGGCGCCCAGCGGATTAGTGGAGTTCACCGGCGGGGAACCGATGCTGCAAGAGCGTGAGCTGGCTCCCCTGATGCAGCGCCTGATTGCTCGTGGGTATACTTTGTTGTTGGAAACCAGTGGCGAGCGTCCGTTGGAGCGTGTTCCATCCGAAGTTCATAAGATCGTGGATGTGAAATGTCCGGAATCGGGAGAAGGTGGGACGTTCCGAGAGAGCAACTTGCCCCTGCTCAGCCCGCGCGACGAAGTGAAGTTCGTGATTGTCGACCGGAAGGACTATGAATTCGCACGGGATTTTACGCGGCAACATGAGTTGTACGACAAAGCAGGCGGCGTGATTTTTTCTCCAGCGTTTTTTAAGAATCCCAGCTCGGCGCGGGATTCGAGCAATTGCCAGCTTGATCCCCGGCTGCTTACCGACTGGATTCTGGAGGACCGGCTCAACGTGCGCTTAGGATTGCAAATTCATAAGTTTATATGGGAACCAGCCACCCATGGCGTCTAGCATAACCCGTAAGAGGCAGAGAAGTTGTAGCCTGAATTTTTGCCGTAGCGGGCAGCAATTCTGTTGCCAGCGACATCAGAACCAGCAGATCCCAAGAAGAGGAGTCCGTTTTTGGCCGGCGTAACAACACGGTCGGTGGTGCTGTTGAGTGGAGGCATGGATTCGTGCGTCTGTGCTGCGTTGGCTGCCCGCGATACGGAGGCTGCGGCCCTCCACGTAAGCTATGGACAGAGGGCAGAGCAGCGGGAGTTGCAGTCTTTCGTCAGCATCTGCGACCGGCTGAAAATTGACAGGCGGTTGGTATGCAGGAACGACATCCTGAATGCGATTGGGGGATCGGCGCTCACCGATCAGCGCATCGACGTTCCTGAAGCCGATGAACAAATCGGGGCTGATATCCCGATTACTTATGTGCCATTCCGCAACGCTCATTTTCTGGCTGCGGCAGTAAGCTGGGCCGAGGTGCTAGGGGCAACCAAGGTCTACATCGGTGCGGTGGAGCAGGATAGCTCAGGATATCCGGATTGCCGCCCGGCGTATTACCAGGCTTTCAATCAGGTGATCCAAGCGGGCACGCGCGAGGGCCAGATTGAAATTGTTACGCCGCTTATTTCCATGCGAAAATCAGAAATAGTACGGCTGGGATTGCAGTTGAAGGTCCCTTTTGATTTGACCTGGTCGTGTTATAGCCGCGAAGATAGAGCTTGCGGGACTTGCGAAAGTTGTGTTCTTCGGCGGAGGGCGTTTGAAGCTGCAGGCACGGTGGATCCGTTGCCATATTTTGCCGCCCAAGCTGTAAGTCA
The DNA here is from genome assembly GCA_035940535.1 of Candidatus Angelobacter sp. Classification (GTDB taxonomy): domain Bacteria; phylum Acidobacteriota; class Terriglobia; order Terriglobales; family Acidobacteriaceae; genus Angelobacter. The sequence continues at coordinate 16,603 of DASZEU010000407.1, forward strand.
TCAAGTTTAGGATTCAAGTTTTTGCCGGGAGGCGTACCAAAATGAAGAAGCACTCAATATTTATGGCGCTGGCAGCCATGCTGTTCGCGCTTTGTTCCTTACCCTCGCAGGCGCAGACAGGCCAGGTCAGAGGCAAGGTGATTGGCCAGGATGGTCAGCCGGTGGTCGGCGCGCAGGTAGTTTATGCGGATACCAGCAACGGGAGAACTTACAAATATAAAACGGATAAGAAGGGCGAATATTCCGCGATCGGCGTGCAATATTCGTCTACGTACGAAGTCACCATTACTAGTCCCTCTGGAGACTCGCTCTTCCATCACAAAGGGATTACGGTTGGTGGCGACCCGGAGCAAAACGTGCTCAGCATAGATTTGGCAAAGAATCCGCCGCCTGCACCAGACCAGGAGAGCGTAGTCAGTAGCGGCACGGGAGGAAAGACCGAACCGCCCAAGATGACCAAGGAAGAGCTGGCGAAGTATGAAGCCGCTAAGGCACAACGCGCCAAGGCAATGAACCAGAACGCTATCATCAGCCAGGTAAACGCAGCCATGACGGCCCGGAACTACGAAGAAGCCTCCATTGGCTTGAAGCAACTCATCCAGATGGAGCCTAACCGATACGAGTACTACAGCGGTCTAGGAACCGCGCAACTGAATCTAGGTCAGTATGAAGATGCGGTGCAAACGCTCGATAAGGGCATTCAGTTGGCCCAAAACCCCACTGACCCTAAGGAAGATTCCGCCAAGGCCAAAGCAACTATCGGCCAGATGCTAACCAACGAGGGCAATGCCTATCTAAAGTTGAAAAAAACCAATGAGGCAGTCGCGGCCTACGAAAAAGCCGCTGCACTCGATCCCAATCCTGGAACGGCATACTTCAACTTGTGTGCCACCATGTACAACACTGGAAATATGGAAGGGGCAGTCGGGGCTTGCGACAAAGCCATTGCCGCTGATCCCACCAAGGCCGACGCTTATTTCATTAAGGGTTCCTCTCTTTATGGTTCGGGCAAGCTGGACAAGGAAGGAAAATATGTTCCGCCCCCTGGAACCGCGGAGGCTTTGAACAAATATCTCGAACTTGCACCCACCGGTTCTCATGCCACCGATGTGAAGGCCATGTTGGACGCCTTGGGCGCCAAGATCGAGACTACGTATCACGGGAAGAAGAAGTAAGAAGAACACAAAGGCGGCCAAAAAGCGGCCGCCTTTGTGTTTTTAAGGAGTCTGCTCAGAGATCGATTTCGCGTCCGGTATCCTTATCGCGCTCGAATTCAAGTTCTAATCCCACCAGCGGAGACTTGCGGAAGAATTGCCAAAGATCCGTGGGTTGATGCATTTCATATTCTTGTTGGGGGGCATTTCGATCTTTCTGGTTGCCTGTGCGGACGCGATTAGGTCTTTGGATTTTTTTGGGCATCTTTGCTCCTTCGACTGTACTTTCAGGGCTGACTAAAGAGTTTGCGGAAAAAGTCGTTGTCGTGACCGACAGAGACTGCAGGAGCTTAAAGCTCAATATCACTGACTTTGCAACAAAGAACCTCAACCGTGCATTTGATTATACGAGTTGGGGGCTGCGCACAACTGGCTTCTGGTGGAAAAATCAAGCGTTGCCGAGTTGCCTCTTAATCTGACGTGGAATATTTATTCATTCTCGGGGTCCTTCGCTGCGCTCAGGATGACAGGGCGTTTTTAGAGGGAGAATTTAGAGGGGAAAATTGATGCTCAGCCGACGAAAAGTAACTGACATTGGACTGTGCCCTGACACTAATTAGCCCCTGATGATCGTTCCACAAACTCTAAAGTCATGCCCTGTGAGAGGCCTTCACGCAGGATACATTTATATTCGGGCAAAGAACTAAGCCAATTGCCAAATTCTCATTAAGCTGCCACGGGCGTGTCGGAACCCACTTGCTTGGAATTGCTTTCTAGCATCAGTTTTTGCTGTGCGGCCTTTAAAACTGCTGCCTTGGCCCGGGGCAACGGCAGCACTGGTATTACGGTCATGGTCTTGAGCAAGCTGGCCAGTTCGAAGTAGGAGCGGCGGCATTGCTTCATGAAATCGACCGGGTATTCAGGCTTTCTAGCACAGGCGGCTGCCGGGTCGGCGTCCAGAAGATATGCAATGTCGGGCATGGGAACGAGTCTGTGTACGAATTTTGCGAAGGCGCGGCTTACTGGATTTCGCAGGTTCAGGTTGGCGAGTTCGTCGTAGATGTAGCGGTCCAGAATGACTACATCTGCGCCGCCTTTTGCGGCGCGTTTTGTCACTCGGCGAAGATTGATGGCATCGAGAAGATACAGAATGTGGCGGGCGATGGTCAGGTACCAGCGACGTACATTCTTGTCCTGGCGATTTACCGGTTTGCCAGGCTCGCCGACCCCCTGTTCGCTTTTATAAACCTTATGGACAAAGCTTTCGCGGTATTTCACTCCGACAACGACGTTGTCCCAAAATGCAAGTAATCGGGTTTCAAAGCCCGAGGCATGGAGGACCGAACGAAGATTTTCAATCTGGGTTGACTTACCGGAACCGTCAACACCGGAAAAGCTGACGAGCAGTGGCTTCTGCATATTTGGCTTTTCTCCTATTTGCGCACTCCTATTTCCGCACTCCAGCACCGCCGGGAGTGGAGGGCGTACCGCGACTCAAACCATATACCGTGCCTGCGGCTGCACCAGCAGCGGCGATGGCCCCTATCTTGATCAAAAGAGAACGAGTCTGGTGCTGTTTGGCTGGCGCAATGGCCACCCCTGCGGGCCGGGAAGCGGCTCCGCCCGTGGTCGGCACTTTTTCGGCCGTGGCCGCACCCGCCGGCTCGGTCGCCGGCTTCTTAGGCTGCTGAGCTTGTTCCGATTGCTGGACTGGCTGCGCATTACCTGGCTGCTGGTCCTGTTGTGGCGTTGGCGCTTCAGGGTAGGTGGTCACGGGCTGTAGTGGCGCCTGCGAGGGGTCTACCGTGGTTCCGCTTCCCTGAGGCTTGGTTGGCGTTTGGGATTGGTCATCAGGCTTGGTGGTGGACTGGGAGTTTTGACCGCCCTGCTTGTTGTCCGAAGATTGGGATTGTTGAGACGACTGCGGAGCACCCGGCTGGCTGCTCTGCTGGGTGACGGCCTGCATCATCTCGGGGGTTACACACAAACCGGCGATTAACAGGATGCCCAGAATTCGTGCGACTTTCTGCGGGATGGTCATAAAACCTCGGGGGAACTGAGTGTTTCTTCTCAAGAATTTACGTTGTTCAGGTTTTCCGCCGGGACGGCTGATTGCACTGCCATTCCTTGTGCCCTGGCTGCCTGTCCTGCCCGGGGCAGAAGCTCGGCTAAATCAGCCTCTCTGTCCCAGAAATGTTTGATGCGGTTTTTGGCGTAATGGATAAGATTGAAAAAATCTGTCTTGTACCAGCAGCACTTTTTCATATTGGGGGAAAACCCGCAGATGAGCCGAAGACGGCGCAACATGATCTCCCTGGGAAGTAGGAGGGACGACACAAAGCGGTGGTTGCCCTCCAAGAGGGTGACTGGCTGGGTCTCATCAATTCCAATCAGCATGACAGTCGATTTCGGTCCTTCGTATTGAAGCCGGGTCTTGAGGACCTTGATTTTGGCCAAGAGAGAGTTGGTTTTGCCGGCCTCAAGCTGCTGGTGGATACGTCCGGCTACATGCAGGGCCTGGAAGTTGCCATCCGAGATGGTCCTCCATTGAGCCCGGGGGAAGACGTTAATCCTCTCAAAGTCTTGTTCTTCCGGCTCGATGTCCCACCATTCGACGTCGGGAGGCAATTCTCGCCACATGGCTCCGCGCCTTCGGAAAAGGAGCAACCGGCGGAGGGCATTTTCCTGTTCGTTGGTCAGGTCAGGCAGGTAGACGAGTTTTTCAAACTGCTCGCGATCATGGTCAAACTCGGTGCGGTAATACTCTGCCTTCAGGAACTCGGCCACTACTTCAGGTTCCGATATCTTGCGCAATTTCTTCATGTTACCTCCTTGCCCAGCAGCATCTTGTAGCGGCGAAAGAAGGGAAACGAGACGAACAATAGCATCATTGCCATGAGCACAATCTGGACCATAATTACATCCTGGAGGGTGGCATGGAACACCCCAATGGCCAGCACTAAAACGCCGCTAAAAGCGAGCTGCAGCCAGCCAGTGTTGGCGATGCGGCGTGACATTTCATAAGCAATAAGAACTACGCTCAACGCGTACAAACCGGTGGCAACGGCATAAAGCGCCAAGAGCGGCTCAGCATGAGAAAAACCGCCGCCAAAAATGGTTTGCACCACCAGATCGGGGAAGAAACTCAACAGCAGCACAAAGACCACACCAATGCCCAGCACAAAGAGCAAGGGCACCAGAATCACATTTGGGTCTTCTTCGCGCGGCTTGGCGGCTGCGCTCACCGGAAACATGGCGCTTACCACTGACCAGGCAGCGAAATAAAGCACGCGGCCAACCAGAGCCACGGCGGCATAGAGGCCAGCCTGCTCGGGAGCAAAGAAGTGCTTGACCAGCAGGATATCAATGTTATTGATGATGACCTGGCCGACAAAAAAGACGATGGCCTGTGTGCCCTCGCGAAATGAAGCTGGTACAGCCCGCTCGCTCACGGCATTGAACTCTTGAGGCAGCCGGGGAATCAGGTAGGCCACAATGACAGAAGCAGAAATGGCCCCGACCGCTCCCAGCACTCCGTAACCGAGCGAAACCAGCAGGATAGCGGCAACAAACTTCGCTACCGATTCAATGATTGCGTTGCCGCTCATGCGGCCAAAGGAACATACGCCCTGCATGGCCCCGCGTCGCACCCCTAGCGGAACATAAGCCGATATGCCTAAGGCAAGCACGCCCAGAATCCACGGATCGGGCAGGTGGAGGTATCCGGACATCGTTTTCCGACTCACGAAGAGGCCAGCCCCCACGAGCACACTTACGATCCAGGCCTTGCCCAGCAGAGAGTGATACACGTTGACCCTTGCCCCGGCCCGCTCATTGCGCGCAATAAATTTGGCGCATACCAACTGAAAGGCCAAGGTGATTGCCGAAGCCAGCATGAGAATCGTCATGGCTGCGCTTACATGCCCGAATCCTGCGGGCCCTAACATGCGCGCCATGGTGACCGTGTACCCGAAGTTGATGGCGCTCACCAGGACTGCACTTAACAGCATGATGATGCTGCCGCTCAAGACGCGCGCGTGCGACTTCTGGCGGCTCAAATGGTCTGTGACCGTCACCAACCAACCGGCTCTTTCGGGCGAGGCTACAAGACTTTCAGGCAGAGGCATGAAACCACCTTTGGTATCGATTTCACTCAGGCAGCCACTGGAGGTGACACTCGCCTCTGGTGAAGAAGCTGCTGCCGCATAGCATTGGGTAAGAAGCCGCTGAAACTGCGAACAGCGTCGGTGGAAGTCTCATAAATCTCAAAGAGACGCTCCGCGCGGGTCAATTCCAGCACCACGGCCGCCTGGGGTGACAACACCGCCAGCTTCAGGTCGCCGTCGCGCTTGTGAGCTTCTGACATGCACCGTAACAACATCTCCACGCCTGCGGCATCCAACTGCCGGACCTGGGAAAGATCGAACACAAGCTGGGGACGGTCGGTGGTCAAGAAGGGCTGTACATCGCGCAAGAAGTCACGCGCCGTGCGGCCATTCACGCGTTCCGGCATGCGCTTCACAACTACTGGCCTGCTAGTGATGTCCATATCTCCTCGCGATACTCAAATTTGATGGAAACTCACTGGCCGCATCCGTATTGCAGGCTGGGGCCTGATAGCCAGCCGCACTCCCCAAAGAGGGCGAGGTTTGACGTAGCACGGTTTGCAAGTCGGGCTGCGACGGTTGAGGCTTGCCAAACAATCCCCGCCATACCTGCCTGGGAAGATAAGTAACCAATTCAAAAGCCGAGGAGAGCAGGGCCTTTCCGGGCGTGGCGGATACTAAGCCGACCAGTTTGGGATCGGCAATCTCAATGCTCGCATTGCGGCGTAAGTTCACGATCGTCTTCATGCCTGTGACGCAATGGGCCAAATCCAGGCCTGCACCCACGTAGGAGTAAGGCAAGACAGTCGAGTTTTCTACCACTGTGCCGCAATCTACTTGGGCGTGGTGTTCGACGGAGGAACAGCGGGTAATGACTGCACCCGAGTAAATGCGCGCCGAGGTTCCAATGAAGGCTGGAGCCAGCACGCGCGCGCCTTTTTCGACAATGGCCCCTGGCTGCATCCACACGCCCGGCCTGGCCTCCTCGCCTGCAGGACGCGTGACGGTTTGCAAGGTGAGGATGTCAATCGCAAACTGGCGCAGATCGCGTGGATCCCTCAGGTGATTGGTATACCTTTGATGGTCAAATCCGGCACATTCGCTGCGGCATTTGAGGAGCTGGCTGCGGAACAGGGATGCAGCATCGTTTCTGCGCGAGGCGCTAATGCAGAAAATCTGCAGAGGTTCTGCCCGATGATAGACCTGCGTTACTCGGGCCTGCTGGTCCAAGTGAAATTGCAGCAGCTTCTCGAAATCAACTTCCGCATAGCTGCCCATCTTGATGAGCACCACAACCTCGGCGCCGTTCTGTACCATCTCGTTGAAAGCGTTCTCAGCGGTGCGCCAGAATACTTCGCGCACAGGCGGAGACTCCACGGTCCTGGCATTCGCCAAGGGGGATTGGCCGGCAGACTCGGATTCCGCCACCACGACAACCGGCTCAATTCCGTACTGCTGCAAGTGGTCCGCCATCCGTTGTAAGGGCGTTTTGCCGACTGTGGCCAGCAATGCCAGAGGAAATGGTGGGAGCGGCAGTTGTTCTTCTGCCCCTTCCGTTTCTGCGTTCACGAGAATCAGGCCGCGAATGTCCATAGTGTTCACCTGCAACCATCCTGGTGGCGCGCGCACAAGTTGAAAGTGGAGAAATTCAACGAAGGGACATTCCGGCCCGGCCGGCCAGCCTGAGGCTGGCAGAATGGTGTGTCACCGAAAACCATGGGACCCTCTGGCTTTCAAAATCGTGCAGGACAAACCTGATCTTGTCCTTGCATTCAGCCAGTAAACCTGTGCTCGTTCCCTCTTCCCACGCCAATGCGGACTTCAACAGCTCTGGGTGTGGAAAGAACCACCGCCAAGTTAAATGGCAAGCAGGTAATTGAAATAGATGAGGATTGAGCGGGGAATGTTGTCAGGGTTGCTGATTCGATTTCACTCGCGGGCCTTAGACCGTCATTCCATGACACAAGGCCTGGTGGGTCGCTGGCTTGACCACTACTCCAATTTCCTTTTACTGGTTGTCACATATCTGCTCTCTGGCATACGATCGTCGAAGGATGAGTACGCCAACGATCGTTTACTATGCGCGCATGGATTCTCCCGCAGGCAGGTTACTGCTGGCGGCTACTGGTCAAGGATTGCGTTTTTTGCTTTTTGATAAAGACACGCTTCCTAAGAAAACTCACAAGGATGAGGTCTGGATCGAATCCCCAGATAAGCTCTTTCCTTACCAGGAGCAGCTTCGAGCCTATTTTCAGGGGGAGCTGCGTGAGTTTACCTGCAAGCTGGACCTTATCGGCACCGAGTTCCAGAAAAAATGTTGGAACGCCTTGCTGACGATCCCCTACGGCAAGACGTGCTCTTATGCCGAAATTGCCAAGCAGGTGGGCAGCCCACGAGCCTTCCGGGCCGTGGGCCAAGCTAATCATAACAACCCGATCGCCATCATCGTTCCCTGCCATCGAGTAGTCACGTCCAGCGGTACTCTGGGCGGCTACGGAGGTGGACTGGCGATAAAGGACAAGTTACTTAGGTTGGAAGGCGTTGCTGATTTTCCTCGGGAAAAAGGCGGCCCGCAGGGGCCGCCTTTGTTTGAGTATCAAGTTTCCTGACTTACTTCCGCGGCGGACGCGCCGGGGAAGACGGTGCGCTAGGACTGTTTGGGTCCGGAGCTGACGGGTTGTTGGGAGGCGTGGTCATGTTGTGATCCGGGCTCTTGTTGTCGCTTGCCCCTTGGCCACTTACGGTTAAGTGTTCTTTCACCTTGCGATTGCCTGCATAAGATTGGGCAATACGCTTGGCGGTCTGCTTTTCCTTGCCGCTGGCAACCGTGCCGTTCAACTCAATCGTATCGTCGGTGACCGAGACGGTGATGTTGTCGTTGCTCAGAGTGGGTTCCTTCTGCAGGGCGTTTTGAATCTGCATCTGGATATCTCCACCTGCTGCCGCGGTGGCACCCGGAGCCTGCTGGCTGCTAGGCGTCTGCTCGGGAGAATTCGGCGTCTGGTTCATGCTGCCGTTGGGGTTGGGGGCGGTTTGCGTGCTCGGCGGCTCACCTGAAGGTGACTGCGAGGTGCTGGGGGATTGTGCTGTTCCGCTCTGGCTACCCGAGGGCTGCGTAGACTGGGGCTGCTGCTGCGAAGACTGCGATTGCGAATAGGCTCCGGCGCTGACGAATCCCATCGCCCCTGGAGGCGTGGCCTTGGAACCCCCGCCGCTTACCGTGAGATTATCTTTTACTTTACGATTTCCTGCATACGACTTGGCAATCTTTTTGGCTGCTTTTTTTTCGTCGTTGGAGGCTACCGTTCCGTTGAGTTCCACAGCATCATCTGTAACTGAGACCGTGATGTTGGCACTGCTGAGCGTCGGGTCCTTTTTCAGAGCGTCCTGAATCTGGCTCTGAATGTCGTTGCTGGAGGTTGCAGTTGCAGATGATCCCGATTGTGCTTCGGGTTTCTGGTTTTGATCTTGAGAGGGTTGGGAGGTGGTTGACTGGTTGCTTGTACTCGGGCTCGAGCCGCTTGACTGCGCTGATGCATAAGCAAGCGCTAACGCCAGCACAAAGACCAGCAGGTGGAGTAATTTCCTCATAGCTTCTTCTCCTCGCTGACTGATTGCGCGGGCTTCCGCCCGCAGGGGATTGACGAAGCGCAATACACGTGCGATGTGCTCTTCTCGAAATCACCAGCCATTCGCAGGCAGTGATTTCCCGAAGGAGCACTGTGTACTAGTTGGTTAAGATGTTAGGGGTTACCCGGAGGTTGACATTAGATAAGTGCAGCTCTGCTTTTTCCCGGAATGGTCCCTGGCAGAGGATCAGCCACATAAATGTCCGCTGATCGACAATAATGCTGCTGTTGCAAGAAACTTTTGTGCCGGCAATGAAGAGAGCAAAACCGCCAGCGATAACAAAAGTAAGAGCCTATAGAACCATTATAAATTGTTGATAACAAATTAGCCTACCAGATTCGAAATCCTGACTAATCAGCGGTAAACTCTATCTTGTGCACCGCCACACGCATTCCCACGGATCCACCGCCACTTCCAAGGTGATGCGCTATAGCGTAATTGCCACAATGGTCTATGTAGGTGTGACCGTGGTCGCCGGCATTCACGCACATAGCTTGGCCTTGCTGTCAGAGGCAGGTCACAATGTTACGGATGTGCTGGCGCTGTTGCTCTCCTGGGTAGCGATTTTTGTACAGACGCGCCCACCAAGCGCCACCAAGACCTTTGGCTACCACCGCGCTGGAGTGCTGGCGGCCTTTGTTAACGCTCTTACCCTGGTAGGGATTGCTTTCTACATCTTTTACGAGGCAGTGGTTCGGTTTTATCACCCGGTAGAAGTCCATCCCCAGTTGATGATCTGGGTAGCGGTGGCCGGCGTCGTCATCAACGGCGTGATCTCCTGGTCCCTTTTCCGAACGGGGCGAGACGTGAATCTTCGTAGCGTCTTCATCCACCAGTTGGGGGATACTCTTTCTACTGCGGCGGTAATCGTTGGCGGCGGGGCAATATTATGGACCGGGCGACCCTGGATTGATCCGCTCCTCTCGATTGGAATCGGCGTCCTGATCTTGTGGTCCTCGCTGGGGATCATCCGCGAAACCCTCAATATATTGTTGGAGGGAGCACCCAGCGGCATGTCCACAGAAAAAATTGCTGCTGTCATCAGCTCACTGGAGGGCGTCAATAGCGTCCATGATGTGCATGTATGGAGTCTTGGTTCGGAAACCCATGCGCTCTCATGCCACATCGAGATCGCCGACATTCCTCCTTCGGAGAGTGACGCGATCCTTCGCCGTGTCAACGACCTGTTGGCGGCTAAATTCCACATTCACCATACGACGATTCAGTTTGAAAACTCAGTGTGTGAAATTGCGCATGGCTGCGTGATTCCAGTCCGCCATTCTCATGATCAGCAGGATGAACGGGCTTGAAGAATTTGGTAATCCACGGCGAGCCGGGACAGGTTGGGTAAGTTGGTAATTGGGTAATTTGTCACTTTGGGTCTGCGGCCCGCGAAAGCTCATGAAAATCAACTTTGCTATGTTAGAGCGTGGACAGAGTGGACGTTGTGGACAGAGTGGACCTGGTGGACAGAATGGAGGCAGTGAACGATGTGATTTTCGACCCTGATAAATCAAGAGCCAGATGATCTCTGTTTTTCGTAGATCTCTCTTACAGCATCCAACGTATCAATCCCTTCGACCGGCTTATCATCGCGAATTCGCAGGATGCGCGGGAAGCGCAGAGCAAAGCCGCTGGCGTGGCGGTCTGACTTCATCATGTTATTGAAGGCTACTTCCAGCACAATTTTGGGCTCCACTGTGCGTGTAAATCCCTGGTCTTCAATAGTGTGTTCCAGAAACCACTGAGTCATCTTTGCGATCTCTTTGTCTGTCAGCCCGGAATAAGCTTTGCCTACATTCAAGAGCCGGTCGCCGTCGCGCACCGCAAAGGTATAGTCACTCAACACCTTGGCGCGCTTTCCGTGACCCCATTCCACAGCCGTTACCACCACATCAAGGGTGGCGAGTTCGCGCTTGAGTTTGAGCCACGATTTTCCCCGGCGGCCCGGAGTGTAGGTCGAATTGAGGTCCTTGACCATCAGGCCTTCGTTGCCACGATTGCGGGCTGCCGCGAAAATCTCTTCCAGGTGTTCAGGAGAATCGGCGGTCAAAAGAGGGGCCTGTATCACTCGTGGAAAGCCACTGGACGACGTAATAGCCGGTTCCAACATGAGCTTTCCTTGCGGGCCGCGCGTGGCAATTTCATGTTCGACGTTGAGGCCACTTTCAGGAACGAAAGCAAAAACCTGATCAAGGACCTTCCGGCGTTCTTCGAGCGGCTTCTCGATCATGAGTTGGTCGCCTGCATAGAGAATGTCAAAAACTATGTAGGCCACAGGGATTTCCCGCACCATCTCGGAAGAGACCTTCTTTCGTCCAAGGCGTTTTTGCAGCGCCGAGAATGGCAAGGCCCTGCCCTCTTCCGGTTGCCACGCAAGAATTTCGCCATCCAGAATTACCGGCTCAGGAAAGGCCAAGAGCGGGCCGGGAAGCTCAGGAAAGGATTCAGTAATGTCGTCCAGGGTGCGAGAAAATATTCGTACACGTGGATCGTGCTTGCCCCCACAATGGGCCTGGGCCCGTATGCCGTCGTATTTATCTTCTACGGCGGCATGAG
>DASZEU010000408.1:0-21323 GCA_035940535.1 Candidatus Angelobacter sp.
ACAAGTAATTTGCAAGTCGATTTCGAATATGTATCTCAAAGCGATTTCAACATAGCATACCGGCTTGATCGCCAGCGTGGCATTTTCGGAAATCTCTATACCGAATGACTATGTTTGCTCTTGACGCAAATGAGAAACTAGCGGAACATGAATATCAACGTGTATGACAAATGACACTGGGAGAACGCTTTTTGTCGAAGCCCAGTCCATTGCTTATATTTTCGAGAGCGCTACCACGCCCGTTTTTCGAGAAATCGATGTTGCGCTTGGAAGCAAAATACAGTTTCTCGTCGGACGCAACGGCATAGGAAAATCATTGCTGGCTGCGATCCTGGCGGGACGCCTCTCTCCCTCGGAGGGCGTGGTAAACCACTTTGGTTCGATTGGTTACCTTCCGCAACACCTTGAGGACTTCAGCGGAACGGGAGCCGAGATCCTGGGGGTTGCTTCCCTGCTCTCTGCATACAGCCGGGTTTTGAGCGGCGATGGTGACGCGCACGACTATGACCTTGCAAGCGAGCATTGGAATTTCGAGGCAGATCTCAAGAAGTTGCTCGATGAAGCCGGGCTACCTGAGCGTGTCTTGACACAACCATTTGATGCTCTGAGCGGAGGGGAGCGCACGCGGCTCTGCCTGGCAACACTGAAACGAAGAGGGCATGATTTCCTAATTCTTGATGAACCCTCAAATCATCTGGACCGCGAAGGACGACGATGGCTTGTGGAATGGATAACCTCGCTCAAAGGTGTGCTGGTGGTCAGCCACGATCCCTTTCTGCTGCGGAATGCCGATGCGATCCTAGAACTCTCGGGACTTGGGTTAAAGACCTTTCGTGGGGCCCTTGATGTGTATCTGGCGGCGCGCCAGCAATTGCGGGAAAGCGCGGAAAAGAAGCAGGCACAAACGCAAAAACAATTGAAGGAAGCCCGCCAGGCGCTGCAGGCCGGCCTTGAGCAGACCCAACGCAGGCGAGCGAGAGGAAAGAAAGCAGCCTCTGAAAGCAACCAGAGCAAGGTCATACTCGGCAAGAATAAAGGGCGAAGCGAACAGACACAGGCCCGAGTTTCCCGCATCCACGCTGAACGGATTGCCACCAAGATAACGGAGTGGCATGCGGCCAAAACCCAGGTTGAAATCGTCGATCCCCAGGCGTTTATAGTCGCTTCACCTGAGACAAACAGGGCCGCAACTTTGCTGTCGTTTCGAAGCGCCGTTCTCCCTTATGGCCGACAGGAACCAATCTCTTTCGACGTTGGGCCGCACGACCGGGTAGCCGTAACAGGCCCCAATGGTTCAGGCAAATCGACTTTGCTTAAGGTGGCCATGGGACAGTTGTCGCTTCTGCATGGTACCTGTCAAGTTACCAAGAGCGTTTCGTTGCTCGATCAGCATGTCAGTCTGCTTGACCCTAAGCTTTCCGCATTGCAAAACATGATGAATCTGGCTCCAGGATGGTCGGAAACTAACTACAGGACTATTCTGGCCAATCTGCGCCTTAGAGGAGATTTCGCCCTGCACCCAGTCCATTCGCTGAGCGGCGGCGAGCGCCTGCGAGTAGCTCTGGCCTGTTTGTTTTCTGGTCCTACCTCACCGGCGCTGCTGTTGCTAGATGAGCCCGAAAACCATATTGACATGGACTCAAAAGATCTTCTTAAGTCAGCCTTATTAAAATACGGCGGCGGAATTGTTCTTGTGAGCCATGATGATGAATTCATTGAGGATGTTGGTGTCGAGTGGCAATGGCGGATGAGCTAACTTTGCTTAAGCTGTTCCCTGGCCCGGAAGGTACTGGCGGCTCAACTCTTTATTGAATCCACAATCTGCATTGAGCAAAACATGAGCCGTTGGAAAGATTGTTTCGAAGGCGCAAAACGACAGTAGCGGCTTTACTGCACGATGATTTCGCCGAACCTCGAAGGAGAACTACAAGTGCTTCAGGACACCATTTATTCGTTGCTGCGATCTGTAACGGAGCTTGCACCAGAGGCGCCAGCCTTGCTGGGTGAACAGCAGAAAGCTTTGTCGTACATGCAGCTTCTCCAATTGATTGAGAATGCCGCTCAGGCGCTGAATGCTTTTGGCTTGGGCAGAGGCGACAACGTTGCGATCGTACTGCCGAATGGGCCGGAAGCAGCGACCTGCTTTTTGTCGGTGGCATCTGCAACTGCCTGCGCTCCTTTGAATACAGTGTATTCCGCGGCTGAATTCGAGTTTTATCTATCTGACTTGAAGTCAAAGGCGGTGATTGTCGATTCCAGGAGCGAGTCACCCGCCATTGCGGTTGCCCATTCATTGGGGATTCCTGTGATACGGCTTGTGGCTCTCTCCAATGAGCCAGCAGGCACGTTCCGGCTTGAAGGACTGAAAGACGGGAAAGGAGACCGAATAGGCTTTGCCGAGCCGGACGATCTGGCACTGCTGCTGCACACTTCGGGAACGACATCCCGGCCCAAAATGGTGCCGCTTACACAGCGGAATCTTTGTGCTTCCGCCACTCACATCCGGGATTCTCTCCAGCTAACACCCGAAGACAGGTGCTTGAACATCATGCCCCTGTTTCACATTCACGGGTTGGTTGGAGCGATTCTTTCCATGCTCGCCGCCGGTGGAAGCGTAGCATGCACTCCCGGCTTCAATGCATTGAAATTTTTTGAGTGGCTGCAAGAGTTCAATCCGACGTGGTATACGGGCGTGCCAACCATGCATCAGGCGATTCTGCGGGCTGCGGGAAAACAGGCTGGATCCAGCCTGGGATCGGGGCTGAGGTTTATTCGCTCCTGTTCCTCTGCTCTGCCGCCGAAGTTGATGACACAAATGGAGGCTGCGTTTTCCATACCGGTAGTCGAGGCTTACGGCATGACCGAAGCTTCCCATCAGATTGCAATCAACAGTTTGCCCCCCGGCGTACGAAAGCCAGGCTCTGTAGGCCTGCCCACAGGCTGCGAGGTTGCCATCATGGATGAACACGGGGCAAAACTGCCTGCTGAGTCTGTGGGTCATATTGCTATCCGAGGCGTAGCCATCACCAAAGGTTATCTGAACAATCTAGCGGCCAACACGGAGTCTTTCCGTAATGATTGGTTCTACACGGGCGATCAAGGCAAGCTTGATTCTGATGGATATCTCTATCTGACCGGGCGCATCAAGGAAATTATCAACCGGGCGGGGGAAAAGATTTCTCCCCGGGAAGTAGATGAAGCCTTCTTGGAGCATCCCGCAGTAGCGCAAGCTATAGCCTTTCCAATTCCGGACGAGCGACTCGGAGAGGACATTGGAGTCGCCGTGGTTTTACGTGACAGTTCTCAAGCCAGCGAACAGCTTCAGCATGAGTTTCGGATGTTCGTGTCCCGCCGCCTGGCTGAATTCAAGGTGCCTCGCCGGATCATTTTCGTTCCCGAAATACCAAACGGTCCCACAGGGAAACCACAACGCATCGGATTGGCTGCCAAGCTGACCATCCCGCAACTCTCGTCCTCTTCGGCCGGCAAACAGAAAAATATTTCCTCAAACAAAGCGACGGAGCAACGCTTGATTACCCTTTGGCAGGAACTACTCGGAGTAGAACAAGTTAGCATTCATGATGATTTTTTCGATTTGGGCGGGGATTCCATGCTTGGAGGCCAACTTGCCGTCCGGGTTCGTAACGAGTTCGGAATGGCGCTTCCGATGTTTCAGTTGTTTAACAGCCCGACAATTGCGGGGCTTGCCACGTGGATTGACTCCCCGCGAAAAGATCAAGCAGCATCTGTAGAGGCGATTCCTAGTGTTCCCCGGAATGGACCCCTGCCGCTATCACCAACGCAACAGCGCATGTGGTTCTTGGCGCAATCTGAAGAAGAGAGCGCGGCGTACATAACGCTTGTCGCTCTGCGGCTGCAAGGCCCTCTTCAGATTGGAGTGCTGGAGCAGGCGTTTCAGAAAATCGCAGATCGGCATGAGATTCTGCGCACTACTTACCAGATCACCGAGGCTGGTCCCGTACAAATCGTATCTGATCGACAAAGATTGTCGTTGGCAGTGCTCGATGTCGACAATGAAGCTGATGTACGGCTACTGGCTCAGCAGGAGGCACACCGGCCTTTTGATCTATCCCAGGATGCACCCTGGCGCACGCTTCTGCTGCGGCTTGGAGAAAACGACCATGTGCTGCTGCTGACGATTCATCACATTGCCTCCGATGGCTGGTCGAAGTCGATTCTCTTCCGTGAGCTTTCCATCATTTATGAATCACTTGCCGATGGCCGGGAGCCCCTTCTTCCCGCCCTGCCAATCCAGTTCGCAGACTATGCTTGCTGGCAGGCGCATATCGAGCAAGAGGCTGAGCCGGAATCGATTGACTATTGGAGAGCCCAGCTCAAGGGAATTCCGGATCTTCTGGAAATACCCACGGACCGGCTGCGCCCCGCACGACAATCATTTCGGGGAGGTGTGGAACGGCGCCTACTTTCGCAAGACCTTAGAGACCCGCTTTATCAACTGTGCCGGCAAGAAGGCGCTACTCTCTTCATGACATTGCTCGCTGCTTTTCAGGCGTTGCTCCATCGGTATTCCGGGCAAACTGACATCTGTGTTGGAGTGCCGGCTGCCCAGCGCACCCACCAGGAAGTGGAGCACCTGATCGGGCCTTTTATTAATACTTTGGTGTTGCGCGCTGATGTAGCCGATGATCCTCTCTTCATTCACCACTTGGGGAAAGTGCGAGAAACTGCACTCGGCGCTTACGACCATCAGGACTTATCTTTCGAGAGACTTCTCGCGATTTTGCACACCAACCGGTCGTCAAGCCATAATCCTCTGTTTCAGGTACTGTTTCAATTGCGGAACCATCCGGACACAGTGCCGCACCTGCATCAAGTGGTGGTGTCGCCTTTGGAGTTTGATCCAGGAACATCTCCGTCCGATTTGGCTCTGGATATTATCGAAACGACCGGCGGCCTGCACTGCCTTCTTACTTACAATAGTGATCTGTTCGAAGCAGCCACGGCTCAGCGGTTATTGAAATACTACGAAACCCTCCTGCAAGCGGCGACTCTTAACCCGCATCAAAGCCTGTCCCAATTACAAGTGTTGTCTGATGAGGAGAGCCGGCAGATTCTGAAAGAATGGAACAGCAATACCCTGGCTGTGCCGCAGAAGACAGTGCCGAAACTCTTTGCAGAGCAAGCAGCTCGGACCCCAAACGTCCTCGCCGTCGTTTCGGGAGATAAGCAACTCACATACGCGGAATTAGACGAGAAGACGAACCGACTGGCACGTTACCTGGTCAGCCTGGGGGTTGGACCGGAAGTCCGAGTCGCAGTCTGCATGGAACGCAGTTTGGAAATTGTCGTTTCCTTTCTGGCAATTCTTAAGGCAGGGGGCGTTTACGTGCCGCTTGATCCGACGTATCCGGTAGAACGGTTGCGGTATATGCTGGACAATTCGCGAGCCAGGGCCGTGCTCACCAACAAAGCGATTCGCCAACGATTGCCGGAATTTCCCGGACGACTGTTGGAATGGGAAGCCGAACAGGAGGCCCTGGAACGGCACGAAAGCAGTGAATTCCATATTCAGACCGATGGGCAGAATTCCGCTTATGTGATCTACACTTCGGGTTCGACTGGAGCGCCCAAGGGCGTCGCCGTTTCGCACCGTAACCTGAACAATTTCGTCGCCTCCTATCAGAGGATCGTGGACGTCCGTCCAGGAGATCGTTCCACTTATTTATATAGCGTGGGCTTTGATCCAACAGTGCTGGAACTCTGGCCTTTTCTCACTGCAGGCGCCACACTTTGCATTCCCGATGAAGAGCTGAAATATCAGCCGGAAGCTCTGTGCCGCTGGGTCGTCAGCCAACAAATAACCCACTTCTCGCTGCCAACGCCTCTGGCCGAACTGGTTTTCGGCTTGGATTGGGGAGCGCTGAAGCGAGGCTGCAAGCTGCGCCATCTAACCGTGGGTGGCGAAGCCATGCGGATCTACTCGCCAGCGGATTTTCCATGCGACGTGTTCAACGCATACGGGCCAACTGAAAATACCGTGATCACTACGATCGCTAAAGTTTCAAGCGATCCTGGTCAAAGTTCCAGACCTTTGATTGGACGACCTATGCCAAATAACCACGTGTATGTCCTGGATTCCAATCTACAGCCGTGTATGATTGGCTGCCACGAAGAGTTATACATCGCAGGCGATAGCTTGGCCCGGGGTTATATCGAGTCTCCAGATTCCACGGCACAGTCGTTTGTCCCTGATCCGTTCAGCGAGGCGCCGGGGTCTCGCATGTACAAGACTGGGGATATCGTTCGCTATCTTCCCGACGGCCACCTCGACTTCATTGGACGCCGGGACAGCCAGATCAAACTGCAGGGCTTCCGAATTGAACTGGGAGAGATTGAAGCTGTGCTCCGCGCGCATGATGCTATCGAAGAAGCAGCCGTTGTGCTTCGCTCGCAAGACGATACCCAGAGCCTGCTGGCCTTCGTTACATCTCACAGTAATTCTCCTGGACTGGAACATGTTCTGACGAGCCATCTCGAAGCAGCGTTGCCGCGCTACATGGTGCCTTCTTCGATCGTGATCCTTGAGGCCATGCCTTTGGCTCCTACCGGTAAGATAGACCGCAAAGCTCTGCTTAAGCTGCAAGTGACTGACGTTGCCAAAGAAGGCCAATCTTATCCCAGCAGCAATACCGAAATTGCTATCGCGGATATTTGGAAGGAGCTGCTTCGCTGGAACGCTGCCAATATTCCTTCCGACTTGAGTTTCTTTCAACTAGGCGGTCACTCACTTTTGGCAGCCCGAATGATCTCAAGACTCAATCAGAAGTTTGGGACCAGGCTTTCGGTCAGGACCGTCTTCGATTTTCCGAGCATCGCGCGCCTGGCGGAGCATGTTATCCAAATGCAGCCCTCAGGCCAAGAGCACGGGTTGGTCAAAGTGGTGCGTTCCCCTGAGGGGCATCCGCTATCCGCCGCCCAGAGTAGTCTTTGGGTGATGTACAAGCATGAGCCGGAGTCAACCGCCTACAACCTGCCGCTTGCTTATAACATTCATGGGACATTGGAAACGGCCACGCTGGAACGATGCTTGCAAATCGTCTATCGGCGTCACGAAAGCTTGAAGACTCGGTTCGTTGAAGTAGATGGCGAGCCGCGCCAGTTCGTAAGCAACGAAGAAGAGTTTACGGTACCGGTTGTTTTCTCGTCCGACGAAGATGCGCGGAAAAGGCTGGCGAGGGAAAGTGCCAGGGTTTTCGACTTAGAGAATGGCCCCTTATTCTTTGGCCAAATCCTGAGATTGTCACAGCAGCATCACATTCTGTCCATGAACATGCATCACATCGTGTCGGACGGATGGTCGATTGACATCATTATTCAAGAGATAACTGATTTGTATGCTGGGTTTGGCGATGCAAACTGCCTGCCTCAGATTGATTTTCAGTACCTGGATTACGCTCATTGGCAGCTTCATCAGACCCTTACTCGCAGTTATGAGCTTGCCAAGGAATATTGGCGCACGAACCTGAAGACTGCCCCAGCATTGCTCGAATTGCCGAAGGATTTCGCCCGCCCTGCGCGGCTGCCCCATAGGAGCGGAATTGTGCCTTTCCCCTTGCCCACGGGGCTGCGCTCTGGCCTGAAGTTACTGAGCCAGGAGCAGAATTGCACGTTGTACATGGTGATGCTTGCTGCATTTCAGACCATGCTCTTTCGCTATACAACACAAGAAGACATCGTTGTCGGCACACCCGTAGCGACTCGCGGAATGGCAGAGTTGGAAAAAATTGTCGGTCATTTTGTAAATATGATCGCGTTGCGCACTAACCTCAGTGGTTCCGCCACATTTCTCAGCTTACTCTCGGATGTGAAGCATGTAGTCTTGGAAGGATTCGAACATCAGCATGTAGCTTTTGCCGATGTAGTAGACGCATTGCAGGCAGAGCGAACCGCAAGCTATTTACCGGTTTTCCAAGTTGTGTTCGCTATGCAGGAAGGCCTGGTGCGGGATCTGAAGCTCGCAGGCGCATCATGTTCACGCCTGAACCAGTATTCTCAGGATGCCAAGTTCGATTTAATGCTTACTATCCGCGACAACCAAGATGAACTCTCCGGGAGTTTTGAATTCAGTACGGAGTTATTCACACAGGCGACTATTGAGCGATTTGCTAACTGTTTCCAAGTCCTGCTGTCGTCAATTACGGAGGGGGCAGCTCGAACTCTGACGGATTTAGAGCTTCTGACTCAAGCAGAGCGGCGGCAGTTATTAGTCGACTTCAACAGTTCGGGTAGTGTCGGAGAGATTTACCGCGATCAATGCATCCATGAGATTTTTGAAGCTCAGGCAAGCCTGACACCTGAAGGCACTGCCGTGATTTGTGGCAGTGCCTCGCTCTCCTATCGAGAATTAAATGCGCAGGCGACGGCGATTGCCTGCGAGCTCGTGACACAAGGAGCAGATAGAGGAGACTATATCGGTGTCTGCATGGGGCGCTCTCAGGAAACTATCGTGGCGCTGCTTGGAGTCCTGAAATCCGGCGCTGCGTACGTCCCGCTGGATCCCGGATATCCTGACAACCGGCTTTCCGCCATTGTGAATGATGCTGGCTTGAAAATTTTCCTGTGCGACGCTGAGAACAGCAGAAGAGAGTGGCCGCCAGACGCAAAGATTCTGGTAGTTGCCGATCTTCTCGCTGCGCAGTCTCAGCATCAGCACCCCGATCCAACTCGAAGGTGCCGGAATCATGATCTTTCGCACATCATCTTTACTTCGGGATCCACGGGCCGCCCGAAAGGAGTAATGATCGAGCACCAGAGTGTTGTTGCCCTTTTGGAATGGTGCCGGCAGGCCTACTCAGCAGAGGATCTCGCCCGCGTACTCTTCAGTACCTCCATCTGCTTCGATCTCTCCGTGTTTGAGATGTGGGCTCCACTGACCTGCGGAGGCACGGTGCAGGTTGTTGATGATGCGCTGGCGCTCTGCGAAGCGCAAGCGGCGCCTGACGTTACTTTAATCAACACGGTGCCGAGCGCCTTGCGCGCCATTTTAGATCGCAATGGAATTTCCGATACCGTAAAGGTGATCAATGTGGCAGGCGAACCTTTGCCTGGAGATTTGGTCGCGGATGTTTTTCAACAGAGCCGCATCCAAAGACTTTACAATCTTTATGGACCAACGGAAGATACGACTTACTCCACCTACGCTTGCTACACTGAAGCGCCCCCATCAGAACCGGCTATTGGCAAACCAATTTCAGGAACGCAGCTTTTTGTGCTCGGTCCATATCGAGAGATCTTACCCATCGGTTGTATTGGAGAGCTGTTCATCGGAGGGGCAGGACTGGCTCGCGGTTACCTTAACCGCCCGGAGTTGACGCACGAGGCATTTGTGGAAAACCTGCTCGATGGAGCGCAACGCCTCTATAAAACCGGCGACTTGGTACGGTGGTCGCCCGAAGGTGATCTTTATTTCGTGGGCCGCGCCGACAACCAAGTCAAAGTCCGGGGTTACCGGATTGAACTGGGCGAGATCGAAGCGCATTTACAGGCTCATGAGCTTGTAGGAGCTTGTGTGGTGCTTGCTCGGGAAGACGAACCGGGCAATAAACGTTTGGTCGGCTATGTGGTGCCTGCCCGCCCAACCGCCGAAGAAACCTTAGTCACCGAACTGCTTGCTTATTCCAGGCGCTGCATGCCGGAATATATGGCGCCCTCGGCATATATAGTTCTGGACCACTTGCCTCTGACTCCAAACGGGAAAATTGATCGAAAGCGGTTGCCGGTTCCCGACTCTGCCTCGATCTTGCATGAGGTCTATAGTCCGCCTCTTACAGGGCTCGAAAGACAAATCTGCAAAATTTGGGAATCGGTTCTGAAGGTTAACCCCATTGGAATCCGAGATGACTTTTTCTCTTTGGGCGGAAACTCGCTGCTCGCAATTCGAGTTGCCGGGCTCATCAGTAAAGAACTGCAAGTAGATTTGCCGGTGCGCGAGATTTTAGCTAACAAGACAGTTCAGAACCTTGCCCTCGCGATCATGACGTGCACCCAGAACTTGCCCGCACACTTGAGCCTGGAAAAAGTGGGCGAAGGCTTGGATATCCAGCTTTCCTATCCGCAGATGGGTGCGTGGTTAGTCGCGCATCGAGAGGGATTCAAGACGTTTTTTAACATGTCTTTTGCCATCAGCATCAAAGGCAATCTTGATATTGGCGCTTTGCACAAGAGTCTTCAATCCATCGTCAACCGGCATGAAAGTTTGCGCACGCGCTTTGCTGAGCGCAATCAAGAAATTTTCCTGGTTATTGACCATCGACAGGAGATTTCTTTCACGGTGGTCGATCTGACCCGCGAGAGCGCTGCTTCCGCACAAGCAAGATTCGAAACTTTTTGGCAGGAAGAACGCGATGTGCTTTTTGACTTACAGAATGGTCCTCTCCTCAGGGCAAAACTCGTCCTGCTGTCTGCCCAAAATTCCACACTTCTTTTGACCATGCATCACCTCATTTCAGACGGCTGGTCAATCAACATTTTCAGGAAGGAACTTGACGTCTTATATGGCGCGCACTGTGCTGGCGAAAAACCAATGTTAACACCTCTGGCAATCCAGTATTCCGATTACGCGTACTGGCTCCGCCAATGGCATGACACTCCAGAATGCGCACGGCAATCTCAATATTGGATTGAAAAACTGGCGTCCTTCCCTTCCGCGACGCATTTCCCTACAGACAAGGAGATGATCTCATCTGAAAACCACTGGACGAAATACAAAGATCTTTTTATCAGTCGCCAGGAATTAGATGAGTTATCCCGCTATTGCACAAGAAGCGGGACGACTTTGTATGTTCTGCTTATGGCTGTGTTTCACTTGGCCCTCTATCGCTATTCAGGAGTAAACAAGCTGATCGTATCCTCACCGGTAGCGGGCCGAAACCGGGCAGAACTGGAGACCTCGATTGGCCTGTATGTCAACATGGTTAATATTTTGTCTGACGTTTCGGAGGACATCACTTTGGGAGACTTCATAGTGCAAATGAAGCACACGATCTATGAAGCGCTGGCTCATTCAAGTGTGCAAATGACCGCGTTGTTCGCCAATCCAGATTTTCGGATGCCGGCTTTTCCGGCTCTGGTGTTTAACTTCATCCAATTTTCCAACGATGCGCAATGGAAGCTCGGCGATCTGGAGGTCGAACCTTTGATGCGACGCGATATCGAACGGCCATGCCTGACAGCACTCGATCTGACGTTTACGAACGGGCAAGGAGGTCTCCGCGGACACATAGGATACGATACAGCTTTATTCCACGAGAACACCGTGAATACGATTGTTGCCGACTATAAAGATATTCTGGATACTGTCCGAACCGGCACGGATAAGAGAATAGGCGAAATTGCGGGAAGAAGCGCGAGTATTCGTTAAGTAATTCCGACTACGAAGGAAGCATTTTCTAGGCGGTCAAAGACTAGCGAGGCGTCCACTGCGGATGCCCGCTAAACAGCCCGCCGGAGAAGCCGATCTGATACACGAGGAGCAGTCCGAAAGCCAGGCTAAGCAACCCGGAAACCAGGCCCAGACGGGCGCTGAAGTTGGCGTGTTTTCGTCCAAAGAAGGTGAAAGCAGAGGCTATGCTCATGGTGATCAGCATCATCCCGGCAACAGTACCAACGCCAAAAACCAGCAGGTAGGCGATGGCCCAACGCGGGTCGCGAATGGTGGTCAACACCAGCAGCGCCACTGCGGCCGAACCTGCCAGTCCGTGGACGATACCTACTAGCAGCGGACGCAATTGGCGATAAATCTCGATGCGGGCAAAGAACCGGTCCATCCGGGCCAGCGGCGTCTTGTCGGGCGAGTGGGGATGCGGCTCTGGTGTGTGCCCATGCGAGTGGGTATGGATGTAATCGCCGTGGTTGTGGTGATGGGTGTGCGCGGCGGCTGCCTGCTCAACTTTGCCGATCGACCGGGCGGTACGCAAAAATGCAGCCACATTCATCAGGCCCAGGACGACCAGCATCAACGCAACTGAAAACTCCATGCTGAGGCCGATGCGCGCCGGAATCACCACACCGAAAAGGATGATGGCCGTGCCAACCGCAACAATGGTCAGCGTGTGTCCCACTCCCCAGAAAATTCCGGTCAGGGCAGCACGGCTGATCTTGTTTTGCCGGCTGACAATCGTGGTTACGGCAATAACGTGATCAGGATCGGTGGCGTGCCGCATCCCGAGGAAGAAGCCGATTGCGAGAATAGAGAGGAAGCTGATCATAATCGTTATGGTGATTGTAACGAGAATTCTGCTTTTGCTCCGGTATATGCGGTGAGGCCCCGCCATAGAATTTGGTAATTGGGTAATTGAAAATTAAAGAGCTAAAAGCCCAACTGATTCTAACCATCTTGCGGCACAGCTAAAGCCATGCCCTGATACAAATCGCTGAGGAGAAGTTCAAAGAGTGCGTTTGAACAATAACGACGAAAATAAAAATGTAATGATTGCGAACACTCCGAGATACAGTAAATCCTGCCAGATTGCGGCCAAGCCCATGCCTTTCAGCAGCACGGCCTTGAAACCATGCACAGAGTAGCTAAACGGATCGACCTTGGCAATCCATTGCAGCCACTGTGGAAAAGCGTGCGTCGGGTAAATAGCGCCGCTGGGGAAATAAAGTAATGTATTGAGAAGACCAAAGATGACGCGCGGCACCAGAGGATCGTTGATCCGCACCATGATCAGGAACATCATGGAAACGAAAGCAAAAGAAGTAAAGGCAACCAACAGCAAGAGCCATAGCAGGTTTGCGGCTTGGAAAGCATTCCCCTCACCGGCGATTAGCGAGCCAATCACCGTAAGCACCACTCCGGCCCCCATAGCCTTGAATGCGCCAGCCACATTCAACCCGGCTACCAACTCCAGGGTGGTGATAGGCGTGACCAAATATCCCTCATGAATACCGCGCGCTTTATCATCAATATAGAGAATGCCACCGCCAATCATGACGCACACAAACATCGCCAGGGTGATAGTGCCAGGCAGCAGGTATTTCATATATTCGATATATGGATATAACTCCACTATCTGCAACTCGATCTGCTGAACAACCCGGGGCTGGATATCGGGTTGATTCAGCGCCTGTACTAACTGGATCATGTTATCTTCGAGCGTAGCCGTCATGAAATTGTCGGTGTTGTCTAGTACCAATCCGATCTTTGGGCGCGTGTGCTCGTACACATTGCGCGAAAATTCCGGTGGAATCACGAGCCCGGCATTCAGCCGTCCAGTCCGTACATCATGTACCATCTGCGCTTCATCGGGATAAAGAACGGGACGGAAGGTGCGGGCGTTGCTCTGTACCGAGCGGAGCGCCTCGATCACGCGGAGTGCGTGGGGACCGCCATCGTTGTCCACGACTCCAAGCTGAGCTTCGTGAATCTTGCCTCCGAAGGAATTGCCAAGCACAATCAATTGCACCAGCGGAAAAACCATCGCGGACAGCATCAGCGATGGTGAACGAAGAAACTTGCGCAAGTCCCGTTCCACAATGGCCATCATGCGGTTGGTTTGAAAAAATGCAGCCATAGTCTCTCCCAATTCACCAGTTCGAAGGGCACAGGTATATGTCTTTTATGTTAAAACTGTGAATTATATATAAATGACATATTCGGGGCTGGTATCAACCAGCACCAGAGAGGCCGACCTCTGCTCGTTTCCAAGTGTGAGGCGATGATGTTGCAAACCGCTGGTCAGTATCGATAATCTTAATGGCCGGCAGTGAACCGGACGCGATGAACATTCCTCTCGAACACTGCTTCTTAGGGACCTCTATGCACCAGGTCTGCGGCTGGTGTTGAAGGCTTTGCAGTTTTGTTAAGCCGGTGCACAACCTTGTTTTAAGGAGGAAAGCGTATCATGCCGAACAGATGCTCACCTTGGGGAGGGGCCTAATGTTGTTGAACACAACCAGTGGTTGCGATCTCATTGTAGTTGGGTGTCAATTTGGCGACGAAGGCAAGGGGCGTTTTACCGATGTCTTTGCTCAGGGAGCCTTCGCCGTAGTTCGATACCAGGGTGGGCCCCACACGGGACATACGGTTATCACCGAGGGAGGTAAATTCCGGTTCGTGCAAGTACCGTCCGGCGTACTACGCGGCGTTATGGGAGTGCTGGGCAACGGCTGCGTGATTGAGCCCGGTGGATTGCTCGACGAAATGGCAGTACTCGAAAGCAAAGGCATGCCTGTCAAACTCCGCATCAGCGAGAGTGCTCACGTAGTTTTCCCGTACCACATGGCTCAGGACGAGGCCATGGAACGATGGCGCGGCGGAAGCGTAGCCACATCTCAAGCGGGCGTTGCTGAAGGATTAGGTCAAATCGGTTCCACCCGGCGCGGCGTTGGGCCGTGCCGTGAAGACAAAATCGCGCGAATCGGCCTGCGGCTTACCGATCTGCTCGAGCCGGAGGTGCTGAGAGCCCGCCTTTGCCGATTATTGCCCATGAAGCGTCTTTTCATCGAGAAAACGCTGGGCTCCAACCTCGAGGAACTGGCCACATTCCGAAAGGATGCCTGGGATCTCGACAACTTAGTCGCAAAATACCATTCCTACGGGTGTCGTCTCGCACCTTTCATGTGCGACGTATCCGTGCTGTTGTCGACAGCGCGACAGGAGGGACGCTTTCTGGTTTATGAGGGCGCCCAAAGCATAGGCCTGGATATCGAGTACGGAACATATCCGTATTGCTCCAGCGGATACAGCGCCGCGGGAGGAGTCACCATCGGCACCGGGAGCTCACCGGCAATTCCATTTCAGATATATGGCGTAGCCAAGGCGTATACGTCACGTGTGGGCGGAGGTCCGCTGCCAACGGAACTTGACGGCCCGATCGCGGATCAGATCGTCGAGCGCGGATTCGAGTACGGTACGGTTACAGGACGCCGGCGACGAGTCGGATGGTTAGACTTGGTGCTCCTGCGCCATGCAGTGCAAGTGGATGGTATTTCGCATTTATGTCTTGGCGCCATCGATGTGCTTGCCGGCCTTTCTGAGGTGAAGGTAGCCACGAGCTACCTGATCAACGGCTCAAAGTCCGATCGTTGGCCCGAGAAAGTCAGCGACTGGGCGAAGGTCCAGCCGGTGTATGCGACGTTGCCAGGGTGGCCAGATCAAGACTGGCAAGAGGTTGCCCGGCAAGGCTTACCGGCTCTTTCAGCAAACGCCCGCCGGTATGTTGAGTTTGTAGTCGAGGCGCTTGGGATCGAATTGGCAGCGATTGCTGTAGGTCCTTCGCGAGAGGCGACCATCGTCCTGCATATTCCGCCTTTACCCAAGTTACACGACCATCAGATGGTGTAGCCGGATAAACGATAGCATGATGTTTCCGAATGCGTTTTAGCGTAAGCCTAAGGATAACCGCACTTTCAAGCCTATGATTCTCATGCGACGGGCCCATCGCCGCCCCTGATTGCGATCTTCACGCAGGGAGCGATACTCAACCTTGAGCTTCAGCCATTCGTTTCCAGCACGATACTTCATACGCTGCAGAGGGCCGGGTTTCTGGACGGCAAGCGAGGTTGATACCAGCCTGTATCCCAGTCGGTTCATGATCTCTCCTGCCTGTGACTCAATGATTGCGACCTCGTCTGCATGCATGCCGCGGATGTACTTATTAGCGTTGCCGGTAAGAATGGGCATCGCTGTCTTGCGCCAGTCATGAGCAAGATGCGCAGAAATGCGGGCTTCCTCAGTCTCGAAAAAGCGCAGCATGGCAGGATTGAAATCTTCGCCGATAAAGTTGCAAATCTGGCTGACAGTGCGCTCCGCATCGGAAATCAGATCTTCGTAATGAACACGCATCAGATTCGTTGGTTTGAGTTTTGCCTCCAAGGTTAACCCGAGCCTCTGTTGTGATGTCCATAACTGAGCCACATAATAGGGATGAAACGGATTGAAGACGGAGTTGCGCGAGGAAAGGGCAACATCACGCGGGTCGCGGACCAGCCAAATGAGGCGAGCATCCGGATAGAGTGAGAGAATGCGATCGACGTAGTGGATCATGAAGGTACTCTTACATCCCCAACGACGCTTGCCAGACAATGCCAAGTGCTGGTCGTAGATAGCAGCGAAAAGGCCAAACAAGTCTCGCGGTTGCGCGGTAAGCAACGATTCCCTGTTTAGAGGCGTAGGCCAAGGATAGATATGGCGCTGGACGTGAGTCACAACATCATCTGTTAGCCGGGAAAAGTTTTCAGTTTTCGATAAATCCCCATAGTATTTTTCCAGGGGTGAAAAATACGCCATGATATGAGGCGGATGGGGCACAGTGATGGCTGGATGCGCATTGAGAATCAAGCGCAACAGGTTTGACCCAGAGCGCTCGGTACCAATGATGAAAATTGGTGATGGGGAACTCAAAGTGATGGAAGTCCAATAAAATATTTAAATATTTATCTCTCCTTACCGGGAGGAGAGCCACTAAGGAATGCCAATCGCGATGGCAAACAGCATGTGATCGACAATGCGCCCATCCTCTAAATAGCGGAGCCTGTGAAGACGCTTGAAATTTGGAGAGGCTTCGCGGTAAATAGTGCGGATGCGGTTGCGATTTGCTTCGCTAATGGCCCCATTGTCGGCCCAAAGATCGATGTCTTCGTCAATCGTATAGCGATGAACATTGACGGACGCACAACCTGCAGTTCGAAGCAGTTCCGACAAGCTCTCGGGCAAGAAGCAATATCTCCGGGCTGGGTTACGGAGACGAAGAATTTCGAAGTATTCTTCCTCGTCACCTCCACCAAAGCCACAGAGGTTCACCAGGACTACGCGGCCGCCGGGGCGCGTGGTGCGAACCATTTCGCGGATGGCTTCTTCTGCATGCATGAATTGAATTCCCTGGCGGCACACGGTCAGATCAAATTCGCCATCCCCGAAAGGCATGTGTTCTGCGGCTCCGATTACCAGCGAATCTAACCACGGAGTAGCTTGGACCCCCATCGCGGGTGTCAGGTCGAGCCCGGTGATTGAGGCCACGTGGCTGCGAAAGGCTTTGGATACCAGCCCTGTACCACAGGCTACGTCCAAAACCCGATCTGTTTCTATGGGCGCAGCAAGTTCCACGACCCTGGCCATTAAATCCTGGTCAGTGCACCAATTGCTGGAATCATCATATTTTTTCGCACGAGCAGTAAAATGCTCAATCACATCAGATGAGTCATGACATCCCGCATTCATAGTCGGTTATGGCTCCCAATAGTGCTTCAAATTCAGCAAAAAGTTTCGGATCAATGCACAGGGCGTGCCATGTACATTCCTGGAAGGTGTCGCGGCACTGTCTTTTGAATTGCCTTTAAACTAGGAAACCGCCGCCACCCCGGCCTCCAACGGCAACGCATTCGGAAAAGTGATCGGTTGCTTCTCATTGGCATCCGCTACCAGATCGTAAACCGATGTGTAACCTGACCTGACATCTGTAATGACTTTGTAGCGGTTTGCGATCCGTACGGCCTGCCATGCATTCAATCCAGGAATTCCTCCCCGGACTTGGCCTTGCTCTTCACGGTAATAGGTTTCGCAATATGCCAAACGATCCGGCGCATCGCCCGCAAAGAACTCGGTGAGCGATGAGCCGGCGCGTTCCACAGGATCTTGAACGCCCAAAAGGTTCGCAATCGTAGGCAGTATATCCACTAAGCGCACTTGACGGCGGATCTGGGTGTTTACGGGAACCAGAGAGGGATGAGCAAAAACCAATGGCACCATCTGAGTAGCGTCAAAAAGAAGACACCCATGTCCGTTTTCTTCCGGGTGCCCCAATTCGTGCCCAGCATGATCATTCTGATACCAACCGGCCAGATCTTCGCCGTGATCGCCAAAAGCTGTCACCAATGTGGTTTCCTCAAGTCCCCAATCATGGACTTGATCCAGAAAGCGACCAAGATAGTGGTCCACATAATGAACCTCTCCTTCATACGGATTCGCTTCCGGAGCGCCAAATTGCTCAGGGGCTTCATAAGGCCAGTGTGCATCAAAGAAATGAATAAACAGGAAAAAAGGACGATGACGGTTTGCTTTGAGCCATTTCAGACCTCGTTCCACTACTAAGGGAGCGCGTTTCAAGGCGGTACCACGAATCTTTACGTCGGCAACCTTGAGCGGGTCTCGGCCATCAGCGAGGCGGGGAATCTCGTCGTCATAATGTTGAAATCCGCGATCCAAGCCGTACCAGCGATTCATACCCGGGCAAGAAACAATTGCACCCGTTGCGTATCCAGCAGAACCCATGACTTCTGCCAGCAAAGGCTTAGGCGTGGAGATTTGCTCTCGTAGGAGGTGCCTCACACCATGCTCAAACGGCTGTAAGCCGGTCATCACGGAAGAGTGGCTGATAGGGGTCAGCGGTGAGGAAGCAACTGTATTGAGAAAGCACGTACCGCGGCGGCAGAGCTTGTCAAAATTCTTCATGCCGGAATGATAGGCAACATCAGCACGAAGAGTATCGAGACTAATCAGAATGAGATTTGTTTTTTGTGACGGCATGATTTCACCATAGGATCTGAAGTCGGGAAGATTGACCGCCTGGCAGAGCTGAAGAAAACTCAGGCTCAACCACTCAGCGCCAAGGCATTATACTGCAAACAATGTCCACGTGCTCCCACCGGGAGTCAACAGTAAAACACGGGGGAGATGGATGCGTGCAATCACAATTTTGTGGTATCTACGCAAAATTGCCCCCTTGAGAAATGGTTAAAAATATCCAAGCAACCAATGTCGGAAATCATGCTTCGTGAGAAAATGAAAACCGTTTTCAATTTTCCCAAAAGTGGGAAGGAAACCACCCGATAGATTTCGATAGATTGACTTGTTACTTCCTTTAATGATATCCTTTTTCCGTTTTTTGACTTTACAAAAACATCTGAAATATGGGAGAACGTTATGCCTAAGACTCCGTCGTTGGCCCCATTCCTCTACATCACCTCCAACACCAGCACAGATGAGATCCTCATGGATCAAATGAAACAGCAGGACATCACACCTGTTTCCACCAATGCCTCATTGCCACGGTTCTGCCTGGTGGTTGGACCGTCACCTTTCACTATGCCACGCGGATGGGAATTCTTTCTAACTTCACCATACGAAGGAGTGACTTACATCGCGACGGTGGTGCAAAACGCCGGTTTCCCAGTGCGCATTATTGACGTCCGCTACGAGCAGGACCCGCTTCGTGCAGCTTATGATCAAGTTCTTGAAGGCACGGACATTCTTGGAATTGCTACGTTCGAGGATAATTATCCGTTTGTGGAGCAGTTGATTGAGGAAGTGAAATCGGCGCGGCCCGATATGCCGATTATCTTGGGCGGTTCTCTCGTTACTTCCGTGCCTCACGTTTTCATGGACAATACGCGAGCAGATATTGCGGTTATCAGCGAAGGTGAGCTCACGATTTTGGAGCTTCTCAATACATACATGCAGGGCTTGTGGCCTCAGAAACTGCCACAGATCAATGGAATCTGGTACCGGGATGCAGAAGGCATCGCCCGTTCGACTCCGCCGCGAGGGCAAATGCCGAACCTGGATAGCCTTCCCCGTATGCGTCTGGATTTGTGGCCGCAGTCAAAGGATCCGCGTGGGCTGCAACCTCAGATCATTGCTTCTTATAGCCGCGGATGCAAGATGGACTGCTCTTTTTGTTATCGCACTACCCCGCAAGAGCGCGTGAAATCACCGGCGACCTTAGATCGCGATCTCCGTCACCTTCGTGAGAATTACAACACGGAGTTCATCTTCTTCGTGGATCTGACCTTTACCTCCCACAAGAAGCAAACTCTGGAATATCTCGATGTGATCAAACAATACAATCTCTCGTGGACTTGTCTCACGCGATGCGCCGATGTGGATTCGGAAACACTGAATGGAATGCGGGAGGCCGGATCAGACATTGTTCTTTATGGCGTGGAATCATTGGGAACGAACATCCTGAAAACGGCGCGCAAAGGAAACAACGAGAACTTAAGCAATCGCGCGATGTGGAACACATGGGACGCGGGAGTGCGATTTGGCGGCCTTCTCATCGTTGGCCTGCCGGGTGAAACGGAAGAGTCTCTCGATCATGCATGCCAGTGGGCGGAGCAACACCAGCACATCACTCGCGTGAAATACCTCTCCGCGATGCCCGGAACCACTATTTATCAGCAAGGATTGCGCGACGGGATTATCCGCAGCGAGGTTGACCACTTGCGCTGGCTCTCCATTGAACAAGCGCTGGTCCAGGACGAGTTTCTAAACTATAACGGGCTCTCGGAGAGTGTTATGCGCCGGGCCTACAAGCGTATCTATGATAGCTACACTCCAGGACCGGTAATGGATTTTCAGCACTATCCAAAGAACTTCCAGTTCTATTATCCGAATTCTGAGGATGGCCAGAACCGGAATGTGGAATATCGAGATTACCGTAGTGGAGGAGGACCAGGGTGGAGAGCAGCCCACAGTTCAGCAGGACCATCTTTGATGCCTGGTTCAGATAGCTTCACGCTCGCTAAAATCGGAGTAGACCGGCAGGCAGCATACAACCAAGGCGTGCTGCGGCTGAGTAACGGCTTGCCAGCACCTGTGAAGCCGCCTGTGCTTGACTCAATCGCTCACGTTTAAGGATTCGACGATTAGGTCCTCTTTGGCTGGCGAGTGCTGGAAGTGTCATTCGATTGGTGTGAAATACGTAACCAGGATTAGTGTCGATGACGTCCGTGGCAACGAACTGTCTATCGCAGGACCTTTTCGCGAAAATTGATGAGCAGATCCGGCGTCTATTGGGGATTATCTCTCGTCTTCCTGCAGGTAATCTCCATTGGCGCCCCTCCCTGCCGCAGATGCCAGTTGCCACTCCCAGGTCTGTAGGCGAGTTGCTCGGGCATTTGCTCCAGTGTCTGGCGGGTTTCGTTGCGGTTCTCTACGCTGTTCACCCGGATGAATTTTCACATTTCCTTGAGCTGAGGCAGCGTCCGGTCAACCATTTTTGCCAAGAGGCAGAAGCTCTTGAACGCATCTCCGAGTACCGCGATTACCTTGGTCAGGGTTTTCGGCTTTTGACAGATGAACAGCTTGCTCACGTGATTCCAACGGTTTTTGTGAAAGAAGGCGAGACCGTGCTCACGCTTCTGCTCGGCAACTTCGAGCATTTGGTAAATCACAAGCACGAGCTCTTTATGTATGCGAAATTCTTAGGCGTTCCGCTGGCCAGCGCGGATTTGTACCAATTTCGTACAGAGCTTCCAGTGCAACCGCGCTCGGGCGTGCCGGATGGTGGCAGTTCTTGATTCCTGGAGGCAACCTCTGATGGAAGTGAAAGAGGCGGATC
>DASZEU010000409.1:0-4288 GCA_035940535.1 Candidatus Angelobacter sp.
GCCCTTCTCTTCGCAGATGCGTCCCAGCCACAGCAATCCGTTTCGTGAACCAAGGCTGGCATGGAAGCGCTCCAGCGGAATTCCATTCGGGACGATTGCTGGATTCAAGTCAGAGAATTCGCGGGCCTGCGATTCGGAAACACAGTTGAAGCTTACATTCGGGGGCAGATTCTCGAAATATTGTGGTTGATAAAAATGACGAGGCAAATGCAATGTGGCCAACACCGGGACATCAATTTCTGAGGCGCGCGGCCAGAAGCTGCCCGACTGATCATGAACCAGATCATATTGCCGTCCATGCCGCGCACGAACACGGATCAATTCAATGGTCCGCTCCTGATGTTCGCTGTTACGGCTCTCAAAATCATCCGGCTGGGTACATGCATTGCCTGTAGAAAAAAGCTCTCCACTAACATACGAACCGGCAGAAGCGGCAACGGTAGTGGAGATGCCCCGCGCAGCCATCTCCCGCTCCAGAGTCCACAGCATCTGCTCGGCCCCGCCGGCGCTCTCTTCGGAAACAGTGAGCAGAGGGTAGGCGATGTAGAGGAGTCGTTTCCGGGTCAAATCCATCATGCGAGAATCAAATTTAAAATTTGAAATTTGAAATTTAAAATTTTCATGCGCCCCGTGAATGTGCGCTCCGTAGATAGGATGCAAACGACGCTGCTACCTCTTCGCCGGTCATCTTCCATTGCCATAGCTCATAGTTCAGCTTCCAGGGCATTGGAGGAATAGTGAAGTCGTAGGCCATTACCGGACGGAGCTTCTCAATCTCCGGATGGAAGCTACCTAGCGCTAAACTTTGCGATTTGTAGGTGTGGAACATCTGGAGCTTTTTCTCCAGGGCCGGGTCCTCCACTTTCAGTTCTATTTCGTTGCCGGTGGTTGCGGGGAAGGTTTGAGTTGCGATGGAACCATCGGTACGGCGGTGGTAGAGCGGACTTTCCCAAACAGGCAGCTTCAGGCGTTTGCCTACATCGGAAGCAATGAAGCACGCAGCATCATGATCGGGGTGGCCGCCTTCATAAGCCAAAGTCAGCACGCAATCAGGAGTGTTTTCAACCAGAATTTGCTCGAAGGCCCGAACGGCAACCGGCAGACGCTTGAAAAGCTCCTGGTCGGCGATGCCGCCCTTCACCCGCTCCCACATAAATATTGGATGAGCACCAATGATGTTCAGCGCTACGCAAGCTTCCTGCCGCCGTATTTTTGCATATCCTTTTCGCGATCCGTACCGTTCCCAGAAATGCGGGTCGCGAGGCGCGCCGTCGGTTGCAAAGACGACAATCGCTTTTTTCATCTGTTGGAACAAGGCCCCAAAGGCTATGACTTCATCATCAGGATGAGCCACCAGCGCCACCGCCGTCCCTTGCAAAGATCGAAAATCGTTCATCGTTAATTATCAGATGCAAACCGTGTGGTTTGCTGGCAAAAGTTCCGAAAGGTATACTCCGCAACAATGCAAAAATTGCAAACAGCCATCGAGCAATATTATGCCTCAGGCCCTCTCACTGGAGAGCCTCTGGCCCAGGCTAAAGCTACTTTCCAGGAACTTCGCGAGGCACTGACCCGGGGCGAGGTGCGATCTGCTGAAAAAATCAACGGGCAGTGGCAGGCCAATGCCTGGGTGAAGCAAGGCATCCTGCTGGGCTTCAGGCTGGGCGAACTGGTGGAGAGTGGCGGAAATGGCCCACTCTCTTTTGTCGACAAGAGCACCTATCCAGCCCGGCAATTCAAGGTTGACGACAAAATACGAGTGGTTCCCGGCGGCTCTTCGATTCGTTCCGGCGCTTACATAGCTCCAGGGGTGATCTGCATGCCACCCATGTACGTGAACGTCGGGGCTTATGTGGACGAAGGCACCATGATCGATTCGCACGCCTTGGTAGGCTCATGCGCACAGATCGGCAAGCGCGTTCACTTGAGCGCTGCGGCCCAGATTGGCGGAGTGCTGGAGCCGATCAATGCCTCACCTGTAGTAATCGAAGACGATGTACTGGTCGGCGGCAATTGCGGCATTTATGAAGGTACGCAAGTCCGTGCGCGGGCGGTGCTGGGATCGGGCGTGGTCCTGACCCGCGCCACTCCGGTGTATGACATTGTGCGCGAGCAAATCTATCGCGCCAGCGCCGACCAGCCTCTGATAATTCCGGAAAATGCCGTAGTAGTTCCGGGAGCACGGGCCATTCAGAAAGGCAAAGCTGCGGAATGGGGCCTCTCCCTCTACACGCCGCTCATCGTGAAATACCGTGACGAAAAAACTCAAAGCTCGATTGAACTGGAGGACCTGTTGCGCTGATGAAACATTCCCCCATGCAATTCCGCCTTCTTCTGGCCTTCCTGTTGCTCGCGGGAGTGGCCTCGGTGCTGTGGGCACTAGCGCATTACACCGGAGCGCCCCTTTCTCCCCAAGTTTTTCTCATGGTTCGGTGGGCGGCGATGCTGGCGTTTTGCGCTTATGCCTATAGCCGTCGTTCGCTGACTGTGTGGATTTTCGCCGGTATCCTGGTGGGCGCAGAAATTGGCCACGACTGGCCCAAGGTAGCCGCCAGCTTGCAGGTGCTAAGCATCATCTTCCTGCGGCTGATCAAGACCATTATTGCGCCCCTCATCTTTTCCACCCTGGTCGTGGGGATCGCTGGACATTCCAACCTCAAGCAAGTTGGCAGAATGGGCATAAAAGCCCTGATCTATTTCGAAGTGGTTACTACGATTGCCCTGTTCATTGGCTTGGGCGCGATTAACTTCTCCAAAGCCGGTGTAGGCGTAACGCCGCCCGCCTCAGCGGCCGCACAGCCGATCGCGCCAACTAAACAAACTGCTTCCGACGTGATTCAGCATGTGTTCCCGGAGAACATCGCCAAGTCGGTGACCGAGGGCCAAGTACTCCAGGTAGTCGTCTTCAGCATCATTTTTGGTATTGCGCTGGCCACGGTCGCAGAGGAAAAACGGCGTACCATGCTGCGATTCTGCGAGAGTCTTTCCGAGACGATGTTCAAGTTCACCAACATTGTCATGTTATTTGCTCCGATCGGCGTGGCTGGCGCGATTGCATATACCGTCGGTACCATGGGCTTTGGCATAATCGTGAATCTGCTTACACTGGTGGCAACGCTCTACGCCGCACTCGTGGTATTTGTTCTGTGCGTTTTCCTTCCAGTGGCGCTCATTGCCTGTTTACCTTTGCGGCGCTTTCTTCAGGCCATTGCCGAGCCTGCATCGATCGCCTTCGCCACCGCCAGCTCAGAGGCTGCTCTGCCTCGGGCCATGGAGGCCATGGAGGCCTTTGGCGTGTCTCGACAGATCGTTGCCTTTGTCATGCCCACCGGCTATAGCTTCAATCTCGATGGAAGTACGCTCTATATCGCGCTGGCCTCGATGTTTGTGGCCCAGGCAGCCGGGATCCACCTCAGTTTTGGCCAGCAACTCATGATGGTTTTTACGCTCATGCTTACCAGCAAGGGAGTGGCGGGAGTTCCGCGGGCCACACTTGTAATCCTTCTAGGCACCATAGATTCATTTCACCTGCCAAGCTGGCCCATCTTCATCCTCTTGGGAGTAGACCAGCTTATGGACATGGCGCGAACGACGATTAATGTGGTTGGCAACTGCCTGGCCACTGCTGTGATTGCCCGCTGGGAGGGCGAGTTTGGGACAGAAGCTCCATCACCAGCGGTGGTGGATGCTATGGCACAATGAGCTTACGATGATTGCCAATAAACTGATTCCGGGAGAGAAGCATTTCCGCTGGCGTGCTGGCGAGATTTCCCGCCTCGAAGGATTTACTGACGCGGTATTCGCTTTTGCCGTTACCTTGCTGGTCGTCTCTCTTGAAGCTCCTAAAGCATTTTCTGAACTCATCACCGACATGAAAGGCTTTGTCGCCTTTGCGACATGTTTCGCCATCCTGATTTGGGCCTGGTATCATCATTACATCTACTCGCGCCGCTATGGCTTGCAGACTTCTTATGCCGTCTTTTTGAACTCTGTTCTCTTATTTGTGGTGCTCTTTTACGTCTATCCGCTCAGATTCTTATTTTCCCTCTTCGTTGGCTCAGTCTCCGGTGGACTGTTGGCCCCGCCTGACATGGAACGGATGATCGAGGTGTCTCAAGTTCCTACCTTGATGGTGATCTACAGCCTGGGGTTCACAGCCGTATTTGGGGTATTCGCATTGCTCTATCGCTATGCCTACAGCAAGCGCAAAGAACTGGAGTTGAATGACTATGAATCTTTGCTCACCCGGCATACCATTATTTCCCACACCGGCACGGCCATCCTGGGA
>DASZEU010000410.1:0-7050 GCA_035940535.1 Candidatus Angelobacter sp.
TGAAATGTCATTCTTCACTTGGTCTTCGGACTTCACCTCTTTACTGATTAGCTTGTAAATTACATAGTTCTTTGGCTCGGTTTCGATCTGGCTGACCTCTCCGGGCTTCAAAGAGAACAGTTCGGCGCCTTCCTCCTTGACAAAATCGCTACGCCGCCGGCTTCCCAAATCAGCAGAGGAAAGAGCAGACAGGCCAAGCGCGGAATAGCTGTCGTTCTGAATTTGCGTGGGATCGTCACCGTTCAGGATACGCTGCCGAGCGGCGCTGGCTAGATCGTATGCTTTCTTGTCGAATGCGTCCTTGTCCTGTCCTGTTGGACTCTCCCTGGGAATGAGAACGCGAACGAGCTTAATAGTTTCATAATCGGAGAAATGTTGTTTGTAATAATTTGTGATTTCTTCCTGGGTGGGCGTGCGATATTTCTCCTGGAGCTTGCGGCGATAAAGATCAGTGATGGTCTTCAGCCGCAGCCATTCCATCAGTTCGCGGAATTGAACAGTATCTTCCACTCCGGAATCCTTGGCGGCAGCATCTATCGCTAGATATTCAGCGTAGCTCCTGGCCAGGTTCTGGCGCCCATTGGGTGGAAGGGGTACGCCCTCGGGATTCAAGGCATTTACCAGGGCATCAAACTGTTCCCGGTTCATGGTCCTGGTGCACCCGCTTGTATTGTGTGTCTTGGCTTGATCGTTATCACGGTGCGCACACAGGCCGTGAACCGTAATTACAGGCTGCGTAGCTGCTACACCAGGAGATGGATTGGCTGACTCCGGCGATTTGGCTGGAGTCTGACCGGCAGCGAGTAAAGAAAAAGTTATTCCTCCGATGAAGATGAACTTTCTTGGAAACCACATGGCAGGTCATAACCTCGTTGTGTTCTTGGATCAGCAGCGTAGTATACGAAGAAATTTATAATTTGCAATTTGTAATTTCTAATTTAAAAACCCAGGCTTTTAGCCTAATGTCACTTACTTTGCGTCCGTCGAGGATCAATTTCTACCTTTGAAATGCGCTGTCATCCTGAAGGCGCGTTCTTTGCGCCTTGAAGAGCCTGTCCTGAGGTTCCGCCGAAGGAACACCGAGAATGCGTAAATATTCAACGTCAGATTAAGAGGCAACTCGGCAAACGCGCGATTTATTAATGTTTTTCGGCACGACTAAAGGTCATGCCCTGTTACAAGTCTTCACAAAAGATACTTTTCCTACACGGTCAAATCACTAGACCTTGTTTCAAAAATGCTAATCAGCTCCGGCATATTCAACTCCCAGGGGCTAATGTCGTTTTGTTGGCTTTCCACGCAATCTGGCGGAAGATACCTAGCCAGAGTTCGGCGTCGTCTGCGGGCAGATTTAGGCGACGAACCAGGCGTCGAATCCTGGCTTCGCTGGCGGACTTGGAATTTGAGCTGAGATAGCCGCTGGCGCGCAGCGACTCCAATAGCAAAACTGTGATTCGTTCGATTTCACCGGCGCTCGCAAGCGGTTGTTTTTCAGACGTTCGCACGGTATTCATGCTTTCATTCGCGAAGCCTCGCGCAAGTTCATACAGGCAGACC
Organism: Candidatus Angelobacter sp.; assembly: GCA_035940535.1. Classification (GTDB taxonomy): domain Bacteria; phylum Acidobacteriota; class Terriglobia; order Terriglobales; family Acidobacteriaceae; genus Angelobacter. The sequence goes on from DASZEU010000410.1 coordinate 1,558, forward strand.
GCTACCGCCTGTCCTAGATTCATCGAGCTGTGCTCTTCGCGCGTAGGGATACGCATCAGCCAGTGGCAATGGCTGAAATCCTGATTGGAAAGACCTACTTTCTCCGATCCAAACAGAAGCGCCACGCGGCCCAAGCGCAGTTCTTTGTTGATGAGTTTTCGGCCATCTTCCAGCCGCCGAAGCGGGTGATGCAATTCGCGATGGCCTACGGCAGTGGTTCCGACCACCAAGGTGCAGTCGGCCACTGCTTCGGAGACGCTCTGGTATTGTTCGGCGCTGGCCAGCAGCGATGCGGCGCCCACTGCCGAGCGTGCCTCGCGAAAGGCCGGCTCGTAAGGATTCACAACCCGCAGGTGCATAAACCCGAAGTTGCTCATGGCGCGGGCCACCGCGCCAATGTTAAGCGGATTGCGCGTTCGTACCATAACAACACGCAAACGATCGCATTCAGATGGAACAGGCAAGGCTCTTTTATTCTACGATGTGAATCCAAAATCCCTGGGGGCTCTAGTCAATCTATCAGACACCAGGATTTTTCCGGCTAGGAGCTAGCAGCCAGTAGCTAGCCGCTTCCTATCTCTTCACGGCGATTCCTTGCACTTCGAAGCGAGCGCCAAAAAGCAGTTTGCCGGCGCCGATGAAGGCCCGCGCAGGATAATTCCCGTGGAAATATGTGCGATAGACGGAATTAAATGCGTCGAATACGCTCACGTCGGAGCAGAACACCTGAACGGAGACCATATCATCCATGCTCAGGCCCGCGGCTTCGACGGTGCGCTTCAATGATTCCATTACCAAGCGAGCTTCTTCTTCAGGAGTCGCGCCGGGTTTGCCAGTCTTCGGATCAAGTCCAAGATGCCCCGCGATATAGAGAGTGTTTCCGGCCAACACCGCCTCACTGAATGGAGCTGTCTTGGCTGCCTCTCGCTGCAAGACAATATACTTGCGGTCAGAATCAGCCGATACGGCCATTACTGTTAACAACAAAACAAGGCTCAGAACCATTGAAACAATTTTCATGTTGTTTTCTCCGGGGATTAATTTAGTCGGGCAGAAAGGAAAAAGCCAGGGGGAGGGAAGTGGGTATCATCTACCGCGCTGAGTATCGTGGTAACTTTCTCAGGGTGAATGCCAAGCTTAGGGCGATAGAGTACTTCCTGATGCTCCGCCAGCACTGGCGCAGAAATACAGAGTTGCACGACGCGATTAAGCCCTAAGCTGAGCGCGGCTTCGGGGAAAACCTCGTGAATTCACTGGTAACTTTGGCTTTTCAGCGCCAATCTGCGTTCATCAGCGGCAACAACAGGTTCTGCCGGTCGCGGTTGGTTGATGGCATCTGCCGGTTCCTGGCCGTTTAATGCTTTAAGAATATTTCTGGCGGCTGCCAATTCGATTTCCAGGCGTACGCTGTCAACCGCCGATCCAAGGTGCGGAGTAAAGAGAGTATTGGCAGAGTTGGCGAGCAATCGCGCTGAAATGGTTTGTGGATGATCGGGGCGCGCCCAGTCTTCCATCTCGAAAACATCAGCAGCATATCCTGCAAGCTGGCTGGATGCCAACGCTTCGGCGACTGCCTCTTCGTCCACCACTGAGCCTCGGCCAACATTGACCAAATACGACCCGCGCTTCATCTGGCCCAGGGTAGCCTTGTTGATCAGGTGCAGCGTTCCGTTTTGCAGAGGCACCAGCAGCACTACCACGTCGCTAATGGATATCAGGTGGTCAAAGTCCACGCGTGAAACTCGAAGCCGGCTCTCCTCCTGGGGAGACAGCCTGGTCCGGTCAGAATAAAAAATAGTGGTGTCAAACCCAGCAAGCAGCCCGGCGAACGCCTGACCAACCTTGCCCATGCCGATAATTCCAATAGTCTGCCCGCGCAATCCGCGGCCATACAATACCGGACGCCAGCCACGATAGTTATCGGAACGAACCAATCGGTCTCCGGGCAGGACATTGCGAGTGATACCCAGCGCCAGGCCCAAGGCCAGTTCGGCAGTGGGTTGCGTGAGCAAATCCGGGACGATGGTGAACCAGACACCGCGACGGGTACACGCCTCGACATCGAAGTTGTCAAAGCCTTTGAGCGCGGCTGCCACTACTTTCAGGTTAGGGCATTGGGAGAGAAAATGGTCGTCCACGCTATCGGGCATGAACACCATCAAGGCATCCGCTTGGCTCGCCTGCTGCAGAAGTACGTCGGGAGTCCAACTCTCCTGTGAATCGTTGCAAATCACGCGGCACTCTGCGCTGAGCAGTTGTTTAACCTGGTCATGGACTCGATGAGTAATCACCACAACGGGGCGAGACGACAATGTGCTGGTTTTTTTCATCTGTCAATTTCCACAATTCCCCAGCGGCTGCGCAACCGTCCGCTCACCCGGTCGGCAATCATGATCAACGCCCAGGTGATGATGATGTAGGCAACCATCGGATGATAAAAATTCTGTTGCTGGGCATAATAAAGAGCGCCCCCGATTCCACCCGCGCCAATCATGCCCACAACTGTGGCGGCGCGCATGTTCCACTCCAGGCGGAACAAGCTTTGAATAGCGACCGGCCCAAATGCCAAAGGCAACAGACCAAAGCTGGTAATCGAAATCCTGGAAGCACCTGTGGCAGCCAAAGCCATGACCGGCTCCGGCGGCACGTTTTCCAGGGATTCAGCATAAAGTTTCCCCAGAGTCCCGATGCTATGGAGCCCCAAGGCTAAGACGCCCATCGACGGCCCCCACACAGCAAACCCGAGCAAAATCAGCCCCCATACCACTTCGGGAATGGCCCGCAGGCCCTCCAGAAAGCGACGGATTGGAAAGCTGACGAACGACGGAGAAATATTTCTGGCTGCGGCTACTCCAAGCGGGAGCGCACAAACGATGGCTAATAAAGTTCCTCCGAAGGCCATGGCCAATGTTTCGCCAATCAGCTTAGGAAGGCTGGCGAATTCGTTTTGCGCTAATTTGGGAGGCCACATTGCAGCAAATGTGGTGAGTGCATGGCGCACGTAAAAGATATGAGGACGATTGGCGAAGGCCGCGGCTGCGCCGAACACAACCAAGAGCAGGACCAATTTCGGCTGGCGGCGCACCAGCCACACCAAGCCATCGACCAGGGCAATCAGCAGCACAAGAAGCAAAATCATGGTCGTGGCTTCGTGATACTTAAATTGATTGAGAGAACCTACCAGTTCTGTTCCAAGTCCACCGGCGCCTACGAAGCCTACGACCACCGAGGCGCGAATAGCGCTTTCAAACTCGTAACCGCCGGAGGTAAGCAAGTCCTGTCGCCGCAAGGGCAAGAGTCCATACAAAGCCACCATGATGCGGTTGGCCCCTGTGCTTTGCAGTGCCTCAACCGGCGCCCGTTCGGCAGACGCAAACAGGTCAGCAAAAATTTTGCCCACGGCAGCCGTGTAGAACATCGCCAAGGCCAATATGCCGGTTGCCGGTCCCATGCCGATGCTGATCACGCACAGAAGCGCCAGGGTTAAATCAGGCAGGGCGCGAAATGAGGTAAGCAACGCGTAGAGAGCGCGAAACCCCGGTAGCCTTGCTCCGATAAACAGCCCCAGAAGCAACCCCAGAAAGATGGCAATCAGCATAGATGCGGCGGCAATTTCCAGAGTTTCAAAAAGCGGCGTGTGAAGTCCCCACACGTACGACCAAGAGTGCTCGGGAGGGAGCCACTGCCGCAGTTGCGAAATGAAACTCTCCCAGGGGTGCATCATGCCCCCACTCCCAGGTGCAGTGCAGGAGCACGATAAAGAGGGATAACATCGGATTCAATGTTGCCCTCGGTCATCTTGATGACCCGGTCAAAATATTCGTAGGCCAGCTCCGGCTGATGCAGGGAGCAGATGAGAGTAAAGCCGTTGTCGTGAGCGAGGCCGCAGAGCAAATCGAGAATCTGGCCGCTCAAGACCGGGTCAAGAGAGGCCACCGGCTCGTCCGCCAGCAGAACCAAAGGCTGTTGCACCAGGGCACGGGCAATGGCAACCCGCTGGTGTTCACCTCCGGAAAGCTCCGAAGTACGCGCGAGCAACTTCCGCGCCAGACCGACCTTGTCTAAGGCCTGCTCAGCTTCTTCCAGCTCCGACTTCAGGGGATGAACAAGAAAGCGCAAGGCATGCAAGGTTGACCAGCGTCCGAGTGCTCCCGCCATCACATTCTCATAAACCCGGAGGCGGTCCACTAGATCGTGGCGTTGGGAAATCATGCCGATGTTCTGGCGCAAGGTCCGCAGCCGTTTACCACGCAGGCCGTTCACAGTGGTTCCGTTTACGGTGATAGTTCCCGAACGAATGGGAAGAAATCCGCTGATTGCGCGGAAGAGTGTAGTCTTGCCTGCGCCGCTGGGCCCGAGAATTGCAACTTTCTCCCCTCGTTTTACATTGAGGGAAATTCGTTCAAGCACCGCAGCAGCTCTTGCCGATTGAGCCACTACAACTTCATGGACCGTTAACATGGGGACCCTGTGCCAATCAACTGGCCAAAAAACCTAGTGGCGGCCAGGCTAAAAGCTACAACATCTTAAGTTGCTGCGCGATCAACCGCAGGACTGTGTACGCCTCGTTGTTCGCTCGGACAAAATCCTTTCCGCGAAGGATCTGCAGGACCTGACTGTCTGGTCCCTCTTTCAAAGAGGTGAAAGCCTGGATAAATCGTTCACGATCCGCAAGCGACATATCCTTGCGGGCCACCCAGACGTAATCAACAAATGGTTTTGAGTTATGGAAGACCCGGACTTTGTTCTTGTCGAGTTTGCCGTCCGCGACCAACGTGTTATAGACGGTCTCGTCCAAGGCCCCGGCATCGACGGCTCCCGACTCCACCGCTTTGGCAGTAGCCGGATGGCTGCCCGAATACCGGAACTGAATATCTTTGTCAGGATCAAGCCCAGCCTGCCGCATTTCTAAAAAAGGAATGAGGTGGCCAGAAGTGGAGTTAATGTCTCCGTAGGCAAACCTCTTACCTTTCAAGTCCTTGAGAGAATGGACAGGAGAGTTTGCCGGCGTAATAAAAACTGAGTGGAACTGCAAGTCCACGGAACGTTGCACCAAAGGAACCACGTCGTATTGCTTGTGCGCCCGTAGGTACGAAAGGCCTCCCAAATACGCAAAGTCGAGCGAGCCATTTCCCAGCGCTTCAATGGTAGCGTTGTAGCTGGTGGGAATCACCAGGTTGACCTCACGGCCCATAGCCTTAGTCAGATAGGCCTTCAAGGGAGCCTTTTCTTGCACGGAAACTTGAGTCGCCCCAGCATCTGGAATCATGCCAATATTGAGAGATCCCTCGCCTGCATGAACCCCGTATCCGAAAAACATGATCACTGCTAAGACTGCAACTCGACTGCTGAAAGTCACTGGAAATCTCCCTATATTCCTAAAAGCGAAATTTATGCCAAATTATAGTCACACCTCTGAAAGACTAAGAAGAACTAAATTAGAATTTTCGAAAAACCGAAAATTGATTAGTTTTCACTAATTATTTATGTTGG